>JAZQWO010000029.1:0-98462 GCA_045632405.1 Eubacteriales bacterium | reverse complement strand
TGGTGGAGCTGATGGGAGTCGAACCCATGTCCGAAAACCACTTAACATAACTTTCTCCGTAGGCAGTCAATCTACTGAAATTCCCCTACAAAACGCCGCTTGACAGGCTTTTATTCAGGTATTGTCTTAATGCTTGATTGATACAGACAAAACTCTCAATTCAAGTTCACCTCTCGTGTTACGCTCAGTCCAAGGGCGAGGTACTCCTCGGAGGAACGGGTGGCGCATAAGGCCACAGCACTGCCGCTAATCGCCCAAAAGGGCAATTAGTTAGGCAGCCATAGCAACAGTTCTGTTGTCGTTTATTATTTAAATTTAGCCATTATTACGGGATTAGCCAGCCCGCTACGCTTATCATATCTTACAGTCCCCGTCGAAGCCGTTGCAGCCCCATAGGATGTAGTAGTATTATATATCATAACTGTTATTTTGTCAATAATAAACTTTTTACACAATAAGAAAAGAACCTACAAGAGTCGACTTGTAGGTTCAAATTATTTAAAAGAAGAATACGCCATGACCCCAACCAACTAAGCCGCCTTTTTTGAGGTGCTCAACATAGTTGCGTCTGAAGGATGTGTTTGTTGGCAATCTATCAGGATTTCTGTCCTCTGTATCAAAGAGTCTCCAAAGGTCTTCTCCCTCATTATCAGCCCACTCGAAAACATCAAAGCGTGAGAAAAACTTATATGTATTGCTATTGTGGTTCAAAATCTCCTCGTGCTTTGGGTAAAGAAGCCAAGAATGGCAGACAAACGGCTTTTCCTCGCCCTCAATCTCGGTGAAGAATTCCTTTGCCATCTTATATGCTTCTATGCAGCTTGCCTCGTCAAACGGTGTGCCATCTCTTGGAATATGTATGCCGATAACCTTGCTGTCCTTTTGGAGCTTATGACCGTTCTTTTCATATTCGTGACCAAAATTGGAAATTTCAAACTGCAATCTGCCAAGACCGAATCTTGTAAGGTCGAAAAATCCAGGGAACCACCAAGCAACAAATGAGCCGATAATGCCGCGAACCGTCTTACATTCATCAAGCTTATACTTCAAGTCAAGCATGGATTTTTTGAAAATTTCAAGGCTGATGCCGCGCTCAATGTAAAGCTCCTTCAAGCGCTTTGACATACACATAAAGATAAGCAAGCCTGATGTGTATGGGTGAACGTTAACGGTTTTTCCCACATTCCAAGCAGGGACTAATATTTCCTTGTAATAGTCGCACTTGATATTAGCATCGTAAATCTTTAAGATTCTTTCCCATTCTGCCCTCGTGTCATCGCCCTCAACTATCTTTTCATATGCAGAAATCAAGAAATCTCTGTCACTTTCCAAATAGTCACACTCTACCATAAAATCATACAAATACTTTTTCATTATATTTCCCCCTTGGTTGCTCTTTCCATTGTTCTTTCAGCAGTTTTTTTCGCTTCACTCTCGCGCTTATCATAGAGCTTTTTTCCCTTACAAAGTCCTATTTCCACCTTAACCCTTGAGCCCTTAAAATAAAGGGATAAGGGGATTATGGAATAACCGTCGCGAGTGAGCAAGCCGTTTAACTTCATAATTTCCTTTTTGTGCATAAGCAATCTCTTGTGACGCATTGGGTCTTTGTTGAAAATATTGCCCTTTTCATATGGGCTAATATGAATTCCCAAAGCCAAAAGCTCACCGTCGTAAACCTTGCAAAAGGAGTCCTTCAAATTAACCTGACCCTGGCGAAGTGACTTGACCTCAGTGCCAAAAAGCTCTATGCCTGCTTCATATTTTTCTATGACGAAATAATCGTGAAACGCTTTTTTATTTTGTGTTATTATTTTAATGCTATCAGCCATGTCCTTCTCCTTTCAAAGCTTACCTTGTTAGTATAACATACTCTTTTTTATTTTTCAATAGCATATCTTGTCGCATTTTTGAAATTTATTCCATATAACGATTAAAAGTCGGCAAAACATCGCCGACCTTTAATCATTATAACAAGCTATTTGGAAATATCAATTAATACTTCCTTGAAAAATAGGTGATCATGGTCATTGCCGCAGCCTCCCATTGTAATACCATTAATTGTTGGTGGTTCAAGTGGGACTATCACTTCTACAAAAAGGCACAAACACCCTTCTTGATCCTTTTGAAGATAAAAGCCAGATTTTCGATCATATTCTTTGGTTTTTTCCAATATTCTCGATTCTGCTGTTTTTAAAACCTCAACCTCAACCTTTTCAAAGTATTGAATGTAATCGCTAATGTCCAATGTGGATAAGGAGTTTGGTAAAGTAAGAATGTATTTATTATTTTCGTACGTCATATAGTTGGATATGCTTCCCCAACTTGAATAATCAATAATTCTTTTTTCGCTATTGGAAGTTTGAGCGCTACTATGAGTATTATTTACAGTGCTACTGGGAGTACTGCTTTCGTTCACACACCCGGAAAATGAAATTAACAAAAGCACCATCACTACCGTCACAGTTAACAATCTTTTCATAATCAATCCCTCCTTTAATGAATTTCAAAAACACCTTTTTACAATTAAAGCATAGCATATTTTTATAACTTTGTCAACTATTTGCTTTCGTACCTTATCGTAATTGACAAAATATCAGTATTATGATAAAATTACTATGAGGTGATCTTGTGGTATACGAAATTATTTATTCCAAGAGAAAAACTCTTGCATTGCAGGTCAAGGCAGACTTGACGGTTGTGGTTAAAGCTCCCCGGGGGCTTAGCCGAAAATATATTGACGATTTTGTAAATCAGAAGGCGGACTGGATTAATGAACGGCTCCAAAAATACAAAAGCCTTCCCTTTAACCCCTATATGTTTACAAAGCAGGAAATTGCGGATTTAAAGAGAAAAACTCTTGAAATTGTAGTTCCACGTGTCCAGCATTATGCATCTATTATGGGTCTTACCCCAAATAAAATTTCTGCATCCTCTGCAAAGGCACGCTTTGCAAGCTGCAATTCGCGCGGAAATTTAAGCTTTTCCTTCCGTCTGTGTCTTTACCCCATAGAGGCTATTGACTATATTGTTGTACACGAGCTATCACATATGGTGGAAATGAATCATTCAAAAAGGTTTTGGGCGGTGGTTGAAAAATATATGCCCGACTACAAAGAAAGAATAAAGCTTTTAAGAATTTAAGGAGAAAAAATGAATATTGTTATTCTTGATTATAAAACACTTGGCGATGACCTTGATTTAAGCGGTGCTGAAAGATATGGCACTGTTACCAAATACCCTGTGACATCCCAAGAGGAAGCACCTGAGCGCGTAAAGGATGCCGACATTATCATAGTCAACAAGGTGAAAATGAACGAGGATGCTTTAAAGCACGCGAAAAATCTAAAATTAATATGCGAAACTGCAACAGGCTATGACAACATTGATATTGAATATTGCAAATCCAGAGGAATTGCCGTTGCCAACACCCCTGCCTACTCTACATCCTGTGTGGCACAGGTAACTGTTTCTATGGCTTGCTCACTTATGACACATTTGCAGGAATACAGAGAATTTGTTCACGGTGGCGGCTATCATAAAAGCGTCAGCGCAAATATGCTTGAGCCTGTTTATCACGAAATGGACGGGCTTACCTGGGGAATTATCGGCTATGGCAATATAGGCAAGGCGGTTGGAAAAATTGCTTCTGCATTTGGCTGTAAGGTTATTGCCAACAAGAGAACTCCAACGGACGAAATTGAATGTGTATCCTTGGACGAGCTTTTATGCCGCTCCGATATTATATCTATACACTGCCCTCTCACCGACAAAACAAACAAAATGATAGGTGAAAACGAGCTTAAAATGATGAAAAAACGCGCCATTATTATCAACGTTGCCCGTGGTAAGGTTTGGGATGAAGGCGCTATCGCACAAGCAATTATTGATGGGACTATTGGCGGAGTTGGCTGCGACGTATTCTCCTATGAGCCTATTGACGAAAATCACCCGTTTATCAAAATCCTTAACTACAACAACGTAATTCTCACCCCTCATATGGCTTGGGGATCGTTTGAATCAAGAACAAGATGCTTTAACACCGTGCTTTCCAATATTGATGCGTATTTAAATGGCAGAGAGCAAAATTTAATCAAATAAATGGGCTGTCACATTAACAAACCTTTTTCATACAAGGAAATCAATAAATATACGATAAAAAATCAGGAATTTTCAAAAAACTCCTGATTTTTTTGTTAATGTGTAGCGCTTTGTGTGTGTTGTGGTTGTGCCTTATGTGTCAGCTACTTTAAAGATTTTCTAAAAATTTACCGAGCTTATTCGCTATTATCTCATGTCCCTTATCGTTGGGATGAAGTCCATCGGGCATATATTCCTTATACCATACAGGAGTATTACCGCAAAGCTCACCGCAGGAATACAAATCAAGCACTGGTACAGAATAGTACTCGCAAACATCCTTTACAGCTTTTACATAGTCGCAAAGAGGTCTTTGCTCCACTCCGTCAGGCTTCCAGGTACCCTGTCCGTATTCGTTGTGTCTATGTAGCGGTGTCATAAACACTATTTGCTTATCAACGTAGTCATTTATCAAGTTTCTGATAAGAGTGTGCAAAGCACCGTAGAAGGTATGCATATCAAGGTTATCTATGCTGCCGAGTGCGGCTTGACCGTGACCGTAATCATTAGTTCCACCGAAAACAACAACCACATCAGCATCCTTGTCCATATCGCGCGCTCTCAATATAAAATCTCTGTCACGCACTAAGCTGGTGATTTCTGTTTGACGAGCTACCCTTGTGCCGCCCTCTCCGTAATTTTTGATTTCTCTCAAGCCGTATCTTTCTTTGAGAATTCCGTGATACACCCTCTCCTGTGAGCTTGTGCCACATCCCTCTGTAATACTGTCACCTAAGAAAATTATCTTCTTTCCTTTTAATTCCATTATAAGTTCTCCAAGAATTTTTGTAGCTTGTGTGCTATGAGCTTTTGACCCTCGTCATTTGGATGAAGTCCGTCAGGCATATATCTTTCACACCAAGCCCAAACACGCGCAGGCATACCGCTATTTTCAAACATATCAAGAACAGGAATTGAAAACAGTCTGCACACCTCTTTGATGGCATCTACAAAATCGGCAATTGGGCGAGCATAGGGATTGCCGTCTGCAAGCCTTTTTCTGTAATCAAGCTCCTCGTTAAGTCTGTGCAAAGGTGTCATAAACACAATAGGCTTGTCGGGGAAATTCTTTATAAGATATAGACAAAGGGTCTTTAAAGCTCCATAGAAGGTATATGGGTCGTTATCTTCCATTGTACCAAGTGGAATATTACCGTGGCCGAAATCGTTTGTGCCGCCGAAAACAACCACCGCGTCAAAATCCTTGTCCATTCTCTCCGCGCGCATATTGAAATCCTCGTCAGACGGGATGCCCTCAAGCTTTTCCTTTGGCAATCTTGCTATTCTTGAGCCGCCAACACCGTAGTTGCGCGCCTCTGCCAAGCCTGCTTCTCTTTTTATAATGTTGGGGTAAAAGTTTTCTTCCTTTTCAACTCTTGCACCCTCGGTGATACTGTCACCGATAAAATTTATCTTCTTTCCCTTTAATTCCATATTACAAGTTCTCCAAGAATTTTTGTAGCTTATGCGCCATTATTGCGTGACCCTTATCGTTTGGATGAAGTCCATCTGGCATATAAATGTCACACCATACTCTCATATTGCCGAACATACCGCTTTCCTTGTACATATCAAGCACAGGAATGGAGTAATATTCGCAAACCTCACGGATAGCACGAATGAAATAAATCAAATCAGCGGAAATATCGCTCCAATCAAATTTCTTTTCTTCCATTCTGTGAATAGGAGTCATAAAGACAATTGTTTTGCCTGTATATTCGCTAATCAAGTATTGGCAAAGGTTATGCATGCCGCCATAAAATGTATGTATATCTCTATCTTCAAAGCTTCCGAGAGGAATTGTGCCGTGACCGTAGTCGTTTGTGCCGCCAAAAACGACAACAATATCTGCGTCCTTGTCCATATCGGGCGCTCTCAAATTAAAATCCTTGTCGAATGGGTTGTCTGTTATAACAGGCAAGCGAGCTATTTTCGTTCCGCTTTTGCCGTAATTACGAGCCTCGGCAAGACCTGCGTTTGCCTTTAAAACACCGTGGTATGTCTTGTCAGGACCGCTTGTGCCCACACCCTCTGTAATACTGTCACCCAAAAAATTTATCCTCTTTCCCTTTAATTCCATTTTGGATACCTCGCTTAAAAATCGTTAAGATTATTTTAGCAAGAATTCCCAAATTATTCAAGGGCTTTGACGCATTTTCTAAAATAAAATAGGGAATGTAAACAGTATCTCGCGCAGCTTAGCATATATTGGCATCATTTGAGTAGGCGGTAACGGATTTTTGCCCTTGCCGCACTCTATGGTAAATGACGGTTTTTCAAGCTCTGTAATTGCCC
Source organism: Eubacteriales bacterium (assembly GCA_045632405.1). Taxonomy (GTDB): domain Bacteria; phylum Bacillota; class Clostridia; order Oscillospirales; family CAG-272; genus RGIG2000. The sequence goes on along the minus strand of JAZQWO010000029.1, from coordinate 92,027 downwards.
AATCCGTCAAGCCGCCACAGGCATGAGAGCCCTCTGCCCTTGAAATCCGATAGCCTGTAATTCTTGATATAAGCTTTGCTATGTGCTCCGCTTTAGGAAGTGTTTTCTCTCTTGATGAGCAATATATTTCCTCGCCCTGGGAATGCAGAGTCATAATGCCCTCTATTTCCTGTGCATTATATCTTATAAAATTAGCAAGTGCAGAAACCTCAGGCTCACTTTCGGGAAATTCTCCACTATACCCGCGAGCACCATATATGATACCCTCATTTTGCTCATATGCCTTGTACTTTTCGAAGTGGGCGTTATAGTTGTGGTTCAAGTCAACACCTCTGCCGTTTGCATTCCATTTTGAAAAATCCTCGCCCGCATTGTAGGCGATTATTCTCTCCCTTATGGGATTATCGTCATTTATACCTGATAGGCGGTATTCCACACCATCGGGATTGAGCATAGGCACTATGTATATTTTTCGTGTTTTGAAAAGATACCTCATATTGATTTGATATATTTGTGCAAATCTTTCGTATGCACCTATATAGTCCTCTAAAAATCGCAGAAGAACGCTTGTGCAAATATTTTCGCTTGCGTGGTGCGTTGCCACATATAAAACACTTTTTTGCGCCGCCCTGTCTCCCAGTGTTATTAACGGGATTGATCTGCCGAATACGCTTTGCCCTACGTATGATATTCCTACAAAATCGTGCTCTGACTGCACCTTATTAAGGTAGTCCATAAGGTCAGCGTGGGAAAATTCCTTTGAAAAGTCCATATTTTCTCTCCTTTTGTGATAAAATTATGAAAATTTATAGTTTTTTAACAAATAATCTTCTCTTTTAATTATTTTTATGCTAAAATGTATTAGATTAATTTTAGGTGGTAGTTATGAAAAAGAATTATTTTAAGTTTTCACTTACCTTAAATGTCATTTTTGCATTAATTGCGGTGGCATTCTCTCTTATATTCTATGTATCGGCATCTACACTTAATGACAGTCAAGGGGTATATACCTTTCTTTCTTATGTGAAGAATATTTTTGACTTTCTTGCAGTGTTTGTTGGCTACGCAACTGTTATTTACGCCTTTGCCAAGCTGGATTTTGCAAACGGCATACTTTCAATAGGTACTTTCTCAATTTCTGTGCTTATCTCCTTTACGTACAGAATTATTGCAAACATTGTCAGCTCCAATGGTATGACCGATTTTCTGGCTGACCAAAACGTGCTGTCCACAAGTGACCTGTACACAATTATGTTCTATTCTTCCTTCGGTCAGGACGTTTTCAAGCAGTTAATCCCTGCTATTATCATTGCAATTATCGTTTATGTATGCACCAAAAAGGGCACACAAAAAATCAAAAAGCTTTTTTCTTGGGAAAACAACGTGCAAAGAGCTATGATGCTATCCACCTTGATAGTTTTTGTTTTCCAGCTTCTCATTCACACAGGACTCAATGTTATGCCCAGCATACTCCCTGAGCTGATGGATGTGGGCTCAATCAGCGCCTCTATGTTTGAAGCGGTTTTGATTTCATACATAGATGTTGTTATTTTCTATCTCATAATGCCATATTTTGTTTACTATTTTATGTTTAACATTTACGATAACTACGTTGTTAAGCATCCGGATAAAAAAGTCAAGGAGACCGTATGAAAAAAAGAATTATTTGTTTGCTCTTAGTAGCATTAACCCTGCTTGCAGTTTGCTCCTGCGCCTGTGTAAGAGGCGACAAGAAATACGACTATGACGATATGTCGGAGTATATTACATTACCAAATTACCTGAGCCACACCTTCTCTTGTGAGGAAGACTCCATCAAGCAGGCAATCGGCACTTACCTTATGCAATACTCCAGCGAATATACAATCAAGCGCGGCGACAGAGTCAATGTTGACTTGAAGTTCTTCAACCGTATTGACCCTGAAACAAGCTTGAAGGGTGATGAAATTAAAGAGCTTTATAAGGACGACTTTTGGCTTGAGCACGTTGCCACACCTGACAGTGACGGCAATTACCAGATTTCCTACCAGGTAGAAAACGGTATTATCGGCTCAAAGCTGAAGGCTACAATCACCAAGGAATATACTCTTGCAGAGGATTTCTATGTAGAGGAATATCGCGGAAAGACGGTTTTTGTTGATATTACCGTTAACAATACAGTTTTAGAAATGGGTGATGTACTGATTGCATCATACACAGGCTACTACGTTGACGAAAATGGCAAGATTATTCAGGAAAACGGCAAGGACAAGACATTTGACTCCTCTGAAAAATCAAGCTTCTATATTGGCTCACACTTGGCTATTGAGGACTTTGAGCAGGGTCTTATCGGTATGACTGTTGGCGTTGAAAAGGACATTTACGCAACATTCCCTGAAGATTACAAGCCAGCTGCTAATATGGCAGGAAAAAAAGTTATGTTTAGAGTAAAGGTAACTTCTCTCTTCACTCCACCTACCTACAATGATGCATTTGTTCAAAATTACTTCACTACCTTCAAAACTGTTGCAGAATTTGAGGAAGCTTTGAGAAACGAGTATCTCCTTTCTCTTGTTTATGAGTACATTACTCAAAATGCTGTTGTTATCGAATATCCAAAGGCTGAATATAAGGCGGCTGAAAAGCAGCTTCTTTCAATTGAAGGCTCCTTTGCTCAGCAGATGAACACAACACTTGATGCATACTTAAAGTCCGAATACGGAATGACAAGAGATGCTTATATCAAGTCCAATATGAAAACAGAAATGATTTTCTACTCCTTGCGCACATCAATCGGTGCATCTGTGGAGCCAACAGAGGAAGAAATGGATGCAGAAAGGGATGCACTTGTTGCTTACTATAAGTCCACATATATGAAGGAGTCAGGTTACACAGAAACACAGGCTCTTGCTGCTGCTAAGGAGTTTGTCGATAATCTCGGTGACTCATATATTTATGAGCAGGTGCTCTACACCAAGATTGACAAATACATTCCTGCACACGTAAAGACAACATCTGTGCCATCCGCTCATGAAAGCTATGTTTTCGATGCACAGGAGAAATAATTATTAAACAAAATTTCACCCTGCGAGCTAACCAAGGCTCACAGGGTGATTTTCTATTTTATCATAAGTATTATGTTTGGATTACTTTCTTTTGCTTCTATCTGTTTCAAGATAGTATGTAGCTTCCATATCAGCAGTTGACAGAGCAAATGCAAGCGGGAACATTTCAAATGCCTTGCTAACGGAATTGGTAGCAATTGTGCTTTCCACATTGGAATAACCCATATGATATCTTATAGCAAAGGCTTCCTCGCGTGTAAGCTTCATAAACGGAGTTATCATATAAACGCTCTTTTCACCGTGTCCGTAGGGCAAGGAGTCATCAAATTCAAAATAAGGAACCTTTTCCCATTGACCCTGCTCGTTCTTTGCATTGCGGTAGCTTGTCTTATAAACATTCATTTTGCAAAGGTCGTGAAGCAAGGAAACGATAGCTATTGATTCTTCACTGTAATTAAGTCCGTACTTTTCTTTTGCAACGGGACGGTTCAAATACTCACACAAGCAATCATACACGTTCAAGGAATGCTCGCATAGCCCCCCCTCATATGAGCTATGGTATCTTGCACTCGCAGGTGCGGTGAAGAAGTCGGATGAGGATGAGCAGATAAATTCAAGAAGCTTGTCCGCGCCCTCTCTTTTTATTTTCTCTTTGTAAATTTTAATAAATCTTTCCTTGGCGTTCATTTGTTATTCCCCCTTCATAAGTTCATCTATCATATCTGCTATTCTGTTACAGTGGTGCTTTGCTTCCTTTTTTACAGCTTCAACCGCGTTGGAAACCGCGTAGCCGCAAAATTCCTTTATCATTGGCAAATCATTCACATTGTCACCCACAGCATATATTTCGGGATTTTGGAACATCCTTGCATATTCATATATGCCTGTCACCTTTGATGTGTTTGCAGGTGGCATATCAACGCTCCAGCCGTTACGGTGGGCGCAAATTTTATCACTGAAATTATTGTTTACAAAATCGGCAAACTCCTGCGCAATTTCATCACTTGGAAATGTAGCATTTGCGTGAGTGAAACCGCTTAACATAGAAAAATCATAGGGGATTTTGCCAAGTGTATCTACATAGCACTTATTAAAGCCGTTTCCTACGGTAAAGAAGCGCGCGTCAAGCTCCAGAGCCTTTTTTACTATTTCGTCTAAAAATGCGCCTGTTTTGCCTACCTTGGTATATAAAACATCACCTTCACCGTTTCTGATAAATGCGCCTGTGCAGCTGATGATAAAATCAAATTCAAAATTATCACCCTGTCTTATCCATTGAGAAAGCTCCGCATCTCTGCCTGTGACAATGCCAAACCTATTGCCTGCGGCTCTGAATCTCTTTATCGCCGCCTTGTCCTCATCGCTCACTCTGCCATTGTAATTGATAGTTCCGTCAAAATCGCTTGCTATAATTTTCATATTCCTAATTTTTCTATCTCCGTTTCGTCTAATACTGCTATACCGTTTTTCATAAGGAGCTCTGCCGTTACTCCGTTGCCGTTTACAACGGTTTTCGTATATGTACCGTCGTATATCAATCCCTTGCCACAGGACGGGCTGAGAGATTTCAAAATTGCTGTCTTGCACCCGTGCTCCTGAGCCAAAGCAAGCGCAATTTCAGCACCTTTTTTATATTCTGCCGTTACGTCCGTTCCATCAACCATTATAACCCGCTCGCCGTTAATCTCACTGGGCTTGCGCGGTGTTGGAAGCCCACCCATAACCTCGGGGCATATGGGTATCAGCTCATATTTAGAAGCAAGACGCAAAGCACACTCGTTCGGCTTGGAGCGTCCGTCATATCTGCATTTTTCGCCCAAAAGGCACGCACTGATTAAAAGCTTTTCCATAAACAACTCCTTTTTGATTATTTTAACATATTATTAATATATTTTCAAGGCTTTAGTTAGTGGCAGGTTGACATTTTTTTAATATTGTGATAATATAATATTATCATTTAGACAGGAGATAATTATGATAGATAGCTTATTTATGTTGCTTGACATTCTTCTATCTGCTTTTTTGGGCTTTTTGATAGGTCTTGAAAGAAAGATGAAAATGAAGGAAGCAGGCATACGCACCCATACAATCGTTTGTGTTGGTGCAGCTCTTATGATGGTCGTTAGTAAATACGGCTTTGGCCCTGAGGCGGACTCTGCGCGAATTGCCGCACAAATTGTTACAGGTATCGGCTTTTTAGGTGCGGGTATAATTGTATATAAGCAACACGAGGTTAAAGGACTTACAACTGCGGCAGGCATTTGGGCAACTGCGGGTGTCGGTATGGCGTGTGGCGCTTCTATGTATATCATAGCAGCGGGCGCAACCTTTATTTTGATTAGCGCACAGTTCCTTTTCAGGCTCAAAATTCCGCCATTTAAGTCAAAGAAGTCCTTCTCTATCAAAATCCGCTTCAAGCAGGAAAATGAGGCTAACAAACGCATCAAGGAAATGTTTGGCGTTGACCGCTTCAACCATTTGATTATTGAAAGATGTGATGACTGTATTATTTACAGCGCGCTTTTAAACACACAAAAGGAGCTTTCCTCAACAAGATTGAATGCAATTATTTGCGAAAACGACTTCATATACTCTATTGAGCGTTGCGATAACGATTAAAAGGTGTGATTACTCACACCTTTTTCCGTTAATGTAGTATTCTTTCAGAGTATCGCCCTTATAGGTAAGCTTCAAGGAAAAAAAGTTCTTTTCCGTGTCAAGCAGATTTAAAAATACAATATCTCCGTTCCACATATTAAGCTCACCAATTTTACTCTTTTCAATCCAATGCAAATCTCCCTCGTCACACGCGCCTATCTCACCTGTGAAGCTTTGGCAGGTAAACAAGTGCATTTGCTCTGACTCGTATTCATCAGAGTCAAAGGTGACAACTGCCCGGTATTGCGGCTCTATAAGGGTTAATCCCGTTTCCTCGTTGACCTCGCGGATAACACAGTCATATGGGCTTTCCCCTTCCTCAAAGTGACCGCCTATTCCCATCCACTTTCCACCGCTTCCGTCCTGCTTTTTTGTAGAACGGTGAAGCATCAAGTATTCACCGTCCTTTTCTATGTAACAAAGAGTTGTATTTTTCATAATTCACCTCAAGTAATTCTCTTGTTTAATATTAACACACTATCAAGGCTAAGTCAATAAAAATGCACCGAGAAGCTCGGTGCATTTTTACTGTTTATTGAATTAAAGCTGAATTATATGATATACCAACAACGGTATTTGATAATACGCCGCTATCTGCATATCTAATTTCAGTGCCATCATAGATATATGCACACAAAACAATAACGCTATCCATTGTCTTTTCGGAAATACCTTTAATTTTCACATCAATGTAGTTATCTACAACTGATGAAAGACTAGCATGGTATGTACCGCTTGCTACATCAATAACGCCATTGCTTACAGTCAACGGAGAAATCGCCTCGCCTGTGCTATTGCCCTTAGCAACAATACCGTATGTAAGGCTTGGGCATATTGCCTTATATGCGTTATATGCATCAACGTTAATTGAATAGCCCTGTGTGATGGACATTGTGTCCCCAAATTCGGAAACGGAATAGCCAAGACAAGTCATAAGCGGTGCTACTTCCTTTTCATAGTTACCCTCGGCGTTCATACATCTTTCACAGTTGTATAAAGCGCTACCTACGGACAAATAGCCGTTCGGATAAACTATTGTAACAAACTCGCCCTGCAAGTGGCCAAGTGCCAAAATTGGAGAAACAGGATAGTTATCTACTCTTGTCGGCTCTGTATCCGCTTTGATGTTATGCTTGTTTTCATATACATTAATGTTAAGCTCTTCTCTGTATTCAATGCCGCATCCACAATCAGCAGCGACCCAAATTGTTCCACCGTTCAATGTACATGTTGGATCTGCCTGACCCTCTACAAGGGCGTGTGGGATGCCAAGAACTACTGTCCAAGCCTTGTAATTTGAACCGTCTGAGCAGTCCGAAAATACGTCTGTTCTTGTACCGATATTTTCTGTTATTGTGTAAAGAACAATACCGTCACAGTTTTTAAATGTACCCCTATTGAATGCAAAATCTGTTGAGTGGTTATATACAACAAGGGGTGTTGCAAAGTCTGCTGAGCCTGCGTTTTCGAAATAATATTCGTTATTGCACACTACACCGTCCATAATAGTAATCTTTTCAGCATACATAAAGTTTCTAAAAGGATAATTGCTTGCTGTTATGTTCTTACCGATGTAAAGCTCTTTTGCTAAGCAATTGTAGAAAGCGCTATTACCTTTGAATGTAACATTACAGTTGTCCTCAAATTTAACTGAAGCAAAGTCTGTGTCCTTGAACGCCTCCTGTCCTATTTCAAAGGTTGAGGTATTGGAGAATACAATATCGTTTACAGGATTTGTGCCGTTAAATGCGCTATTACCTATTACATATGTAGAGTTTTCACCAAATGCAAGATATGTAAGCGCAGACATGTTTCTGAATGCTTCCTGGTTAAAGATTACATTTACATTTGATGCGGTTGCATCAAGAGATTCAACCTTGCAGCTACTGAATGTGTATCTTGCAAAGTCATAGCTTGAGCCTTCACCTAATGTGAGAGCTTTAACTGCTACGCCCTTGAAGCTTTCGTAACCAAATATATATGTTCCGTTTTCGCCGTTAATCAAGAGTGTTTCCAAAGTTGATTTGCCGTTAAATGCATTCTGCTTAAAGTTAACATTAACTCCCTTTGCACTTGCATCAATGCTTGTTATTGGCGTGGAGCTGTTAAAGGCGTTGCCTTCAAATACGTATGTGGAGTTTTCACCCAGAACAAGCTCTGTTATTGATGTTGCGTAGAAGGAAGAGCCGTTGAATTGATAGGATGAATTCTTACCGTTAATCTTAAGGGATACAAGTCCCTTCTTATCTCTGAAGGCTTCTCCCTCAAATACTACTGTAATATTGTCAGCGCTTGCATCAATCTCTACAAAATCGGTCTTATTTGAAGTGCCGTTTATGCAGAATCTCTTGAAGGTATAGCTTGAATTTGGAGCTAACTTAAGAGATGTGAAGATAACATCATTAAGTGAGGATTCATTAATTCTATATGACGAGTTTTCGCCAAACTTAATTGTTGAAAGGTTACAGTAAAGCTTACTGTCAAGCCAGCAGTTAAATGCACTGTTTTCAAACATAACAGTCATATTTCCTGCGCTCATATCAAGCTCTGTAAGCTCTGTGTTAATAAACGCCTGTGAGCCTATGGTGTATGTGCTGTTTGGAGCAAGAACTACCTTTGGAATTGGAGAGTATCTGAAGCATCCACTACCGATTACATATGTAGCATTTTCACCAAACTCAACAGATGTCAATGCAGTACATTTATAGAATGCATTTGTGCCGAATGTTAAATCTATGCCGTCTGGGAACTTCAATGTTGTTATTGAAGTTTCACGGAAGCTTTCACCCTCAAATGCATATGATGAGGTTGCAGGAAGATTTAATTCTGCAATCTTACAGTATCTAAAGCATCCATATCCAAAATCGTAATTAGCATTTTCGCCAAGCTTCAAGGTTGTTATGGTTTTTCTGCTTTCGAATGCATAAGACATAAACTTAACGGTATGATTACCTGCGGACAAGTCGATTGTCGCAATCTTTTGCATATCGCGTCTTTCATTGTTTGGACTAAAGTAGCTACAGCTTGGGCCAAACAAAACATCTGCATCCTTGCCTACTACTATTGTTTCAATCTTTCTTAGGTTACCTATGTTTGAAAATTCAACCTTAGCACCTTCAGCAACGGTTAAATTAACCAAGCCGTATTCTACATTTTGATACTTTTCAACATTATGAGTTGTAATATTTACATACAAAATTCCCTTTGGAATTGTAATTCCGTAAATATTGCGAATGTTATAGTCACCGAACGCCTTAATTGCGCTAACAGAATATACATACGCGCCCTCAACACCTGATGTTGCAAATTCAAATATGTCACTTGCAAGAACTGTTATATTTTCAAATGTTCCGTCATCATTTCTAATAGTTACAGGAATTTCAAGACTTGAAGGATCTACTGTATAAATTTTTTCTACTGTTTCATTACACTCAGAGCACTTGAAGGTTTTTGTACCAAGAGTTGTCAAGGTAGCTGCTACGTCATTAACTACTGTATATACGTGTGAGCCCTTGTTCTCTGTAACAGTTGTTGTAGAGTGACCACAAAGCGAGCAGGTGCGTGTAACTGAGCCCTGTGTTTGACAGGTTGCCTTTACTACTGTTTCAACATAGCTGTGGTCGCAGCCTGCAGGAACAACAAGATAGGAATCTCCGTTTGCCTGAAGCTTATAATCCTTTTGCATAATAGCGTTTGAGAACATCACTGCACCATTCATACCGAAGCTGAGTGAGAACTTATCAGTTACTGTTGTTTGGTCTTCGTTATAAACAACAATGCTTGCAATAGTATTTGATGTTACTTCCTTTGAATCATAGCTATCTGTTTTAACTAATGTTTCTTTTGTAGTTGTATAGTAATATGTACCTGTTAAGCTACCGTCAATGTAGTCTGTAACTGTAAGCTTTGCAGGTGTTCCCTCTGTGTACTTTTCAAATACAAGCTTATATCCAGGTCTGTTCATATAAGCTACGTGATAGGTTGATGTGTTTTTATTTGCAACCAATCCGTCTCCACCACTTGGAATTGAGCCGATAAAATCTGATGTTAAATAGTCAGCTATAGCAGGCATACCACCACCCGCTACGTTAAATGTACCGCCGAAGATTTTAATTACATCGGCTGTATTCTTATCAAGACCGTAGTTATAGTAGCTTACTGAGCCATCTACATAGTTTTCTGTATAATCATTTGTCCAGAAGCTTTTATTAGCTGCATCTGCTGGAAGATTGAATGTACCACCGTAAATTCTCAATTCAAACGCCTGTGTGTTAAATGAATATTTGTTATTTGCTCTCCACACATTGTCCTTGAATAGCTGAGGACCGGTAATTGTAACAGAGGCAGTATCAAAAATTTCAATAAAAGGCGCTCTGTTGTTTATGCTTCCAATGGAGTACAATCCATAGAAATTAACTGTACCATATATTCTTGTCCAAGGATAGTGGTTGTTGTATGAACCGTCACTATCACCGCCCAACCAGAAATTAGGCGCATTAATTACTACATCTCTACCGATAACTGTTCTATTAGCAGAGCCGTTATATCCATGTGACTGATCCTGGAAAAAGCTATAATTTCCAAGCTTTCCATCGGGGTTAACCGCGTTAATTGTTCCTTCACCGTAAATGTGCTTACCTGAACGCTGTGAGCCCATAATGGCTCCGTTTTTGCTGATGTTCAATGTAAAGCCGTTAAGAATAAGAACAGACTGTCCCTGGTTTCTTACAGTAATACTGCTGTTAGTTGAAATATCAGCCATCAAAATTGCAGCAGTAGAATCGTTGTCCATAGCATAGTTGACATCTGTCATTGTATAGCATTCCTTGGCTACACATCTGAAGAGCTTAGTATCCTTTGTAAAGGAAACAGTTTCACCTGCTTTGTATGTACGGCCGTCCTCGGTGTACCATACAAGCTGGAAGCCCTCTTTGCCAAAATATGAATCGTCCGCTGTTGTAGGAAGGTTAAAGCTTTCACCTACTCCTACCACTTGTTTTCCGTCCGTATATGCCACTTTGTCAAGATTTGTTGTATCACTTGTAGTGTTTGACTCCTTCATATACGAAATAGTAATAGTTTGTGCTTCTGCATCCTCTGCCAAAGCAATGGTGGCTGTGACCACTGCGCCCACTATAAGCAGAATGAGAGAAAGCAAAATAGCGATTTTCTTTTTCATAAAAAGATCTCCTTATTTTATTTTTTTATATTATAGCATAGAATAAGTGTCATTGTCAATATTACACAATACTGCTTTGCGATTTTTTTGCGAATTTGTCGTGTTGCACAAAGCGCAATAGCACATACAAAAAAAACACTCGTGTTTTCGGACACGAGTGTTTTTTGTTATAGAATATAGCTTACTGCTTTACAAGCTCATATGTTGCGCCACTATATGTGTATGTAAGTGGTGTGCCATCTGCACCAACAGTCAAAACTGCACCGTAAGGTACGCTTGAACCGTTCGCACCTGCAAGAGTTACAACGCCATCAACTACGACATATGTCATATAAACCTCTTGTGTTGTACCCCAAGAAGTAGTTCTTGTAAGGAAAATGTCGCCTGATGTAGCAGTGGTATTGGTAAATACCATAGTTACAGTTGTTCCATTATCATGAGCAGCATAATATGTACCGTCTGTAGCAGAACCGCCTTCGCTACCACTGTTGCCACCTTCTTCTGCAACTGCAATTACAAGATTAATTACATCCTCTTCATAGTTATCAGGACAAATATTGAATGTAACTGTCTCGCCTGCTGCAGCCTCAAATGTGTATGGTAATGTAACCATTTCAGCAGTACCGTCAGCCAAGAACACAACTACAACTGCGTTTGTTTCGCCAGCTGCTGCACTGATTGTGAACTTGCCACCCTCAGCAGATGTGAATGGGATATCAGTACCCCAACCGCCTGCAGGAACGCTAACTGCGTTGTCGCCGAGAACAAGCTCTGTGCTTTCAACTACAGGGTCATCTCCGTCGTCGCCTTCGTCGCCGCCAACATCTTCTCCGTCAGGAGTGAATGTAAGAACATATGTAGCAGCGGTTGGGAAGTTTACATTATATTTACCAGCAAGAACGCCGTCTTCGCCGTCAACCTTAACAAGTGTCTGAGGCAACTTCAAATTAACAGCCTGGAAGGTATATGAATTTCCATCAAGTCCAATTGTTATGATAACGTCTGATGTTTCAGTTCCATCCTTGTAGATAATGAATGTGCCATCAACTACTTCATATGTGTATGTACCAGAAACTGCACCGTTGTTGTTATCAACGATAGTGAGCTTACCTGTTTCCTTCTCTGCAGGTGGAGTTGGGAGTTCAATCTCGCCTGGAGTGAATGTGAGAACGTACATACCGTCCATTACAAAGTTAACGTTGTACTTACCAGCCAAAACGCCTTCCTCGCCTTCAACCTTAACCATTGGCTGTGGCTTTAAACAGCTTAAGGACTGGAATGTGTATGTGCCGTCTGGATTCATTGTGATGATAATGTCAGTTGTTACTGCGCCATCCTTATAGAAAACAAATACGCCATCTACAATTGCGTATGTGAATGTACCGGAATTTGCATTTTTGTTGTTGTCAACGAATTCAAGTGTACCTGTTGTAAGCTCGCCTGCTGGCTCATCGCCACCATCATCAACAGGGTCAGGAGTGATTGTTACGTTTGCAACGTGGAAGCTCATTGTTTCGAGGTTCATTGCACACTTATATACACCTGCCAATGTACCCTCTTCGCCAGATGTCTTTTCAAGAATCTGAGCAGTACCTACGCCCTGGAACTTGAAGGAGTAAACTCCCTCAGAGCCTGTGAGAGAAACGTCTGTTGTTACTGCGCCATCCTTATAGAATACGAATGCGCCGTCAACGATTTCATATGTGTATGTTCCGCTGTACTTACCATTGTTGTCAAGATGCGCAACGATAAGAGTACCTGTTGTGGATTCCTTAACAGGCTGTTCCTCAGCATCTACTGTAATTGTAACATTTGCAATCAAGCCAAAGTTTCCAAAGTTTCCGGCATAGCTACCTGCCAAGCCTTCTTCACCGCTTGTCTTTGTAAGGGCGAGCTCAAAGCCAGCACCCGGGAACTTGAATGCATAGCCTGTTCCGTCGTCTCTGATAGAGATTTCGGTTGTTGCAACACCAGCCTTATAGAATGTGAACTTGCCGTCAGCGTCAAGCTCAAATGTGTATGTAGCGCTGTCCTTGCCGTTGTTTATAACGTCTTCAACAACGATTGTACCTGTTGCTACAATATCCTTTGCAACAGCCTCAAGAACATACTTTTCACCATAGATAACGATAACGAGCTCATAGCTTTCGGAGATGTAGAACTCTTCGATGAAGTCGTCGCCGCTTGTCAATGTGTACTCAAAGCCATTTTCTGTTGTAAATGAAATTGTTGCTGTCAAGTCGCCGTTAAGAGCATCTGTATATACAACCTCTGCTGTCTTAGCTGCGCTATCAAATGTAACCTTTACAGGGGTCATAGCAAATTCATCTCTGCCAATGTACTCGCCTGAAAGCAATGTATCAAGTGAAGGTGCCTCTTCAACTGTGATTGTAAGTGTTGCGCTCAAGCTTGACTTAACAGTAGATGTAACCTTAACCTGGTATGTGCCTACTGTCTGTGCCTTGAACAACGTGCAAGCCACGCCATCAAGCTCAGCAGCCTCTAATGTAGCACCTGTTGCTTCGCCAACAAGCTCTGCTACATATGCGCCATCATAATCAGGATCAACATAAGACATCAAATAAAGTGGTGCGCCTGCATATACAGTTGCCTTTGTTGTCTTGTTGAAAATTGTCATATCTGAATCATATACCTGTGTGGAGATAGCTGTTGGAACCTTAAGTGCAACCTCAATTGTTGTTACAACCTCGATATCGTCAACAAATACTGTCATTGTATATGAGCCAGGATCGCTTATGTTAAATGAATAAGAATTGTCATATGAGTTAAACCATGGGAAGAATCCGGGTGATGTGCCATCCTCATTGTTAACAATTTCAACGCCTGTTGTGCAAAGGCTGAACAAAGCTGTTTCAGGTGCGATGTTAGCGAACTTAATCTTGATCTGTCCGCCTGCTTCAACTCTGATAGTTGTCTCTTCAATATCAACGCCCTGTGCATCAGTTACAATGAAGCTATCAACAAGAATCTTGCTAGGATCGTATGGGTTTTCGCTCTCTTCAAGAGCATCCTGTGTCTGAGCAATAGCAATTGTTGTTGTTGCGTTTGGTGTTTCGCCCTCGTTCAAAACGAACAAGCCGTCAACCTCTGTGTACTTAGTCTGTGCATACTTTTCAACAACAACCGCACCATTTTTAAGTGCGCCTGTTTCACCATCAGCCTCAAACGCTACTGCTATAACGTAGAAGTTGTTAAGGTAATCGTCAAATACACGAACACCAAAGCCGAATGTAAACATACCTTCAACGTGTGCGGAGAAGAAGTCACCGTTTACGTTTTCAGCTGCCATTTCATAAAGAGCAGAAATGAGCTCCTCAGCGCCATATGCATTGTTTTCATTGTCGCCTATGAAGTTAAAGTTAAGGAGCGGACCGTTCATATTATCTTCATACGCAGCATCGTCACGGTTAACAAATGAGCTATACTCTGTTGTTTGTACTACAACACCAAAAACGCTGCCGTTTTTGTCATATGCATAGTAGTACTCGTTCAAATAGTCGCTCTCTTCCTTGATATATACATAATTGTCATAGAATGAATATGTATATGTTGCTGTTGTCTTCACGTTGAATTCCTTGTTGTCTGTAAAGTCAACAATTGTGCCGCTTGTAACAGAATCTCTGTTAGCGAGAATAGACTCAAGAGCATCTGTTATGCTTGGCTCAGTGTAATAGCCGCATACGCAGAAGCCTGTGATCTTGTTAAAGGTATGCGCTTCAGCATCCTTCTTCTCATCTGTGTGCTCACAGTTTGCCTTGTAGAAGTGCTCATTTTCATCATATGAAAGAACATCCTCATATGTATGCTCGTGAGCGGGTGGTTGTGGTTGTTCTGTGGAGCTTGTTGTGTCACCTGAAGAGGTGCCTGTTCCACTTGTGCTGCTTGTAGTGTCAGAGCTGTTAGTATCTGCGCTACTTGCAGTGCTTTCCGGTGTTTCGTCGCCGCATGCTACAAAGCAAAGAGTCATTGCGCAAGCGATGATAAAACACAATGCTAAATATAAAAATCTTTTCATTATTTAGCGTCCTCCTTCTAATAAAATAATACAACAATTTATAATATTCCAGCGATCGGGGCTTGGCACTTGCCCCGTTCTGTGAATTATTAACTAACGATATTTCGCCCCGTCAAAAGCGTTTTTCACGCTTTTGACATGAGCTATTTTAAATTTTAATTATTCATAATAACCGCAAGCAAAGAGCCATTGGTCATCCTCTGTTGATTCATATGGTATGGTGCCTGTTTCTGCCCATCCGTCACCGTCCATAAAGAGTACCTGTGAAACAGAATATTTCTGCAAGAAATCATGAACCTCACGGTTTACGGGAACTGCTCCATCCTTGTTTACAAAATCATTGTAGCCATAGGTGTTTTTCAGCTCCTCTGGTATGTCCATTTCACCGCCATAGGTTGACTGTGACATTGACTGAACGTTCTCGTAGCCTTCAATAAAGAGCTTATAATACTCTGTTCCGTTGCTAACAAGAAGTGCCTTATTACCAATATACTCAATTGCTATAAAGGCGGTGTCCAAAACGCCGGTTCTCGCAGCTGTGCTGATGTCCGCATAAAGAATTGGACCAAAGCCTTCGCCATAGCCATACGGGTCGCTTGCATACTTTGTTTCATCATATTTATGGTAGAAGCCTGTATTATCATTGAATTTATAGTTAGTACCAATGAAAACAGTTCTTCCGTTAATTACGGTTGATGGATTCTGCCAGGTTTTACCCTCTATATCATCATAATAGCCATTCAAATAGCTCTTATAATGCGCAGATGCTATTGATCTGATAAATGGATGAGCATTGAACAATACGTTCAAGGAAATTGCATCCTCAAGGTCAAGGTTTGTCAGCCTTTGAATATCAGCATATGCTTCGCCATAATACTCCTCGTATCCGCTAACGCTATACTTTGACATAAACTCATCACGACTGAGTGATTTCATTTCCTTAACTACCTCGCCCATTTTAGCATACATCTGCTCAGGCATAACATAGTTGGAGTCGGGACGGTTAATCTCGAAGCCGCCCTCGTACTGAACAGCAAAATCAACATTGACAGGATAATATTTATCATTTCTTGCAGTTGTATAAATTGCAAAGATAAACACAACCTGACCGCCACTCAAGGAAATCATTTCGTCGGCAATTTCCACCTCGTACTTAAAGTTTTTGGTGTAGTTTTTGCCCTCTGCTCCGCCTGAATCCAATGTGTATTGGAACATAGGAGCTGCTGAATTGCTTGAGTAAACATCGATTTTAGGATTGATTTTATCATCTGTGATAGGCAACCAGGACTCAATTGTATATGTTCCGCTTGCCTTTGGTGCAAATTCAAAATAAATCTTTTGGTTGTCGCTTGTCAGGGTTGCCCTGTACATGCTTGTTTTTGTAAGTACCTTTCTGTTTGGAGAATAAACTCCTGTTCCTGAGCCCTTTGATGTGCCCAGCTTATAAATGTCGATAACAATTTCGGGAGTATCGTTTGTAGCTCGGTAAATGTTTGGGTTATATGTGTAGCCCTCAGGTAAATTCTTCAAGGTTACATCATAGTCACCGTCCAAGCCGATAACAGACGCCATACCGTCCTTGTCAACATTGGCATTCACATAGGAAATGCCGTCACTCCAGGTTACTACAATAGGAACATCGGAGCTCGAAGTAAATGCTTCTCCGTTATACTCAAGATATACACGGAAAACAATTTCCTCATCCTCGTTGTCCTTGTCATTTGTATCATCGTTCTTGCTTGAATCCGTGGTGGATGTGTCACTGCTTGACGGAGTGGTTGAGCTACTGCTTTCCACAACATCACCGCCACAGCTAATCATAGATAGCACAAGGAGCATCACCAAGATAAATGCTATTATTCTTTTCATCTTGCCTTACCTCCTGCTTTACCTTTTCCAAACAAGCTCTTAATGTCACTCCATTTGAGCTTTCTGATTATAATATCAATTACATAGAGAGCCACTGCCAAAATCATCAGTCGAGCTGTGTAATAGAAAACATATGTTTCAACGTCGTTTTCGTCATTTTCCAGCTTCAATTCGCCCTGTTCAATAACCTTACCGTTATTTCCAATGGCGTTATACAATGTAGCAGAATCAAAGAGCTCGAAGCTATTGTACTCGTCTTTATAAGAATGGTCAAAGGCTGTGCTTGTTTCAAACACCTGGTCACCGTAAACATATTTAATGCCAACACGGTATTTACCAACATCCTCAACACTGTATTTCATAGAATAGCTACCCTCATAGTACTCTATTCTTGTTGTTACAGGCTCGCCATTTGGTGGTGTTATCTCAATATCTACCACGATATCAGGGTTGATTTCACCAGGAATAATTTCCAAAAGCGCTTCGTTACCCTCAAAGGTGATAATAGTATTGAATGGGCAATCTATTCTTTCCTTTGGTGTGTTTGTGGTAAGTATTCTTTCAAACATTTCTCTGCCGTTTGCATCATTTTCCCAGCCTGCAACCCAGTTGCCTGAGAATGTGGTGGAAATTGATGTTACCTTACCGTTACCGTAGTTCCAGTAAGAATAAACAGGAACACTAAGTATGCTGCCGTTAGGCTTCTTATAATCGACACTCAAAACCACGGTGGCATTAGATTTCACCTTGCCGTAGTAGTATCCGCCGATGTTGGGAAGCTCTGTCATGCCAGATACCAACGGGTCATTATAGTCCTCAATGATAACAGGAGTATCCTTTTCAACAACTGTTTCCGTCATATCGTCAGCAATATCTGTGGAAACCACTTCCTTGACATCCTCAGGGGAATCAATCCAGTAGTAATTACCACGACCAACGTCCTTAATTTTAGTCAACAGGTCTGTGCCCTGTGGGCTATGTGTATTAACAACGGATGTGTAAATACCTGCACGGTACATTGATGCTGTTATGGCAACGGCATCGTCTCTTTCGTTAACAGAAGCATAGGAACGGCCGTCACTGATAAGCATAACGCGTTTTTCATAGAACGGCTGACCGTTCATTTGCTCGTAAGCAACGCGCAAGCCTGCGCCCAAAACCGTACCCTGTGATGGCTGAATGGAGTTGATAGCCTGAATAAGCTCTTCCTTATATGCTGCAGGTGTTGCTCTTTGAACTACGGCAACATCACCTGAAAAGGCAATTACCATAACGTAATCCTGCGGGGACATCATATCAAGAAGATGAATTGCTGTCTCCTTTGCCATAATGAGCTGATATGCATCCTGCATACTTCTGGAGCCGTCAATTACCAAAGCATAAAGCTTAGGATCACCGTCTGTGTTACCGTACTTAATTGCCAACATATCCTCAAGAGTTTTATATATCTTGTCCTCTTGATTTTGAATGTAGGTGTTGCCTGCTGTAATCAAGCTCTTGCCGAACTTGGAAACCGCAATATCAAGGTTGGCAACAAAAGCGGTTGCATTGTCAATTTCCTTTATATCAATATCAGAAAGAATAATCTCATCGTATTTGCAAAGCTCCTCAAGACTATAAGGAACTTTGTATGGTCCTTTTCTTTTTCCCACAATCGGAGCATCAATATCCGCATCCTCTCCATAGAGAAGCTTCGCCTTATCGAAATCGGATTTCAAGGTAGAGACAAGCAAAACCTTTTGTCTTCCGGCTACTGACTGTGTAAATGCAACTGCATTGTTATGTGTGGACCTATCATGATTTGCCTCAACCACCACCTTGTAGTCCATAACGCCCGCAACGCTTGTATCAAGGTCAACGGAAACGAGGTTAAAGCCCCTTTGGAGCTGCTTGGTGACAGTCTTAACTAATACACCGTCTTTGTTGTAGAGGTGAATATAGGCATCATTTCTGTCCTTTGAATTGTTCTCGTCATAGATATAATCTGTGTTTGACTGAATCAAAACCTCAAGAACAGACGGAACATTCAAATATGTGGATGAAACATAGTTAATGCTTGTTATCTGAACCTCTTTTTCTCCAGCTTGAAGGTTACTGTTCACATAAATAGCATCAACCAAGATGTCCTTAGCATCCATATTTTTAATAGAGTTGATAAGACCTGCTTCCTTGTCGCCCACATTTTGCTTACCGTCTGTTATCAAAACTATTCTCTTAATAGCGTTAGGTGAGAACAATGTAGATGTATATTCAAGAGCAGATGAAATATCAGTTTCGCTTGTATCAAGCTCCATATTCTTAACAGTTGTAAACTGTGCGCCAAGCTCTGTGTTTATCTTGTAATCCTTGGCAAAGCAAACAACGCCAAGCTTGGAATTGAGAGGAAGGTTGCCTTCCTTCATAAGATTATTGATGTGCGCATCAATAGCCTCAAGCTCCTTATCTGTTGAATATGAAACGTCCGCTACAACGATAACCTCTGTTTCAGTCTTAACTGTTGTTTTGTGCGGTCCTGCAAATGCAAGAGCAACAGATATAACCATAACAGTGTGGATGATTAACGACAAAACAGTGGAAACGCTGCTGTTTTCCTTCCTTATAGCTATAAAATAAGGAACAAAAACAAGCGCCATAAGAGGAATGGCAATTAAAAGTAGATACGGATTATCGAAGCTGATACTTGTCATAGCAATACACCACCCAATCCGCAGAAATAATAACTACCAAGCAAATGAAGAACACGATAAGCTTGTCGTATATACCGTCCAAGCCGCTCTTGCCCGAATCCTTGCTCAAGCTGATTCTTTCATCCACATTTACCACTGGCACCTGCTCCTCTTTTGCAAGTGATGAATAAACGTGGAATTCCTTAACCGCACCGTTTATTGTCGCCTTTATAACGTATGTGCCTACCTCATCCAACAGAAACTCTGTGCTTGCGCTTGTAAGTGCAAGATGAGAGATTTTTCCGCTTGGGCTTTCCACACGAATGCTTTCGCAATTGGAAACAACATTAACAAGTGCATTTTCCCCACATATGTAATCTGTTTTTTCAATTACCGCAGGGAATGAATAATCTAGTAAATTTTTAACAAGCAACACATAGTCTGTCAAAAGTGGCATATCGGAATTGTGAAGGTCGAATGCGAAAACAACCTCACGGTTACCGTACATATTCATACCTGTAAAGATAAGAGGGTTGCCGTTATGAGTAAACAATGTATTGAAGTTACGATATGTATCGTATTTTGAATATTTGGAAATATAAATTTCCTCACCCTTCACATTTGCCAAGAGCTTCTTGACAACGGATGCGGAGGATGTAGTTTTTTCAAGGGACTCTGCCTTGTCAAGCTTAATTTCACCTTGATAGTTGAAGCCTGAATTTTCTATGCTGGCTGTTGTGTTGATAAGCCATACGCTACCGTCATCAGGCACAGACTCAGGATTGCAGGAATGGAAAACATAAAGGCCAAAGCCTTCTATGCTCTTATCCTTTTTGCTTTCATTTTTCTTATAGTCATCTGTTGACATAACGGTGATGTCAGCATTTCCGACTACCTTTAAAACAGTCTGCAAAAAGAACGGAGTGTCACTTACCAAGAGTGTTTTGTATGCATTTTCGCTCTTAACATTATAGAGTGTAACCTCGTTGTCGGTTGCAAGAGAGTCCTCTGCCAAAATTTTAACTGTCACATAACCATAGCTTTCTACATTTGCTTCAAACGTAAATGCCTTTGGTGTGTTTTTTACAACATCAATTTCCTGCTCGGATACCTTTTCACCATCAATGCTGAACTCAATTTTCAGTCTTGCGTCTCCCTTGTAGGATGCAACCATACCGTTAACTGTAAGGTCACCGTTTACTGCGTGCTCCTGTATCAGGTCGGACAAGCCATAGTTTTGTGAGTCGCTCTGAACATTGATAATCTCAACGTTATCAGCACCTGTATAGCTTTTATCGGTGATAAGGTATGTAACAGCGCCCTTGCTCTCGCGGATAAAGGACTGTGCCTCCGTGAGAGCATCGTAATAATCCTCGTCGCCGTAGCCTGGCTCGATTTCATCAAGAAGCTTGAGCGCGCTTTCCTTGTCACCCTCGTTTTTGAAAAGGGTATTTGTATCACCGCTTACGCGCACTAATGTGTATGTACTGCCATCCATAGAATCCAAAATGATTTCACGGATTTGAGCTTTGCCCTTGTTAAATCTTGTTTCGCCGTCCTCGCAGACAATATTCATGCTTCCTGTGGAGTCTAAGATGAAATAATAGTCATTTGCTGCTCCGGGAATTGTAAATACAGGCTGAGCGATTGTCAAAGAAATGATAATTACCGCTAAAACCTGCAAAATCAAGCTGATAATGCCTGTTAGCTTGTTATCCTTCCTTTTCTTTTTCAAAAATCTTTCACTAAGTGTCCAAAGGTATGTTGCTGAAACGGTTTGCTCGGTAAATTTGCTCTTGATTATATAAATGATAATCAAAATCGGAACGCCGATTAAGCCAAGCAAGCCTAAAGGTAATTGAAAGCTCATTTCAACACCTCCCTCTCAACAAGCTTACCAAAGAAGATTTCCCCTATTTGGTCCTCGGAGGATGCGAGTAGGTAGCTCGCTCCTCTTGATGCGCAAACATTTTCAATTCTGCTTGTCACATATTCGAGCGCTTCTCTATATGCTCGCATAACATCCTTTTTAATATTTTTTCTGTAAGTTCTTTCAACATTTTCAGAGTCATAAAGATGAACCTTACCTCTGATTTTCGGATTAAGCTCATCCGGTGATAAAACCTGAATGCAGAACACATCTCTTTTCTTGTCCGCCATATGATTAATTGCATTTTCATAATCATTGTCAGTCAAGAAGTCGGAGATGATGATAGACATACCGTCGCCGTAGCCAACGCTTGTGGGCACAATTGCCTCACTGATATGGCTGTCGCCACTGAATTCAACCTCATTCAGCTTGCCAATCTCGCCAACGAAGGAGTCCTTACCTACCATACCTGAGATAACACTGACAACCTCTTTTTCTCGTATAGCATAAACGGATACCTTGTCCATTTCATTCAAGGAAATATAGGCAATTGTTGCGGCAAGACGGAGCGCCTGCTCTGCCTTATCGGCTCTACCGTATTCCATAGAACGGCTGGCATCGATGTATATCTTTGTGTGCATCTGACGCTCGTCAAGATAAAGCTTTTGATAAAGCTTATCAAAGCGGGCATATACATTCCAGTCTATTTTTGTAATATCGTCACCGGGAACATAATCACGATAATCCGCAAACTCGCAGGAGGAGCCAAAGGTTTTACTTTGGTGTGTACCGCCGAACAAGCCTGCAACATTGTTTTTGATAAGGGTCTGTAATGCCTCGACCTGTTGCAAAAACTCCTCGTTGATTATTGTTCTTTTCATTATTTTACCCTTATTTCTTTGTTTCCTTAACGATCATCTTGATAACATCGTCAACAGTGTTCTTTTCATTTACTGCTGTATAGTTGATCTTAATCCTGTGTCTGAAAACTGGACAAGCAAGCGCGTCAATATCTTCCATTGAAACATTGTACTTGCCGTTGATAAGGGCTCTTACCTTAGCGCAGGTAATCAATGCCTGTGCCGCACGAGGGGATGCACCGTATTTAACGTACTTCTTAGCTGATGCACAGGAGTCAAGCTCTGGGTGTGTGTTGGAAACAAGTCTTGCAGCATATCTTACTACCTCGTCGATAACTGGCACTTTGGATGCGAGCTTTCTCATTTCCATAATTGTCTTGCCGTCAACCACTGCCTCAGCGGTTTCGTCAAGTGTTATCTGTGTCATATTAACAATGCCCACAAGCTCATTTTCGCTTGGGAACTGCATCAAAAGCTTGAACACGAAACGGTCCATCTGAGCTTCTGGAAGTGGGTATGTACCGTCCTGCTCGATTGGGTTCTCTGTTGCAAGAACGAAGAATGGCTCGTCAAGAGTATATCTGTCGTTACCAACAGTGATCTTGTGCTCCTGCATTACCTCAAGCATAGCAGACTGTGTCTTTGGAGTTGCACGGTTAATTTCATCTGCCAAAACAAGGTTAGCAAAAATAGGACCCTTGCGGAAGGTGCTAACCATTTTGCCGTTTTCATCCTTTTCGATTACATTAGTACCTGTAACGTCAGATGGCATAAGGTCGGGTGTGAACTGAATTCTTGAGAATGGAAGGCTGAGAACTCTACCGAGTGAACGAACCAAACGTGTTTTACCAACGCCAGGAACACCCTCCAAAAGAACGTTACCGCCAGCGATAATTGCAATAATAACATTATCAACAATCTCATCTTGACCTACAACGTCCTTGCGAAGCTCTGTCTTGATTTTTGCAACTGCTTCGCTGAACATTTTTACCTTTTGTGCTATTTCTTGATTATTTTGCATCATTTTTTTGTCCTCTTATTCTTTATTTATCGCCGGGGGTTTCAAGTATTTCAAAATATTTTTCCAAAAGCTGCTTCAGCTCCTCGCTAAGCTCACCATTTACCAAAAGGTCAGTCAGCTTTTGGTCATAACCGTTTTTAAAGATAATGTCGCCATATTCTACCCAAATGCTATCAACATCGTTGCCAGGGTCCTTTGTTGGGTCAATTACCAAATCATTGCTGCCGAAAAGTGTATCACCTAAGCCGAAGCCACCGTCATCACCCTCCTCAGGTCTTTCCTCAGGCTCCTCGGTTTCAAGGCTGCCCTCCTCGTCCTTACGCTCCTGCAAATCCATCTCGGTAATACCGAAGATTCGCATAAGCTCTTCAACAGCATAAACCTTAACGTCCTCGTTGTTCTTTTGAAGCGGAATCAACTGTTTAAGTCCTGTCATAAGAGTGCCTGTCAAGGCATCATTGAGCTTGCGGATAACATTTGCATCGGAATAATCCGGATGGTCGGAAATGTCTGCCAAGGTATTGTAAAGCCCCTTAATTAGTTCAAAGAGCTCACCCTTGTCCTTAAACTGCTCCGAATTCAAAACTGCGCCAAGCTCATCCTTGAAGCTTGCAATTTCATCACGGCTTGTACCGTCAAACAACGCGGTTGTAAGATTTTCAACCTCGCTCTCAATCATGTTGAGGTCTAAGCTATATAGCGCAAAGCTAAATGCCTTCATATTATCGTTCTTACTGTTGCCTGAGCTCATACGGAACGCGAATGTGGTGTTAACCGCATTAACTATTCCTCTAACCTGCTTGATAACATTGACAACGTAGTCACGCATCTCGGTATCTGTGCCAAGTGTGTCCATATTGTCAAGAAGCTCACGCAATATGGCAACGACCTGCACTTTCGCATCTGACTGAAGCAGCGATGCCTCAACATAAGCAATCAACTCCTCAAGAGCCTTCTTTTGATGGTCTGTTGGCTCAAATTCCTCAACAACAGGCGGCACGTTCTCATTGGGGTCATCCACAATGTTATCAGGCGGTGTCACAGGCTCTTCCTTCAAGAAAAGCACCATAGCAGCACTGAAATAAGCCACCGCAACAACGAACGCAATTATAAACGCAATCCAACGTTTAAAAAGCTTGCCTATTGAAACGGCTTGCTTACTGAGTAGTGCCTGTGCATCCTCTCTTTGAAGGTCCTTGAGTCCTCCTTCTTCGTTGCGAAAGGCATACATGGTTTGAACCTTTTCCTTTAAGCCCAAGCCACGGTCAAGCCTTTCTGCCAGCCTTTTATCACTCAAACGAAAAATAAAAAATGTCAAAAATCCCAAAAGCAAACCCGAAGCAACACCGATAAACACGGCAAAAATAACCTTGAAATCAGAGTTACTTTGGTGAATAACTATCAGGAAGGTAGCAACAACAAGCAGGGTGACGCTGACAAAAGCAAGCAAAGCCTTCACTAAGGCGTCGATAAAGTTAATTTTCTTTAAACGAATAAATCCCTCACCCATTATTGGTCCTCCTTTCAATATAATATTAAGTATTTTATCATACAGTGTTCAATTAGTCAACACATATTTACACAAAAATGTAAACTTTGTGCAAACTATGTGTCGAAACGGTGAATTGCTTGAAGTGTGGTGTCGTTTTTTCTTCACGTTCAATAAAAATCACGGTACTGTTTTTGACAAATTAAGTTTAATGTTGATTATTTTGCGACTCTGTGATAAAATACCCTTGTAGATTTTTATGCAAAGGAGACCTTATGTTTCGCATTCTTGTTGTTGATGACGATAAAAATACCAGACTATTCTTAAAAGCCGTTTTGGAAAATGCCAGCTACACTGTCAGCGTTGCAAGCGACGGTGTTCAAGCACTCCGAATAATGGACAAGGAGCACATTGACCTTATTGTGCTTGACATTATGATGCCTAATATGGACGGCTATGAGCTGACAAAGGCAATCAGAGACAGTGACAACAACCTGCCTATACTTATGATTTCTGCAAAGCAGCTGCCTGCCGACAAGCACAAGGGCTTTTTGGTAGGTACTGACGACTATATGATAAAGCCAATAGATGACGAGGAAATGCTATATAGAATCAAGGCGCTACTCAGACGTGCAAAAATTGCAAACGAGCACAAAATCGTCATCGGTGATGTGGTGCTTGACTACGACTCGTTGACTGTTTCAAGGGGAAGCGAGCAGGTGGAGCTTCCGCAAAAGGAATTTCTGCTCCTTTTCAAGCTTCTCTCCTACCCCGGAAAAATTTTCACCCGCATACAGCTAATGGACGAAATTTGGGGTGCAGACAGTGAAACAGGATGGGAAACTGTCACTGTTCATATTGGCAGACTCCGCAAAAAGTTTGAGGGATGGGACGAATTTCAGATTGAAGCGGTGCGTGGACTTGGTTACAAGGCGGTAAAGAAAATATGAAATACACTAACAAAAGAGACCAAAGAAACATAAGACGTCTCACCCTTGTTTTCTCCCTCATTGTTTTGGGTGTGCTGGTGGTGGTTTTGGGTCTTTGTTCTCTTGCGGCTTATCTTCTTGTGGAGCTGGGAGTCATTGCCGACGAGAGTGGAATAATGACATGGCACATCATTGTGTTCATGGCGGTTTGCAGTTTGGTTTTGGGAACTCTCATTTCCATCATAGTGAGCAAAATGTTCCTAAGTCCTATGAATATGATGACATCTAAAATCAACAGCCTTGCCAACGGAAATTTCGGTACACGTGTGGATTTTGACGAGATTGTCAAGCGAGTACCGTCATTCCTCAAGCTTTCCGAGGTTTTCAACAAGCTTTCCGAGGAGTTAAAAAACACAGAAATGCTACGAAGCGACTTTATAAATAACTTTTCTCACGAGTTTAAAACCCCTATCGTTTCAATTGCAGGCTTTGCAAAGCTTTTGAAAAAAGGCAATTTGACCGATGAGCAAAGGGATCAATATCTTTCTGCCATCGAGGAAGAATCTATGCGTCTTTCATACATGGCAACAAACGTGCTTAATTTGACTAAGGTTGAGAACCAGTCTATTTTGACAGACGTGTCATCCTTTAACGTTTCCGAGCAGATACGCTCCTGCTTTCTTTTGTTAGAGCCGAAGTGGTCCAAAAAGGAGCTTGAATTGCAGGTGGAGCTTGACGAATACTGCGTCAACGCCAACGAGGAGCTTTTGAAGCAGGTATGGATAAACTTAATTGACAACGCCATAAAATTTTCAAAGAACGGAAGCACAATTATCTTGAGTGCAACCGAAAATAACGGCGTGATATCTGTTTCAATAACCAATTTCGGCACTAAAATTTCAGAGGATGCCAAGGCAAAAATTTTCAAAAAATTCTATCAGGACGATTTGTCACATTCAACAGAAGGAAACGGCATTGGACTGGCTATTGTGAAAAAAATACTCGAGCTACACAAGGGTAGCATTGATGTTACATCTGAAGACGGTGCTGTAACGTTCACTGTAAAATTACAAGGAAATAAGTTGAAATCACAGGAGCAATTTACCGATTTACCAAATTAGTGCAAAAAATGTTTAGTTTTAGTTTATTTTTGTTGATTATAATGACTTGAATTTATTCTGGGGGAATAACAAAATGAGCAAAATATACGCATTATTCAATCCTCTTTCCGCAAACAAGCTTGGCGAGCAAAAGGCGCACGAGCTTATTCAGTTTTTTCCAAACGAGGATATGATTGAATTTGTTGATATAACGTCCATCGAAAATCACAAGGAGTTTATCGACAGTCTTTCGTCTGACGACAAAATTGTTATTTGCGGTGGCGACGGTACAGTTAACCGCTTTGTCAACGAAATATATGATTTGCATGTACAAAACGAAATTCTTTATTATGCAACAGGCTCAGGAAATGACTTTTTGCGCGACCTTGAAAAGACACCTGAGGATGGACCTGTCAAGTTAAATAACTACATAACAAATCTTCCGATAGCAACTGTTAAGGGCAAGAGCTACCGTTTTATAAACGGAGTTGGATTTGGTATTGACGGCTATTGCTGCGAGGTTGGCGACAAGCTGCGCAATGCCTCTGCCAAGAAGATTAACTACACCTCAATTGCCATAAAGGGCTTACTTTTCCATTACAAGCCAACAAATGCGGTTGTTACAGTTGACGGTGAAAGATACGAATTTAAAAAGGTATGGATTGCACCGACAATGGTTGGCCGTTACTACGGTGGAGGAATGCTCCCTGCTCCGCAGCAAAGACGTGAGAACAGATGCGACCACGTTTCCGTTGCTTTGATGTTCGGTACGGGAAAATTGAGAACGCTTATCCACTTCCCTTCACTTTTCAAGGGCGAGCATATCAAGAAAACAAAAACAACTGCCGTTTTCCAAGGAAAGCACATCACAGTAGAGTTCGATCGTCCTGTGGCATTGCAAATTGATGGCGAAACAATTCTTGATGTATCTTCTTATGAGGTTAATCTTGCAGACTATTGCCAAAGTAACGCAAAAGAAGAAGCTTATCAAGAGGCATAAAAGCACAAAAAACGCACACAGGGTGTGCGTTTTTTGATTTTCTATTGACATTTTGAGCTTCGATATGGTAACATTAGTATATAAAGTTTTTTCGAGGTGCAAAATGGATTTTTCTAAGGTAAAAAGACTTATTGACACAATGCCAGGGCGTGGGATTCCTTTTTTCGAGTTAGCTGTAACCAAGGATGGACAAGAGGTTTTCAGACACAGGGGAGGCTATTCTGACTCTGAACAGAAAAAGCCGTTTGAAAAGGATGACCTTTATTGGCTATTCTCTACCACCAAGGTTATTACCTGTGTGGCGGCTCTTCGCTTAGTAGAGGAAGGCAAAATCAACTTGAGCGATCCTGTTTCAAAATATATTCCGTCATTTGCAAATTTAACTGTCCGTCAGCCTGACGGAAGTACAAAGCCTTGCAAAACTGTAATGACCGTTGAGCATCTTTTTACAATGACAGGGGGAATTGGTCCTGACCACGAAAAAATGGAAGCGCTCGGCAAGGTATTTACCAAAAATCCCGATGCTAGCACGGTTGAGCTTGTTAGCAGTTTTCCAGATACTCCTCTCTATTTTGAGCCGGGCACAAGATATCAATACGGCTTTTGCCACGACGCCTTAGGCGCGGTTATTGAGGTGGCAAGCGGAATGAGACTTTCCGAGTATGTGCAGAAGTATATTTTGACTCCTTTAGGTATGAATAATACAGGCTACCGACCCACAGAGGAGCAAAAAAAGCGCTTCACCGCTACATATTGCTATGACAATTCAAACGGAACAAGTGTTCTTATTCCCACAGAAAACAAATTTACTCTTACCAAGAATTACGACAGTGGCGGAGCGGGACTTTTCAGCTGTGCTGAGGACTACATCAAATTTGTCACCACACTTGCCTGTGGCGGCACAACAAAGGATGGCTATTGTCTTCTCAAGGAAGAAACAATTAAGCTAATGGAAGTAAATCGCCTTTGCCCCGCGGCTCTGCGTGATTTTGTAAACGGCAGGCTCCACGGCTACGGTTGGGGACTTGGGGGCAGAGTCCACATCAATCCTATATTTTCTCTTTCAAAATCCTCCGTTGGAGAATTCGGCTGGGATGGTATGGCAGGATGCTTTTCTATGGTGGACAGAGCCAACAGGGTTGGACTATTTTACGGTATGAGTGTGGTTAATTGCTCATATTCCTATATTATTTTGCAGCCTCTTATCCGCACATTAGTATATGAGGCACTTGAAAATTAACAACAAAGAACTCCGCTCTTGAACAGGCGGAGTTCTTTGTTATTTTGTTATAAATATAACCACAGGGTCAAGGATTTGCGCAGATGCATCTAATATGTATCTGCCATTTTCCTTGCTATAGCTTATTTCCTTCACGTCGCCGCTTGGCATCAAAGCTTCAAACCTCTTAGCCTCAAAATCACACACAAGCTCAATCTTTTCTATGGGGTCAAGTCCTATATTAAACAATGCACAAAAGACCTGTCCACTTGGCATATCTGCCACCTTGAAATATACCTCTTCGTCATTAGGATAATATACAGGCATTTCTCCTGTCTTTTTCATAAGATCAATCAGCTGCTCTTTTCTTGAATAATTAAGGAATGAAAAGGCGGTTGACAGATGAAATTCAGCCACAGGGGTGCCCGAAAATACAAACACGCGTCCCCCGAGCTCATTTTCATATTCAGTAACTCCCGGGAAAAGATACTCGTAATTTTCATAATCCGTGGTGTTGCAAGCCTTGGAATTTACAATGGTTTTTTCACTCAACGGAACAAGCTCCTTGATTTGCATTTGAACACCTGAGCACTCTCCACTTTTGTAAATTTCACGCACAGGCTGCTTGCCGTTCCACTCACGAACGTCAACTCCAAGATATTTACCAAATCCTCGGTCAATCAAATTTTTTGCCGTGTCGGACGCCAATATAACATTACCGCGGAGCATTTCCAAAACCTCGGCGTCATCCATCCTGCTATCTGCATCACCCTCTAAGCAAACAACACCACCGTTTTCCGCTGAATAATACATTGGCAAGCCCAATTTTTCCAGCACGCAATAGCTCCAGCCGTCCCATTCCTCTTTTACTCTGCCGTATGTAAAGTCAGGAGTTGAGGGCACAAAAATTCTGCATCCGCGCCACTTGAGAGCTGGCTGTATTTCAGCAAGCTTTTCGTAAAAGCCTCTGTTTTTCGCTAAAACTTCTCTATATTTTTCACCGCTCTTGGGCTCGTGAGTCATCAATCGGGTAATCCAATGCTTAGCTCCATTTACACCCTCTAAAATTGAGCCTGTATAGTGGGCGTGCATACCGTTTGCGCTTACACTGTATCGGTTTTGTGGACAGGTATCGGTTTCTGCCAAGATAACATCTACGCGCCCCTTCAGCTTTGCAATTTGTGTAGCGGCACGGTGGAAAACGCGGCTTAAATATCTTGCACCCTGGGGTGTATAGTTACCGTTGTTTATTCGCACAGTTACAGGATTACCCTCGCCTGCCAAAATTGACGATATTTCATATGCAAATTCTGCATTATTTCCGCAACAACAATAGGATGCAGGCAGCTTTGGATTGACACTGTCAAAGCCTGCCCTGATAGTTTTTGCCGCCTCTACAAGAGAGTCCTTTTGACATTCAACAAATATATCTGTAAATTTTTTGCTTTGCTCTGTTCTTTGGTTGACAATCTCCCAAAGCTCTTCTCTGCTAATGCTTGTACCTGCGCGCTTATTGAACATTTCCATATGCAACGGACAGGCGCAGCCCTCACCCTTAAACCATATGGTGCGCAAATCGTCATCTATCATTACGTGGTCAGGCTCATATTTTGCAATAATTGACATTTCATTATATAGGAATTGCAAAAAGTCGCGGTCGCAAGGGCACACCACTCTTGTGGGTACTCCATCAGTGAAATTTACGTGGGTTTGATACGGGAACATTTCTCCCAAAATCCAACCGTGACCGACCGTTGCCTGCACCAAAATTCCACATTTCAAGCCCATCTCTCCAAGGCGCGATTTGAATTTTGCAAACTGCTTACAAAGAATAGTCACCTTGTCGGCAGGGGGATTGCCCTCGGGCACTAACGTCATTTTAAAAAGCGCCATTGACGCTATTCCTTTTTCGTGTTGCTGCTTTATATCCTGACAAATCTCCTCTAAATGTGCAACATCAAGAGGCATAATCGTATATGAAAACAATTTATTGCTCATTAGATTATTTCCTTTCCAAATTATATTAAAATTATATCACAACACAGCTTGCTATTACAATACAAACAAGAAATTACCGTTCAGATTCTGCGGAAATTACGGAATAATAGCACATCAGCAAGGCTGACGATATAATAACGCCACCCAAAATGTCAGTAAACCAATGTACGCCAGAAATCAGCCTTCCCAAAACTGTCACCGCAACGATAACGGCGGATATTATATTCATAGCCTTGGAAAGCTTGCTTTTATACAGCCTTTTGTTTACCATAATGGAGCTGATACAAAGGCAAAGCGCCATCACCGTATGTGACGATGGATAAGATGCCTCTAAAAATCCGTTTATAAAAACAGGTCTATAATTAAAGATAATATTCTCAAAGAATATATAAACGGACAATGTGACAATGTAAAATACACCCAACGCCAAAATTTCTCTGTCCACCTTTAAAGGGTGTCTTCGCTTAATCCACTGAAAAAGCCCAATAAAAGCATACACAAAGCACATAGCAATTGGCACAAGACCTAACCAGTCTGTAATATGATACCACACCATATGGACTCCTGTTAAATCAAATACAAATTGATTAATGTGGGAAAAGCCGACCTCTGTGTTAGTTTCACCGCAAGTGCCAACATCCACCAGCTTAACTAAAACGGTAAATATGATTGATAAAATGACTAAAATGGTGCTGAGTAAAAATTTCCTTTTGTTTTTATTCATAATAATTCTCCTTTCGGCATTCGCCTACTCCGAGTTTATTACAAATGTATCAGTTAATCAAGAAACTTACTGTCACAGTTGCAATTTTCCTTGACACTTTTAGTAACATTCACAAACAGTGCTACGAGTTTAATGGAAAATAAAATGAAAACCACGGTGGTTAAATACGCCTGCTTTGAAAGGGCGAAAAATAAAATGGAAACGGTTTGCACTGCAACTGACAATATTTGCAATAGCCTTTGCATCCTTTTGCCGTCAACAAAGCAAAAAATCAACTCCAAAACGCCCACCAAAGAAAGCAACGAAAGAATGATAATAAAGCATATTTTAGCTATAAAGCCTATTCCATTTGCACTAATTAGTGAAACAGAATATATAAAATCCTCCGCCCTGTGTGCATAAAGTGGCAAAAATATCAAAAGAATGCTAATTAAATCCAGAAGCGCAAATATCAGTCTTTTCGAGGATTTAACGTTTGAAATATTTTCTTTTTTAGCAATATCTATTATTTCTTCATTGGATAGCAGCTCATCCACTGTGACATTAAATAGCTTTGCTATGTCCTTTAATGAATCTATATTAGGATATCCCCTGTCGCTCTCCCATTTGGATACAGCGGTGCGCGACACATAAAGCTGTGATGCTAACCGCTCCTGTGTCAAATTATTCTTCACCCTTAAGGCTTTAATTTTCTCTCCGAATTTCATTGTTTCTCCTATGTGAACTCAAAATGCTATTATATATATTGTAGCATATTTTGCTATGTTTGGGGACAAAATATCAATTATATTTAAGAAAAAAGTCGAACCGAGGTTCGACTTTTTCATATTGTTTTAGTCAATTACTACGTAAACAGGGTTTTCAGAAACATTGATGCTTACACAACCAACATCGTCGCTTGTAAGCTTGGTTTCAACACCGTCAATATCACCGTAAACTGCTTCAACGAGAGTTGCGCTGTCAGCGCCAATTCTCAGCTGATAGTTATCGGATGTTGTACCGTCAGATGTCTTGCACCATACAGCATATGCTGTTCTTCCGTCGTCTGAAACGTATTCGTAAATCATTACGTTTTCATCATAAGCGGTAATTTCGCGGTTGAAGCGGAATTCACCAAGAGTGTTCTTCAAGGTGTACATATAGTAGTAAGAATCCTTCTTAACCTCTACCAAATTTCCGTTAGCATCCTTTTCATAGCCGATAACACCGCAGGTGCCATATTTACCGCTACTTTCTGCTTCAATGCCTCCGTCCTCGCACATATACATTGTTGCTTTATCAACACCAGCGGATGACAAGAGCAAGTATGCACGGGTGAGCCACATTGCCTGTACCTGTCTGCCTGTGTAGTTACCGTATGCATGTGCTGAGGTTTCTGTTGCGTAGCTTTGGTTAGTATCCCAACCGAACTCAGTTATCCAAACCTCTTTGTCACTATAATACTTATCTCTCAAGTTAACAAAGTTAGACATAACCTCTTTGAGTTTACCTTCCTCAGGGCTTGCACCCACTGTGAATGTGTTACCCTCAATAACAACCTGCTTTGTCATATAATGGTGTCCGTTAAAGGCATCATAAGCAATCTTGCCGTCAAGACGGTTTGCTCTCATCCAATAGTTAATTGAATTTACATAGTTACAGTCTGCCGCTGCAATACCTGCCATAGCAACGCCCATATTAGGGTCTGCTGATTTTACACCAAAGTGGTTAACACCATCAAGGACACTTGACTGAATTGTGCCGCAATGTCCGTCATAGCCTGCGGACAAAAGTGCAGCATATTGATATGCAGAATAGTAATTGTGAACACCGTTCCATGAACCGTCAGGCTCGTTGCCAAGCTCCATCCACTTGATGTAGCCAAGACCTACCGCCTGTGATGCGTTAGTACGCTGAGCCGCAATTTCAGCAAGTGCCGCTGAGTTGTTAGAGCCGTATCTTGCAGCAAGTGCAAACATACTGTCCGCATATGTAAAGTATGTGTATGGGTTGAACTTATCGAAGAAGTTTCCTCTTGAAAATGCATCATTTTCAATGATAGGCATATTGTTTGAGTCAACCTTATTGCATATAGAATCCCTTTCCAAATTCCACTGAATACAAGGGATAACATTCAAGCCCGCTTTAGTATAATCTCTATACGCAACGTCAAAGTCAAACCAGCTTGATCTGATAAATGACGGCTTGCCTGCGTATGAGTTCGCATCATATGACCAACCGAAGTTGTGGTACTCTCTCAACACTGTTGAGCAAATAACGGAATCAATAGGAGTATTACCGCCACCGCCTGCAACAAAGCCGCACATACCCATCATATCACCAATTGTTGGGTTTTCGCGCTCTGTCAAGGTAATCTTGTCGCCCTCCGCACTCTGATAGCCGTAAATAAGCATTTCAGAAGGAGCAAAGCCATCCTCAAATACAATTTGAATATATCTTGTTTCCTGTGAAATTGGAACATATCTCCAGCCTTCGGAGGAGGTAATTATACAGTGACCATCCCACGCACCATCCTCTGCCTGGAAATCAACTGGAGTCCTTGACCATCTGACCTTTACAGTCTTTCCAGCACTTGCTGCATTAAAGTAAACGTAAACATCACTTACATAGTGCATATATTCAAGGTCAACAATTGGAGCAAGTGACATGCCGTAAAGAAGCGTATCGTTTTTATCTGTAAAGATTCTGCCCAAAACGGATGACGGTGTACTGTTGTAGCCATACTGCTCGTCAAACATCTTTACAAAGCTTGCAAGTGTTTCACCGTGGTATACTCTTGCATCACTGTAATCAATAGGAATAAGCTGATTTCCGCCAACTCTTATGGAGTAAACCTCACCAACGTTTTCGCCTACATAAGGTCTGATTGCTACATAGTAGCCATTGTTCAAGCTTGCATCCAGATTAAACACAGCTGTCATTTCGCGCTCACCTGTTACTGTTGCGCTAACCAATGTTGCATTTTGGAAATTAGCGCTTGTGATTTCATTCTTGCTATATCTAATTTCATAGCTTGCGGGTGAATGTGCAATATTGAATTTCAATGTAACGGTTGTGCCGTTGATTTCTGCTACACGAACATATTTCAGTTCTTCAAGCGCCAACATTGGCACTGCTCTTTCTTCTCTTGCGCTACAGCCTACGCACTGATAAATAGCCGCACCGTCATAGCCATATGCAGGCTCAAGGGAATAGCGAATAAACCTTTCGTAAATATGTCCAGGTGCTGCAAGTGCAACATCCTTTGATGCTCCGCACTCACAGAAATAAACCTCTTTACCGTCTATTGTGCAGGTTGCCTCTTTTCTGTAAGAAAGTGTACTGTAATTGTGCTCTAGTGTTTCAAGTACAAATTCTTTTTCCTCGCCACAGTAGCAAGCACGTGTTTCAAGTCCTGCTCTTGTACAGGTTGGAGCCGCATCCTGCTCCACAAATTCTCTGTAAACGTGTGTATGATTGAAGCTCAAATCAATATCCGCTGCAAAAATTTCCATTTCAGCAAGCTTAAATGTTTTTGCACTTCCCCACTTAAGCTCTGTTATTTCAACTTCAATTGTATATGCCAATATATTTTTGTTTGCGAAAGCCTCAGTTTTTGTTCCGTTACCGGTGTATTCACCCGCGTTCGCTAATACAGTATTTGATGCAGTCACCACGCCGTCGGCATTTTTGACAGTGATCTTCGCCTTAGTATAGTTGCCCGAGATATACACGTATAAGGAAGAAAGATACATTTCTTGATCCAACGTAATTGTCAAAACATCACCAACGTTACCAAACCAGTCGTTACCAGGTGTATAGATACCCTGCGAAACAATATCTCCGTCAAAAACCTTCCAGATGTTATTGATAGCCGGATTGAATTTGCCTGTTTCTACATTATATATTTGGTCTTTTGTAACCTTTGTTGCAGTAAGCCTACTTACCGTTTGAGTTGTTGTTCCGTTACAGCCTGCGCAAACGCTAACCTTCTTGCCTGCCGCGTTCAAGGTAGGGGTGGTAGATTTGCTTGCTGAATACACATAATTGTGTCCTGCAGAAGGAACTGTTGTTTGTGCAACAAGCACCTTGTTACATGCTTTACAGTATGAGCCTTCGGTCAAGCCACTCTGTGTGCAATTTGGAGCAACTGCACTTAGTACCGTCGGCACATGGCCAAGGGCTGTGCTCTGCGCCTCGAAGCGCTCATCGGAAATCGCGCCGCATCCTTGACAGGATTTGTAGTATGTTGCATTTTCCGTACAGCTTGGGCTTGATGCCAAATACTCAGGAGAAGCAACACTGTTAAATGTGTGGTCGTGAACAAGCTTGTAAATTTCCTCGTAGGAAATACCTGTTGCCTCTGCGCTCACACCGTCCTCATTAAAGTAGTAAACATTCTCGCCGTCAAATACATACGGAGAGATAACAAACTTGTGAGCATACAGCTTCTCTGTAAGATCTGTCAAATTAAAGTTATAGGTTATGTAGTCATAATCGTTCAAGGAAAACTTGAATACGTAGCTTTCATCAAGCTCACGCGGATTTCCATTCTCGTCAAGAGGATTTTTGGCGCCAAGCTCGTCATATGATGCGAAAACAACACCGATATCAACCGATTTGCCAAGCTCTGCTTCATACGCATCCTTAGCATCGTAATTCAAAATAAAGCCTGCTGAAATACCTGTGCCGTCAGGACTAAGTGAATATCCCTTCAGTTCAAATATATCTTCCATTCCGCCATCACTCGTCTGCGCATTAACGCACAAGGCAAAGGCAAGCATAAGAACAACCGTAAACATCAATAAAATTTTGCGTTTCATTGTTAATAATCCTTTCGCATAGCAAATTCTGTTCTTCTTATATAATTATACTATATTTAAGGGGAAAAAGTCAACGAAATCCCACTCGGCAACTTTCACAAAATTTACACTTTTTTCACCTTGCTTTCACAAAGGAATTTGTTCAGTTTTGCCAAATCAACTACAGGTTGCTTGACAGTTTTCCCTCGGTGTGTTAAACTTACGGCAGGAAATTTAGAGGGGCGGCAATGATGAAAATAATTAACAATACCGGTTGCGTGGTAACTGTTTTCAATTTTGGTGCTAACCATGCAACAAATATGCTTGCATCATTTTTCGCCATCAGAGGCGAAGACGTGGCGGCTGCATCATTGAGTGTGTCCTTGTTGTTGTTTATATGGGGACTTTACACATTACGAATTTTCATTAAAATAAGTAGCTACAACAAAATTTTAATATAATTTCGTTAATGACTCCTAAATAGAATAAATTCGACCACACTTTTCGACAAAAGTGTGGTTTTATTGACTTGACTTTTTCACTATGATATAATTAAAAAGCGCCGAGATTTCAAATTCCAGCGGTGCACTTTAAGGGTATTTTATGCTCTTAAAAATTTTTTGAAGAAGAGGTGTATTATGAAACTCAGACGAATTTTTCTCCTTGCGTTGCTCCTTATGGCAGTTATGATTTTTTCTGCCTGCGGCGGAAACACAGATGAGCCGGATGCCACAGACGTGTCAACAGGTACTAACACAACTGACACTGATGTCCCAGCTAAAAGCTACAAAATCACATTTACGGTTGACGGAAGCACATATGCTACCGTTGACGTAACCGAAGGCAAATCATGGGATATGCCTGCTGATCCCGAAAAGACAGACAAGAAATTTTTAGGTTGGTTTGATGATGAAGCATTTACAGTTCCCTTTAACAAGGATACTGTAATTGAAAATGATATGACGGCTTATGCGAAATTCGATTACGATTACATAACAATTGAAGAGGCTCTTGCATTTGATATCGCAGACGGACAGGTGACCGCTGAGCGCTACTACATTCGCGCGACAATTGACTCTATTGAAAATGCTCAGTACGGCACAATGAATATAAGCGACAGTACAGGCACAATTTACGTGTACGGCACATACAGTGCAGACGGAGCTCTCCGTTATTCCGAAATGGAAAGCGTTCCATACCGTGGCGATGAGGTAATCATATACGGTAACCTCAAAAACTACCAAGGCACAATCGAAATTAATAGCGGTTGGATCATCGATTTTGTATCTAAGACAGATGATTTTGATAGCTCCAACTACACCGAAATGTCAATTAACAGTGCAAGAGAAGCAGAAAAGGACGCGCTTGTTAAGGTTGACGGTGTTGTTGCTAAGGTTCTTTACGCATTTGGCCTGAAGCCATGCGGATTTTATCTTGTAGATGAAACAAATTCAATTTATGTTTACGATTCAGATGCTGCTCAAAGAGTAAAAGAGGGCAACAAGGTTACAGTATGTGCAAGAAAGGATTATTGGATCCTTGACACAGAGCAAAACAACGCTAATAAATTCGGTTATCAGGGCTGCTGTCAGCTTACAGATGCAACCTTGGTAGATAACGATAACGGTAATAACGAATTTGATAAATCATGGATAACAGAAAGCACTGTAAAGGAAATGATGGAAACTCCTTATGATGCTGAAAACTTTACCACTACTATTTATAAGGTAACCGCTCTTGTTACAAAGGCTCCAGGCTCAGGCTTCGTTAATTACTATATCAACGATCTTGACGGTGTAACAGGCTCGTACACCTATACGCAGTGTAACGGTAGCGATTTTGCTTGGCTCAATACATTCGACGGCAAAATCTGTACGGTTTATCTTTCCTGCATAAACGCAAAGTCATCAGCTGCAGGATGCATTTGGAGATTTATCCCTGTTGAGGTAATCTATGAAAATTACGTATTTGATAATGCAGATGCTCCAAAATATGCAGTTGACTATGTAGGTGCTCCTTCTTTTGAAAATTCATATATGGTGAATGCAGAGATTGAGCTTCCTACATCTGCTTCATCAGAGCTTCTTGGCTTTGAGGGCGCGGTATTAAGCTACACCGTTTCCAACAATGCTGTTGCCACAATTATCACAGAGGACGGAAAGACTTATTTCAAGACACTTTCTGCAGGCGAGGTAACAGTAACAGTTAAGGGCAGCTACACAGGTGTAAACGACTTTGAAAGAAGCATCACAATCATTGTAGAGGCTCAAGAGGGATACGATAGCATCACTGTCGGCGAGGCTATCGTAGCTGAAAATAACACAGAGGTAACTGTCAAGGGTATTGTTGGTCCTTCAGCTGTTAACCAAAAGGGAACATTCTATCTTATTTCCGAAAACGGCGCAATTCCTGTTCGTGGCACTAACGAAATAATGGATGGCTTGTCAATCGGCGACGAGGTTGTAGTTAAGGGCACAAGAACTATAACAAAGGACGGCGGTGGACAAATAGTAATTGATAACGCGGTTATCCTTGCAAACTATTACGGAAATCATGATTACTCCACCAATTCATTTATCACGGGAGAGGAAATTAACGCTATTGCCTCGGTTGTTGATACACCTGAAGCAACTACAAACGTTTACGTAGTTACAGCAACGGTTGAAAAGGTGTCAAAGCAACAAGGCTCATATACTAACGTAACCTTCTACGTTGGTGGCGTGCTTCTCTATTCCGGTAGCGCAACTCAGTATGCATGGCTCGAGCAGTTCTTTGCAGAGGGTGAAACTAGCGCCACCCTTACAGTAGAGCTTGCTCTTTGTGACTGGAACGCTAAGGGACTCAAGGGATGCGTTCTTGCAGTAGTTACTGACAACGGTAAGGTTTATAGCACATCCAACTTTAATTAATAAGCTAAATAGTAGCATAACGAAAAGCAAGGCTGAATTTCAGCCTTGCTTTGTTTTTGTTCAATTGTGGTGCGTGGGTTTGGAAATTGTTAAAATCAATGCAACGCATTGTGTGAACTCACGCATAGCGTGTATGGAATTTGCAACCTGTTGCAGCATGGAATTGACACACAGTGTCGTATGGAATCAAACTGAAGCAAAAAACAATACAATCTAACGATTGATGCCATACAGTCGCTGTGCGACTGATTCCATGCACCTTACGGTGATTCCATTCCAAACCTTCGGCTTGGATAAATAAAACAAGTCGAACCGAAGTTCGACTTAGTTTTATTTTGGTGAGCAGGTGCCAAGCTATATTGAAATTAAATCTAATTAAGCCTTTTATCTTAAGCCTAAAATATCAAGAACGCTTGCCAAAACGTTAGCGTTTCCATCAGCTGTTTCTGTTAAGCTTGTGCCATTGCCTAAATCAATTACTCCGCTTGAAGCTAAAATAATGTCCTCTGTTTCTATTGTTTCTTTGTTATATGTTGGAGTTGTATATTTCATTTTAGTTATTCTCCTTTGCTTCGTTGTAGGTTATACCTGTTACAGTGGAGCTAAGTCCATTTGCTTGGATATACCAGCTTTCACTACCATTGTTTATGTATGCTGATATTACAAGAGGAATGTTACAAATATCACCTGTTATATCAGTCAAAATAAAGTCATAATAGGAGTAAGAATAGCTTGTCAAATCACTCTTTATAACCTTGCCGCTTGCAAGAGCAATTGCATTACCTTGATTATCAAGAGGATTTTGTCCGTTTAACAAATCATAGCCTGCAAACAATACACCAATTTCAAGCTTTTCGTCTGTTAATTCTTCGTAAAGTCTGATTGCTTCATAATCAATGTCAAAGCCTATAGCCATAGAGCCTGACTCGTTGAAGGAGTAGCCCTTAAATGTGAAGATTTTAATCAAGCAAGCCTCTTTGTCTAGATAGCCCCAAATAACAGGACAATTTAAAGGATTCCAACTTGTACTCCATCCACTTGGCTGACTTGCAACCTCGCAATAGATTGTGAGACTTGTGCAACTAGAGAATGCAGAATTGCCTATGTTTGTTACACTATCTGGAATTACCACACTTGTTAGGCCCGTGCAACCAATAAACGCAGAATTGCCTATGCTTGTTACGCCATCACCGATAACAATACTTGTTATGTTATTACATTTGTAGAATGCATAGGAATTTATACTGTTTCCACCAGTTACAGTAACACTCTTTAAACTTGCGGGAACACACTCATCGTTTTCGGTATCATAATATGCTCCGAATATATAGCCAAAATGTGTAAACTTCGTTCCGTTCAAAGTGTTGCCAACAAACGGTAATACGATGTTTGCAAGTTCTGTGCAACCAGCGAATGCATAATTGCCTATACTTGTTACACTATCGCTGATTACTACACTTGTTAAACTTTTGCAACCCCAAAATGCACCATAGTCTATCATTGTTACATTGTTCGGTATCACCACTTCTTTTAACGATGTACATCCCTTAAAAGCTTCATGAGAGATTTTTTTAACGTTTTCACCTATGATTATACTTTTCAAAGCTGTACATTCGGAAAATGCTGAATAATCTATATTTGTTATGTTGCTACCAATTGTTACAGTCTCTAAATATGCTGATTCGAGAAATGCATTTTTGCCGATAGTAGTAACATTATATCCATTAATTACATCGGGAATTTCAACTTCTTCTTTTTCGTACAAACACCCTGCTATAGTTACCGTGTCGTCGCTTAATTTTAGCCAAACAAGACCATCTTCCAAAAATCCACTATCTCTTATCTCCCATTTTGTTCGTCCATTGAACGAATAATCCCAATATTGATCCCATTCAGTTTGCTTGCCTTGAGCCTCGACATAAATTGTCAAATCATAACAAAAGCCGAAAGCAAAGCCCCCTATATATGTCACCCCAGCAGGTATATTTATACTCTTTATGTTAGAACAACTATTAAAAGCGCTTCTTTCTATCCGAGTTACATCATTATGTAGTAAAACATGTCTCAAACGATAACAACTTTCAAATGCACTTTCTCCTATAGTTGTCACAAAATCCGGAATAACAAAATATGTATCAGTTTTGCCTAGTGCATACTGTATTATAGTTTTACCATCATGGGAATACAAGTTTCCATCTATTGATTGGTATATGGTATTCTCCTCATCAACTTTGATATCTATAAGACTATAGCAACTAACAAATGCATCATTCCCTATGTTTGTAACATTTTTTTGCAATTCTATACTAGTAAGAGTGTCACAATAATAGAATGCATCGTTACCTATTCTTTTCAAACTATCTGGCAGTTCTATCTTTGTAAGTTTTCTGCATTTCTCGAATGCTGAAGAGCCTATGCTTGTAACGCCTTTTTTAATTGTGACAGAGGTGATTTTCGAACTGTATGAAGAATACCAAGGAGTACCGCCACTTGTCCAATTCTTCATATTACCCGTACCGCTGATAGTTAGAGTGTAGCATTCCTCATTTTCCGTATCCTCGTAGAGATATGCAGTTACATTGTCATTTGCCGTTGCGGAAATGTCCCATGTTTCCACAGGCTCGGCGGCGCTGACGGAGATAGCAAACAGGGCTATCAAGGTGGCTGCCAAAATGAATGTTAGTAAAATTTTGCGCTTCATAAAACTCTCCTTTAATAAATATTTTCTTTTCAAAATAAAAAAGTGCGCCCCATTAAGAGACGCACGAAAAACGCCTCTCTCAATGTTGCGACACATTTTCCACCAATAACAAGGGGAGAGAGTACATTTTTACCTATAGTACTCTCTTACTTGCAGGAATATTCAAATGTGTCGCAAACATATTTTACCACAAAACAAAATAAAATTCAATCGTTATAAGAATTTTTATTAAATAACTTTTCTTTTTACCATTACTTACCAAAATTACACCAAATTTGCGATTTTGTTTTCGGGCGTGTGCTTGTCTTGAACGAGAGCTGTCCAAAGCATTTTTGAAAATAAAGAAAAGCAAGGTTGAATTTTCAGCCTTGCTTCATTTTGTTTTCAATTGTGATTATAGAGCTTGTGAGCATTCTTTTGATTCTGCCGCAGAGGTTTCTGTGCTTTTTAAAGGTTTCCTCGTTTATTGCTTCGGTTGAGAAAAGAAGCTTTAGCCAACTTTCGGTTTCCGCACACTCTTTTCTTGCAATTTCAAATTTCGAGTGCATATCAGCAAGGCTTTGTGGGTATTGTGCTTCGGTTATATTAGCAAATACACTTGAAGAAGATTTTTTGATTTGAAATACTACATTGGAGTCAAACTTATTTTCATTACATAGCTTTACCATATTAACAGCTAACTGTTCGCTATATTCCATTAGCAAATTTTTCTTCATAAGCTCACCTCAATCAACGCAAAGCGTTGCATATAATCACGCTTTAGCGTGTATGGAATCTGCAACTTGTTGCAGTATGGAATTGCCACTTTGTGGCGTATAGAATCAAGCCGAAGAAATGCACCATACGGTGATGCCATACACATAAATGTGATTCCATACAGCCTAACGGCTGATGCCATACCAAACCTTCGGCTTGGATAAATAAAACAAGTCGAACCAAAGTTCGACTTAGTTTTATTTTGGTGACCCGTACGGGAATCGAACCCATGTTACAG
This sequence comes from Eubacteriales bacterium, assembly GCA_045632405.1. Lineage (GTDB taxonomy): Bacteria > Bacillota > Clostridia > Oscillospirales > CAG-272 > RGIG2000. Next base: position 48,980 of record JAZQWO010000029.1, on the reverse strand, counting down.
CCGTGAAAGGGCCGTGTCTTAACCGCTTGACCAACGGGCCATTTATGGTGGCGGAAATGGGATTTGAACCTATGACCTGCCGGGTATGAACCGGATGCTCTAGCCTCTGAGCTATTCCGCCAAATTCTGCTCAACGCTTAATGCTTGACTATTATATCACAAGGCTTTTATATTGTCAAGACCCTTTTTCAAATTTTTTCATATTTTTTTATTTTATCAAAATTCTTTTCGCTATGAGTTTAAAGCTTTAATTTTTTTAGCATAATCAAATAAGCAACAAAAAGTGGGGACTTTTTAAAAATTCCCCACCCTGTGTTTAAATATTTACTGTATTATGATAGCTTGGCGTAGGTTTTGGAAACAAACTTTTCCTCGAATACAACAAATCTTTCGTGCACGCCCTCACCAATTATTCCCGCTTCATCATATGCTTCTACCTTGAAGGCTACTCTTCTTCCGTCAATTTCAGTCACCTCAGCGGTAGCTGTTACTTCCATTCCCACAGGGGTGGCGCTCAAATGCTTAACGTTCATAAGTGTGCCAACGCTTGTTGAGCCTGCATCCAAGCTATTGCCAATACACTTATATGCACATTCCTCCATTAATGCTATCATACGAGGGGTGGCAAGCACCGCCAGCGTGCCGCTGCCCACCGCTTTTGCCGTATCATTTTCCCCAACCTTGATTTTGAGTGTAAATTTATCTCCTATATTCATATCAGTTCTCCTTGATTATAGATATTGCTTATATTTTTTCATTTTCTGCCACATAAAGTACATTGCCTGCAAGGGTATGCCAATCAAGAAAATCATCCACAGGTTGGCACCAAATCCTACCAACAAGTGCAAATACACCGCGCTTATCAGTGTCCAAATAACAACTGAGCCAAGGACGAACCTGACAATCCAACCGAAATTTTTCCTGCATATGTACATAAAAGGAAGAATTGATGCGGGAATTGCCCAAACAAAGGAAAGCCAGTATGCACTTTCTCGCACCATACGTGTATAAATAAACAAAATTGTAAAAAACAGCCATACTGTTGATGCGGTAACTATTCCAAGCCACATTCTATATGCGTTTTCGCTTTTTTCTTTGCCGTTTTCTTTCGCATCTGCCGTATATTCCTCGTTGACTAAGTCATTCATTGTGATGCCGTAGAACTCGCAAAGCTCATAGAGAACATTAATGTCGGGCATAGTTTCGCCGTGCTCCCAGCGGGACACCGCCTTGTCGGAATAGTTAAGCTTTTCCGCAAGCTCTGCCTGTGTTAAACCGTTAGCCTTACGTAGCATTGTCAAATTTTTAGCAACGATGGCTTTGACATCCTTCATAGCGACACCTCCTCTGTTTTTTTACATTATACATTAAAAATCCTTGAAAATCAAGGGCTTTTAGCACATTCTACTATTTGTGGAATGCCAATTCTACTATTTATCAAGGTGTAGAAAAAATGAGAGAGAGCAAACGCGCCTTTCGTCCTTTACTTTTGTTCGTTAATTTGATACAATTTATTTGCTTGATACGGAAAGGCTGCATTTAGTATTGCTGCAAAAATACTATTTTGCATTTCGCTTCTCCACCTCAGGCTATGTGCGACATCATCAGCCACATAAATCCGCGTGTTAAACGCTTGCCGAGTGTATATGACAAGATTACAACCGTCTCCCCTGACAATGTATCTATTACCGCTCGGCAAGATCACGCTGCATTTAAAATGTGGCATTTGAGCGCTATCATTACAATTCAGAAAATCTATTAACAGGTCATACTTGTGTTTTAGATAACAAGTGTGCGACGTGCTTTTGAAATCAAAGCATGCATATTTCAAACTACCACAGGAGAATTACAATGAGCAACAAAATTATACCTATATTCTACGCTTGCGACGATGCCTTTGTAAAATACACCATTGTTTCACTTAGCTCTATTATCAAAAACGCTTCAAAGGACCATCAATACAAGGTTTATGTTTTAAACACTTCTATCGGTAATGAAATGAAGGAAAAGCTATCAGAGCTGGAAAATGTGCAATTTGAAATTAATTTCGTAGATGTAAGCGATATGCTCAGCACCATCAGCAAGGAGCTCCCTATCCGTCATTATTACTCCAAGACAACTTATTACAGATTTTTCATAGCTGAAATGTTCCCTCAATATTCAAAGGCTATCTATATTGACAGCGACACTATTGTACAGGGTGACATTTCAAAGCTTTATGAAACCGATATTGATGACAACTACATTGGCGCTTGTCACGAGCAGGCAATGGTACAAATAGACGCTTACGGCACTTATGCCGAGCGTGTTGTTGGTGTTTCAAGGCACAATTTTTTCAATGCGGGCGTTATGCTTATCAACTGCCACGTGTTCCGTGAAAAGCAGGTGTTAAAGAAATTTATTCACTTACTGTGGGAATATGATTTTGTGGTTACACAGGACGAGGATTATCTCAACCTTATTTGCAAGGACCATGTATATTGGCTCGACCAAAAATGGAATACAGAGCTGCCCGAGAATTTAAGCTACAAATATGACATAAAATCCGCATATATTCTACACTACATCATGGCAAACAAGCCTTGGCACTATCACCAGTGCCGCGGTGCAGATATCTTTTGGGAATATGCCAAGGAAACCTCTGTTTACGACATTTTGCAAGCAGAGCTTGAAGCTTATACCGACGAGCAAAGGGAAAAGGACCGCATTTCAGGTGAGCAGCTATTAGAGCTTGCCATTACAGAAACCAACAAGAAGGACAATTATCAGCACAAGCTTGACGAAACAAAGCGTTCACCGTACAGGGTTGAGCTGACCCGCAAAATCGAACGATATGAGCGCGACGGCAGATTTGATGAGGATGTTGAAGCTGACCCGCCATCAAGAATGATAATGCCTGACGAAATTGACTATTTAAGGCGCAGTCTTATGGCAAAAATTAAAACAAAGATTGCACACCAGAAGGCGAAGGTTTTCTTAAAGACTATTCTTGACAAAAAGATAATGATTATCAAGGATATTAAGGGTGCTGAAAATTGGCAAAATTTAAATACGGGTGCTATTGTAACCTGTAATCACTTCAACGCCTTTGATAGCTTTGCAATTCAAGAGGCTTACCATGCCGCAAAGAAAAAGGGCAAATTCTATCGTGTTATACGCGAGGGCAATTACACATCCTTCCCCGGATTTTTCGGTGAGCTTATGCGTCATTACTATACTCTGCCACTGTCCTCTAACTTGAAAACTATGGTAAAGTTTACCGAGGCTACAAACACACTTTTAAAGCAAGGTAACTTTGTACTGTTTTATCCTGAGCAGGCTATGTGGTGGAATTACCGCAAGCCGCGCCCATTAAAGCCCGGTGCTTACAAGTTCGCAGTTAAAAACAACGTTCCTGTGCTTCCTTGCTTTATTACTATGAAGGACTCAGATATACTTGGCGAGGATTTGCGCCGCGAAATCAAGGATTTTGACGTAGATGAAAACTTTTTGCCAAACGGCTACTATGTGCAAGAATATACAATCCACATAGGCGAGCCTATTTATCCCGATCCTAGCCGAACAACGCGCGAAAATATGGAATATATGGCGAAGCAAAACTTTAAGGTATGGCGTGAAATCTACGAACGTGAATATTCTATGCCACTTACCTATACTACTGAAAAGAAATAAATCATAACCACCGTGCAATCAATAGAGCATCACAGGCACTACTCCTTGCAAAACGAACAAATTATTTTCGGCTCCCTCTGACGAGGGAGCTGTTTTCGTTCGCGAAAACTGGGGGAGAGATTTACGGTCAACTCCTTCCACCGCAAGCGTTCCCCCTCCCTCTCTGATGGAGGACTAGTCCCTTATTTTTTTACCAAATTAATTTTTCTATATTTCTGCCCTAATGCGTTAACCTATTTTGAAACCCAACATAGTCATGTGGATTCGTTATACAAAAAAATAACCGCCTGTTAAATGGCGGCTATTTTTCATCTATTCCTAAATATAGTCTGCGCTCACATTGTAGTATTTGCATAGCTTAATCAAATGATGTATAGGTAGTTCATTAGCACAACGCTCATATCGTGCATACATAGTTTGCGAGGTTCCTAATATACTGGCAATTTCCTGCTGAGTTTTATCGTGATCCTCACGTAAATCTCGAATGCGTTTTATATAATACAAATGCTGCTCAACTCCGTAAAATATTTTGTGGTTTCATTATATCAAGTAAATAACTTTACTGTTGACTTTAGTAAATATTCGTACTATAATATAGATACTAATATTAAGGAGGATCCTTTGTGAAAAATATAATTGTTTTAATACTTTGCTTCATTGTTATAAGCCTATCTTTATTATTTACCGCTTGTGGAGAATGTAATCATGATTTTAAAAATTGGGAAACAATCAATGCTCCTACCTGCGTTGATATGGGCACAAAAATCGCCCATTGTTCCCTTTGTGGGCTTTCAAAAACAGAAGCCATTAAGCCCACAGGACACACTGAGATATTGCTAGAGTCAGTTACCCCTTCGTGTTCAAGCACGGGCTTAACCGCGGGTGTACGATGCAGCCTATGTGACAAGATTCTTGTAGAGCAAGAGATAATTGCGAAAAATGAGCATAGCTTTGTAGACGGAACGTGCGAGTATTGTAGAATCAAATATTTTACGGAAGATTTAGAGTTTACCTTGAACAAAAGTGAATCCGGATACGAGGTTAGCTTAGGTAACTGCCAAAATGATATCATTATTATTCCCAGTAAATATGAGGGATTGCCCGTGGAGTATATTGGAGCTACATCATTTAATAACGGTAATTTCTCTGAAATATATATTCCAAGCTCAATTCTTACTATTGAAGAGGGTGCTTTTAAGGGGTGTAGTAATTTACAGAAAATAACTATTCCTTTCGTAGGAAAAAGTGCTGACGCAACAGGCAAAGAAGCGTTACTTGGTTATATTTTTGGCAAAGAGTTTTTTGAAAGTACTTATTTAGCAAAGCAAGCCTACCCCTCCCCATATATAAATGCCAGTTATGTAGCGGAATATTATATTCCACTATCTTTGCGCGAGGTAGTTTTAACAGGAAATTTAACATTTGGCGCCTTTGACCGATGCGCAAGTCTCACATCTGTTACCATACCAAAAACGGTTATGGAAATACCAAACTATGCCTTTAGAGAATGCACGTCACTCACTTCCTTCTATATTTCTGAGAACGTGAGTAAAATACGTGGTTATTCTTTTATCGGGTGCACCTCTCTGAGTGAATATACAGTTGACGCCAACAACCGAGAGTATAAATCTGTAGACGGGCATATTTTTAGCAAGGATGGAAAAATTTTTGTCCTGTACGCAGACGGAAAACGTGATGTTTCCTTCGCGATTAATGAAGGAGTTACTGAAATAGGCAATTATGCATTTTATAAGAACTCAAAATTAGAAGAAATCTCTCTGCCAGGTACGCTGGAAAAAATCGGCTATTATTCCTTTGATAGTTCTGCCGCCCTTAAAATTATAACTATACCAAGCAGCGTCATATATATTGATGATTACGCCTTCTCTCATTGCAAGAATTTACACAAAATTTTTCTACCAAATGAGCTTGATTACGTTGGCGAGGGTGCATTTTGGAAGCTACGTAATGATGCTATAATTTACTATGCCGGAAATAGCGAAAACCCCAAATGGGATGATCAATGGAACGCAAGTAAATATACAGTAGTGTTTAATTCAAGCAGTATCGAGTAATAACGAAATACGCATCAAATAAATTCATCAAAGATATGGAGCGCAAATAATATCTCTTCCGTCGCGCTTGGCGCGCCACCCTCTCCCACTGGAGAGGGCTGCCCCTACACATCTTTGTTGATATATGCTTTTCCTTGCCTAAGTACAAGGCAATTAAAAAAATCCGCTTTTGCGGATTTTTTTATTGTTTTATGTCCTTTAAAATGCCGTGGAATTCAAAATAATAGCACTCTTTTTCAAGCTCTTTATTGAATTCCTTCATATAGTAATAGCCGCCTGTATCCTTTGACGGGTTAAGGTTAACTATATACTGTACATTTCCTATAAAATCATCAAAATGCAAATGCTCGGATGCAAACTTATTTTCATCTGATTTTGCTTCCTCAAACAATTCAGAGAAGCAGTTTTTCTCGGTTATTGCGTCATAGGCTACATAATTTGTAAAGTCGTTCAAGAAATTTACAGCATCTCCACAGCCCTCATAGTCTGTGGGGAGATTACTGCTTCCGTAATAATAAAGACCGGCTGTGTATGTGGAATATGCTCCGCCGCCATTCATATATATTCTCACGGTGTACTCCTGACAATAAAAATACATTTCCACCTTATAGGATTTGTCACCCGACATTCCCTTGTCAATATGCTCTTTATATTCAAGACCGTATTGTTCCTTCAGTCTTTGAATTTCGGCATAATACAAGGGGTAATACTCTTCTTCAAATTCTTCAGCAGTGCAAACGAAGTCCACGCTTTTGAAATATTTTCTATGATTTTCGGTATCACAGGCAAAAAACAGGACAACAGCACCAAATAAAATAGCTAATACAAGTATTGTAATAAGAATACAGCTCAAAGCTATTTTAGTTCCTTCTTTCATTGCTCTATCCTTTCACAAAATCTCTTCAAGAGATGTTATATAGTGATATCCTTTTTCGTCAAGCTTTGCTTGCTCCTCGGTGAAGTGGAAGGTAACGGTTTCCTTGTTGTGTGTATCAGAGGTTATAACAAAGGGCTTTCCGCCTTTTGCTATTTTATCAAGGGTGCAATCATCGGGGTAAGGTGTTGTCCTATAACCGCGGGAAATTGCGCCTGTATTGATTTCAAATATAGCATTGGTTGCTAAGAGAGATGAAAGCGCCTTATCAACCGCCGCTACATAGCGAGGGTGATTTGTATCAATCATAGGCATGCGCTCGTTAAACTTTGTGACAATATCAAAGTGACCGATAATTTGACAGTTAGTCACGCGCACTATGTCGCCAATCAGCTTAAAATAGTCCTCACAATATGCGTACACGTCGCCGCCGTAGCATCTATCAACAAACTCCTTCATTGTATCGGCGCTATAATCGTTTGGAAGATATTCTCCGTCCTTTAAAACGTAATGGACAGAGCCGATGATATAGTCATAGCCCTCGGCAGGCACGGAAAAATAGTCCTGCTCAATGCCCAAGTATATCTTGATTTTATCCTTATACTTTTCTTTTAAGGCGGTAACCTCTTTTTTATATCTTTCTAATTTTTCTGCCTTGATGCTCCACTCACAATCAAAAATCATAGGTGCGTGGTCGGAAAAGCCGATTTCCTGACAGCCCTGTGCAATTGCTGCCTGTACCATTTCCTCAAGGGTGCTTTTGCCGTCGCTGAAGGTAGAATGAGTGTGATAGCTTGATAGCATCATTTTGTCATTTTCTCCTGCTTAACCTTGCGGTCGATAATGTGACGTGATGCAAGCTCCTTTTGAATATCCTCAACGGAGATGCCCATTTCCACCATCAAAACCATAACGTGGTATGCAAGGTCTGCAATTTCGTAAATTGTTTCCTTTTTGTCGTCTGCCTTGCCTGCGATAATAACCTCAGTACACTCCTCGCCTACCTTTTTGAGAATCTTGTCAATTCCCTTTTGGAAAAGGTATGTTGTGTATGAGCCCTCGGGCATATTTTCCTTTCTGCCAACGAGCAGGTCATAAAGTCCCTCTATGCAGAACTCGTGTCTGTCCTCTGCTTGATAAACCTCATTTGTAAAGCAGGTATCTGTGCCTGTGTGGCAAGCAGGACCGTCCTTTTCAACAACTACTGTCAATGCGTCCATATCGCAGTCTGCGGTGATGGAAACGATGTGCTGATAGTTGCCGCTTGTCTCACCCTTGAGCCAAAGCTCCTTTCTTGAACGGCTGTAAAAGCAGGTAAGCCCCTTTTCCATAGAGATTTTAAGGCTTTCCTTGTTCATATATGCAACGGTCAAAACCTTTTTGGAAAAGGCATCCACAACTACTGCTGGAATCAAACCGTTTTCGTCAAATTTCAATTTTTCAATGTCTAACATTTTTATAACCTAACCCTTATATTGTTTTTCTTTAGCTCGTTTTTCAAATCCTTAATGGCAACCTCACCAAAATGGAAGATTGATGCGGCAAGTCCTGCATCTATATTGGGGATTTCCTCAAAAAGCTCCACAAAGTGCTGTATATTGCCGGCACCGCCTGATGCGATAACAGGCACGTTGACCGCCTCGCACACAAGCTTCAAAAGCTCTATATCAAAGCCGCCCTTAACACCGTCTGTATCTATGGAGTTGACAACAACCTCACCTGCTCCCAGCTCTACGCATTTTTTAATCCAGGAAATAGCTTCCATTCCTGTGTTTTCGCGTCCACCCTTGGCAAAGACCTTAAATTCACCGTCAACTCGCTTTATATCTGCGGAAATAACAACGCATTGGTTGCCGTATCTCATAGCAGCTTCTTTAATGAGCATTGGATTTTTGATAGCACCTGAGTTTACGCTAACCTTGTCCGCACCGCATTTTAAAACCCTGTCAAAGTCCTCAACGGTGTTGATGCCGCCGCCAACTGTCAGGGGAATAAACACGTTTTCCGCAACTCTTTTAAGAATGTCGGTAAACAGTGCTCTTTCCTCAAAGGATGCGGTAATATCATAAAACACAAGCTCGTCAGCGCCGTTTGCGGAATAATATTTTGCAAGCTCCACAGGACAGGAAACATCGCGTACACCCTCAAAGTTTGTGCCCTTTACAACTCTGCCTGCGCGCACATCAAGGCAGGGGATAATTCTTTTTGTAATCATTTTGCCACCTCGATAGCTTCCTTCAAATCAATAGCGCCTGTGTAGTATGCCTTGCCAATAATAGCACCGTACATATTCATTTGGCATAGCGCTTTAATATCGTCGATTGTAGATACTCCACCTGATGCAATTATATCAAGAGAGTATTTTTCTGAAAGAGCCTTATATAGCTCTAAGTTAGTACCCTTCATAGCTCCGTCCTTGGAAATATCGGTGCAGATAACTGTTTTAACACCGATTTTTTCCATTTTGGAAAGGAACTCATCTAAGGAATATTGGGATTTTTCCACCCAACCCTTTATGGCGATATAGCCGTCCTTAACGTCAGCGCCTACTGCAATTTTTTCGCCGTATGTGTCAACGGCTTCACGAAGAAACGCTTCGTCAGTTACGGCAGATGTGCCGAGAATTACTCTGCCAACACCATTTTCAAGATATGTCTTTACAGTTTCCATTGAGCGAATTCCACCGCCGATTTCCACGAAAAGACTTGTCTTTTCTGCAATTTCCTTAACTATCTGAAGGTTTGGAGTTGTGCCGTTTTTCGCCCCCTCCAAATCCACCATATGAATGAATTCCGCACCGCATTTTTCAAAATCACGGGCGACCTCTATGGGATTTTCGGAATAGACGGTCATTTGAGCGTAATCGCCCTTAAAAAGCCTTACAGCCTTTTTATCATACAAATCAATGGCAGGAAAAATTTTCATCTTACTCCCTCCATTTCATAAAAAGCTCTTAAAATGTTAAGTCCCACATCTCCGCTTTTTTCGGGGTGGAACTGGCAACCCATAATGTTGCCCTGCATAACTGCGGCGGTAAGCTCCTCTCCGTACTCGGCGGTAGCAATTACACTGTCCTCACAGTCTGTTGCATAATATGAGTGAACAAAATAAACACAGTCGCCCTCTTTTATGTATTTGAAAAGTGGGGATTGCTTTTTGAAAATCAACGGATTGTAGCCTATATGCGGAATTTTAAGCTCAGCGGAAATAACACCCTGCATAGGAACAACGCTTCCCTTCAAAAGACCCAAGCCGCAGTGCTCACCGTACTCATAGCTCTTTTCAAAAAGCATTTGCATACCTAAGCAAATACCCATAACGGGCTTACCGTTTTTTGCTTCTTCAATTATAATTTTGTCAAGACCTGTGTCGTTTAATTTGCGTCTTGCATCCTCAAATGCGCCAACACCCGGCAAAATTATTTTGTCACTTTTTCGAATAACGTCCGGGTCGGATGTCACCTCAATTTCAGCACCAATAAACTTGAAGGATGAAATCAAGGAGAACAAATTGCCGACACCGTAATCAACTATGGCTATCATTAAATTACCCCTTTGGTAGATGGAATCTCGTCCTTATATTTTTCGTCAATGGAAACACCCTTTGCAAGCACGCGGGCGCACGCCTTGTATGTGCCTTCAATAATGTGGTGTGAATTAGAGCCTGCAAGCTGTCTGATATGCAAGGTAACTCCGCACTCGCGAACAAATGCGCGGAAAAATTCCTCACAAAGCTCAGTATCAAAATCGCCAACCTTGGCTGAGGGAATGTCAAGACTGTAATATAAGCCACCTCTGCCCGAAATATCAAGAGCACACAAAATGAGCGCTTCATCCATTGGCAAAACAATGTCTGCATAACGAACAATGCCCTTTTTGTCCCCCATAGCTTCATAAAACGCCTTGCCTAAGCATATAGCGATATCTTCAGCGGTGTGGTGGTAGTCAACCTGTGTATCTCCCACGCACTTAACGTCAAGGTCAAATCTGCCATGCTTTGAGAAAAGGGTGAGCATATGGTCTAAAAAGCCGCAGCCTGTATTTATAATTCCCTTACCTGTGCCATCCAGACACAAGTAAAGCTCAATGTCGGTTTCATTTGTTTTTCTTACAATTTTCGCCTCTCTCATTTTTGTTCCTCCAGTATGCTCTTAATTTCCTTTAATAGGATTTCCATTTGCTCCATTGTGCCAACGGTAATTCTGTTAAAGTCCTTTATGCGCTCACCTGTAAAGTGGCGCACCAATATGCCTCTTGACTTTAGCGCCAAGTAAAGCTCGCCGCCGTCAATGCTGTCACTCTTGGCAAACAGGAAGTTTGCACATGACGGTAGTACAGTAAAGCCTAAATCCTCAAGAGCTTTTTTTGTATATTCACGGGCTTCAATTATCTTTTTGCAGTTTGCCATATAGTAGTCATTGTCCGAGATTGCGCCAACTCCCGCCCACTGTGTCATTCTGTTCACGTTATATGGGTTTGTGGAGTACTTAATTGTGTTCATATCTGCAATCAAGCTCTTACCTGCAATACCAAAGCCAAGGCGAGCGCCTGCCATAGAATATGACTTGGAAAATGTTCTTGTAACTATGATATTATCGTATTTTTCCGTCAACGGAATTGCGCTTTCTCCACCGAAGTCAATATATGCTTCGTCAATTATCACAATGTTATCGGGATTGGATTTGACAATCCTTTCAATGTCGCAAAGGGGCAAGCAAATGCCTGTTGGGGCATTTGGGTTTGCAATAACGATATTTTTGTTTATTCCTATATAGTCATTAACATCTATGGTAAAATCCTCTTTCAAGGGGATTGTTTCATATGGAATGTTGTTTATCTCTGCAAATACAGGATAAAAGCCATATGTAATGTCAGGAAAAACAATTGGTCTTTCCTTGTCCGAAAATGCCATAAAAGCAAAGTTCAAAATTTCGTCACTGCCATTTGTTGCCAAAACCTCACAGGGCTCCTTACCGTATAGCTCTGCAATGGCACGATGTAGCGCAGTGCACTCCGGGTCTGAATATAGCTGCAGGCAATTTGCCTCCTTCGCTACCGCTTCAAGAACGCTCTTTGACGGTGGGAAGGGAGATTCGTTAGTATTCAATTTTATATACTGAACATCCTTTGGCTGCTCCCCTGGGGTATATGGCACAAGGCTACTGTATTTTTGGCTGAAAAATCTGCTCATTTTTTATTCCTCAAATCTAATTGTTGCACTTTTTGCGTGGGCGTGCAAGCCTTCCTTTTCCGCAAATGCGGCTACCTTACCGTAAACTGCTGAAAGGGCATCCCTTGTGTAGTATGTGAACTGAGATTTTTTAACAAAATCGTCAACTGACAATGGAGATGAAAATCTTGCGCTGCCACTTGTTGGTAATGTGTGGTTAGGACCTGCAAAATAGTCACCCAGAGCCTCAGGACAATATTTACCCATAAAGATTGAGCCTGCGTGCTTGATTTTATCAAGATAATCAAATGGATTATCAACGCAGATTTCAAGATGCTCAGGTGCTATCTCATTTGCTATATCAATGGCAAGCATAAGGTTGTTTTCAGCAACTATAATTTTGCCGTTATTATCAATTGAATATCTTGCAATTTCCGCGCGTGGCAACTGCGGAATTTGTCTTTCCAGCTCGGCGCTTACCTTGTCTGCAAAATCAACTGTATCTGTTACCAAAACGGCAGATGCCATTTTGTCATGCTCTGCTTGAGAAAGCAAATCTGCGGCTACATATACAGGATTACAGGTAGAGTCCGCCACTACAAGGATTTCACTCGGTCCTGCTATCATATCAATGGAAACCTTGCCGAAAACCTGCTTCTTTGCTTCTGCAACGAAGGCATTACCGGGACCTACTATTTTGTCAACACAGGGAACACTCTCTGTGCCGTATGCAAGAGCCGCAATTGCTTGCGCTCCGCCAACCTTGAATATTCTTGTTACGCCTGCAATTTTAGCCGCCGCCAGAATGTTGGGGTTAACGCGACCGTCCTTTGACGGTGGAGTTACCATAACAATTTCGGAGCAGCCTGCTATTTTAGCAGGAATACTGTCCATCAAAACTGTTGACGGATATGCGGCTGTACCGCCCGGCACATAAAGACCTACCTTTTCAATAGGTGTCACCTTTTGTCCTGTGATAACACCGTCCTTTTCGCTCATAATAAAGCTGTTTCTAATCTGCTTTTGGTGGAAGGCACGGATGTTCTCTGCCGCTTCCTCAACGATTTTTACAAACTCGGGGTCGGCAATTTCAAACGCCTCATTTATCTCTTCCTCCGTTACCTCAAGGCTTGAAAGCTTAACCTTGTCAAACCTTTCACAATACTCAAAAAGAGCCTTGTCGCCATTTGCTTTAACATTGGCGATAATATCGGAAACTATGCCCTCAACGCCACTGTCTATATTATCGCGAGCAAAAACCTCGCTGTTTGGCACCTCGCCATACTTAAAAATCTTAATCATTTGCTTCTACCTGTTCTTTTAAGCTACTTGCAATTTTCTCAATTTCCTGTGTTTTAAATTTGAAGCTTGATTTATTAACTATCAAGCGTGCGGAAATTGGCACGATTGTTTCAAAAACCTCAAGGTTATTTTCCTTAAGAGTTGTTCCTGTTTCAACAATATCGACAATAACATCGGAAAGCTCAAGAATCGGCGCTAACTCTATTGAGCCGTTCAGCTTAATGATGTCGATGTTGCGGCACTTGGATGCGTAATACTTTTTTGCGATATTGGCAAATTTTGTAGCAACCCTCAATGTCTTCTCCGTATCGTCATAAAAATCCTTTTTAGCGGCAACTGCCATACGGCATTTGCCCATATCCAAGTCAAGGATTTCATATATATCTGGCTCATATTCCAAAAGAATGTCCTTGCCGCAAACTCCTATATCAGCCGCACCTCTTTCCACATAAATGGAAACATCTGACGGCTTAACCCAGAAGTAGCGCACATTCTTTTCCTTATTTTCAAATATGAGCTTTCTGTTATTTTCCAAAATAGAGGGACACTCAAAGCCTGCCTTGGCAAACATTTGATATACCTTTTCTCCTAAGCGTCCCTTTGGGAGTGCCACGTTAATCATTTTGCATCCCCCTTTCTCAAATCAACCAATTCCTTGTATCTTAATTTTTCGGGTATTGCCTTCTGTGTTGTTACAGAAAGTCCCTTAGAAACATATGAGTCAACTGTCTTGGCAAGCTCAGTGGCGGTAACTGCACCGTCATAAGCCACAAGCACGTCAACATCATAGCCGCGCACCTCTTTATTAAGGCTTTCAAGCAAGTCAACATAAACGGCAAAGCCGATACCCTTGCCGCATCTGCCCATTTTGGCAAGAAGCTTATCATATCTGCCGCCAAAAAGCACAGTTTCGCAAACGCCCTCAATAAAGCCGTTGAACACAATTCCGTTATAATAATTCATATCGTTAACGATTGAGAAATCAAGGCGAAGCTTGTCGCTATACTCTGTTTTGCCAAGGAGCGCCATAATCTCTGAAAGCTCGTCAACGGCGGACTTAAATTCGTCACTTACCTGCATTGAATAAAGCTTTTCCAAAACCTGGTCCGCGCCGCCGTAAATACCGACGAAGCTGCAAAGAAGGCTTGCTTTTTCAGTGTCAACGCCTGCTTCCTCACAAAGCTTTTTAATCTCGTGAGCATTCTTTTGCTTAATGCACTCCATTACAGATGCTTTGAAGCTATCGTCATCACTGATGCTATCAATCAACGAGCTAAGAACACCCAAGTGAGAAATTTCCAAAACGTAGGAGTCGGAAATAGACTTCAGGCTTGCACAAGCAAGAGAAACAACCTCATATACATCGTAAAGGTCAATATCGCCAATACATTCAAGACCTGTTTGCATAATTTCCTTAAACTGTCTTGTGCTACCGGAGATTCTATATACATTTTCGCTATAATAAACCTTTTGCTTAACACCCTTTGTGTCAAGACCGTTCTTTATTATAGATAAGGTAACGTCAGGCTTTAGTGCCAGGAGCTTACCGTTTGTATCGTTAAAGGTAATAACACTGTCACTAACCAAGAAATCCTTGTTTTTAACGTATAGCTCATATTCCTCAAACTTGCTCATATTAAATGGCAAATAACCGTATTTGCCATAAAGAGAACGAAGGGTATAAATCACCCTTTCTTCATTTTTCAAATACTTATAATCAAACACTGTCAATCTTCCTTCTTTGCTAGTCTTTCCAAAATCATGGCATAACCGCCACCGCCGTACTCTAAGCACCTGTTAACACGGCTGATAGTTGCTGTGCTCATTCCTGTTTCCTTGCTGATAACAGCGTAGTTAACACCGTCGGTCAACATTTTTGCTGCCTTTAATCTTTGTGCAATTTCCAAAACCTCTTTAATTGTACAAGCATCCTCGAAAAACTTGTAGCATTCTTCAACTGAGTTCAAGGACAAAATTGCCTCAAATAAAGTATCAACCTCTTTAGTATGTAATTTGTTCATTTTATACCTCGCTTTAGTATGGTAAAGTGCTAATATGCTAAATTATACTACACTCATTCCAATTTGTCAATAGTATTTTATACTAATTTTTCGCTTTAGTCAAGTAAAATATTATAATATTAGTAAAATAAATTAATTGCGCCCGCGCGCATAACGGTTTATTGAGAATTTTGACGAGGTTTTCGCCTTTTGTATTGACTTTGGCACGTGATAACATTATACTATTCTTATAAAATGATTGGAGATTACGGGCTTTGATTAAACGCATATTATTTGTTATTTTATTAGTCCTTACCGTTTCATCCTGTTCAACTGTACCCTATACAGAAATAAGCGGAGAGGAAAACAAGACGGCAGTATCAAGAGAAATAGGCGATATTTTATATGTGGCAAACACCAAATCCTTTACCTATCATTTGCCAAAATGTTATCTTGCAAAAAGAATAACGGATGATAACAGATGGGAAACCTATGACCGCGAAGTTCTTGAGCGTGACAGCTTTAAGCCCTGTAAAATATGTCAGAAATAATACTTCAAAAGAGCTTGCAAATTGCAAGCTCTTTTAGTATTGACTGTATTAGTGCTTTATTTCTGTAAAGCCAATCTTGCGGCGAACCTTTGACATTGTGCGGCGGGCGTTTTTGTATGCTTCCTCTGCGCCCTGTGCCATAACCTGCTCAAGATATGCCTTGTCTGCCATTAAGCGAGCAAACTCTTCTCTTACAGGCTGAAGGCTATCTGCACAAGCCTCACCAACTGCAAGCTTGAATTCGCCATAGCCCTTGCCTGCAAACTCGCGCTCGCACTCCTCGATGGTTTTACCTGTGAAGCAGGAGTAAATGGTAAGAAGGTTGGAAATACCGTCCTTGCCCTCTCCGCGAACAATTTCGTTACCTGAGTCTGTTACTGCTCTTTTGAACTTTCTGATAATATCGTCCTTTGTGTCAAGAATACGAACAACGGCATTTTCATTAGCATCGGACTTGCTCATTTTCTTTGTTGGCTCCTGCAAGGACATAATCTTAGCGCCGTCCTTAGCAATATAGCCATCGGGAACAACAAAGGTTTCCCCATATACCTGATTAAAGCGGTTAGCAATATCACGAGCAAGCTCCAAGTGCTGCTTTTGGTCCTGTCCAACAGGCACAAGCTCTGTTTGATAAAGCAAAATATCAGCCGCCATAAGTGCAGGATATGTAAACAAGCCTGCATTAATGTTATCTGCATTCTTAGCGCTCTTGTCCTTAAACTGTGTCATACGTGAAAGCTCTCCAAACATAGTATAGCAGTCAAGAACCCAGCCAAGCTCTGCGTGCTGTGGCACGTGGCTCTGCACAAACAAGGTGTTCTTCTGTGGGTCAAGGCCGCAAGCCATATAAAGTGCCAGTGTTTCATATGTTCTGCGTCTTAATTCAGCAGGCACCTGGCGAACGGTGATTGCGTGCATATCTACTACACAATAATAGCAATGATATTCATCGGAAAATGCGCTGAAATTTTTAATTGCGCCAAGGTAATTGCCTATTGTTAAATTGCCTGAAGGCTGTACGCCTGAAAAAACTACTTTCTTATCGTTAAACATATTTTTCTCCTCTTTTCAAAAAAATAAGCCCAAGTGTCCGTAAAGACACTTGGGACGAATATATCGTGGTACCACCCAATTTACTTCTCATACGCGCACTACGCTATGCGCTATGCCTATAACGGTGCATTTCCGTCAGTGCCTACTTACCTTCAGCACCGCCCTCAAAAGTCCATTCGCCAAGGTCCCTGTAATGCAATCCCACCGCCTGCATCTCTCTTTACCATTTCTCACTCAGTTACTACTCTTTCTCATCGGTTTACCTGCCCATTTTAGCATATTTATTCTTGGATGTCAACAGTTTTTTCGTTTTTGTAGCTTTTATATACCGTTTTCACAACAAACGCAACCAAGGGGGCGAAAACCAAGCCCAAAATACCTGCCAGCTTGAGCCCTGCATACATTGCAAAAAGGGTAATCAAGGGGTGCACCTCCATTTGTGCGCTTACAATTCTCGGCTCTAAATACTGTCGCACCACATAGATAATAATGAACATCACAAGCAAGCCAATGGCAAGCTTGGTCTGTCCGCTTATCAATAATATTATTGCCCAAGGTACAAGAACCGTGCCAACGCCCAAAACAGGCAAAATATCCACAAACGATATCACCACAGACAAAACAAAGCTATTTTTTATACCGAGAATTAAAAATCCTGCAAACAGCTGAGCAAAGGTTATTAGTATAAGCAAAAGGTAGGACTTGACATATTTTGACACCACAAGTATTATATCATTTTTGATTTGCGGTGCTCTTTTGCCAATGCCCGACGGCAAAGCAGATACTATTCTTTTGCCTATTTTTTCGTAATCCTTTGCAAAGTAATAGAGCGACAAAAGAACAACTATTATTGTCACCATTATTTGCGGCAGCTCCGCAACCACGCGTGCCACGTATGATGTCAGGCTCATGCTTAGGCTTTTCACTCCGTCCGTTATCATTTCTGT
The DNA here is from genome assembly GCA_045632405.1 of Eubacteriales bacterium. Lineage (GTDB taxonomy): Bacteria > Bacillota > Clostridia > Oscillospirales > CAG-272 > RGIG2000. The sequence goes on along the minus strand of JAZQWO010000029.1, from coordinate 31,337 downwards.
AACGAGGGTGTACATTGACTCATTGGTAATGCTTTTTATAAATGGGATTTTTGCTTCTATGCGCGACACAAAGTCGAATATTTTAGCCACATAATTAGTTTCCTTCGACAAGCCCTCCACAATGCTTTCAAAAATACTGCCTATCTGCTCTACCATTGCGCTGAAAATAAAAATGAGCAAGGCAAGGGTAATCACAGTTAGGATTGAAATAGTAAATATCGTAACAAAGGATTTTGACGCCTTTGTTTTGCGGCAAATTTTATCTATAAGCGGTCTTATCATTGATACCACAACAAAGGCAAGAATAAAGGGCAATATAACCCTCAGTACGTATTTTAAAAACAAGCACACTGCTAAAATTGTTCCAAATGCAGCTAGGAGAATATATGCTATCCTTTTATATTTTTCCACAACATCACCTCTTATGATATTTATACTTTGCAAAATCAAAAATATTAAACATAATGTTTGACATTTTCTGTGCGTTCTGCTAAAATGTATGTAACAATATTTTTTGCGAGGTGTATTATGGTACGTATCGAAATGGAAAACGGCGGCATCATTGATATCGAGCTTTATGAGGATAAGGCTCCTGTAACCGTTGCTAACTTTAAAAAGCTTGTTTCTGAGGGCTTTTACGATGGACTAATTTTCCACAGAGTAATTGCCGGCTTTATGATTCAGGGCGGTGACCCAACAGGTACAGGCTGTGGCGGTTCTGACAAAAATATCAAGGGTGAATTCGCTATAAACGGCTTCAAGAATGACATTTCCCACGTTCGCGGTGTTATTTCAATGGCTAGAAGTCAGAATTACAATTCAGCATCATCACAGTTCTTTATTATGCACGCTGATGGCAAGTTCTTGGACGGTCAGTATGCAGCATTCGGCAAGGTTGTTTCCGGTATGGAAACAGTTGACGAAATCGCAGGTGTAAAAACCGATATGCGCGACAGACCTGTAATTGATATGAGAATGAAGTCTGTTACTCTTATTGAAGAATAAAAGTGGATGTTGCAATAAGCACAGACCAAAAACAGACAATTTTCCCTCAAAACCTATATTTTCTATTATTTTCAAGATGAATAAGGTAGGGAACTTGCAAAAATTTGCAAGTTCCCCTTTGTTTTGGATGTCTGTTTTTTATCCGCGACCTCGCACTCTACCGTACCAAGTACGCCGACGTGTACGAGTTCGCGGCTTCTGTACTCATTTCACTATCCCCTCAAAAGGGGCATCGCTTAATGCGACGCCCCTTTCTTTAATTCGTATTTTAGGCATTTGCCTTTTTCAGTCCTTTTTTCCAGGGCAAGAGCTTGTTGCCCTTTACAAAAATTGCTTTTTTTGCAATTCTTGCAACCGGGGTATCTACATACCTATCGGAGTAAAATTCATCAATTACGCCATCTGGGTAAACCTCATAAAAGCGCACAACCTTTTCCTCACCAACGCAGTTTTCGCTTTCAAAGAGTCCCGTTTTTTCATTCACCTTAGTGCCCATCATACACTCCACACCAAGCTCCCCACAAATAGGAGCTAACAAAAACTCGGGAGATGCGGAGATGATTACATCGCTTGGCTTCTTCATATCAAGATACCATTTTTTGATTTTAGACTTGTTTATAGCCCAAAAATCAGACACTGCCCCCGCCAAATTTTCAATTTTGGAAACAATGGCAAAAAGCTTTTGCTTAAATGTTTTCTTTTTCACAATCTTTAAGCCGTAGCCTGCGCCATACCACAAAATTGAAGGAATATGCCTTCTTGTCTTGGGGTATTTCTTCAAGCAATAGCGCACAAAGTCAAATGAGCTGTCGCCATTATAAATTGTGCCGTCAAAATCAAATACATTCATATGCTCTCCCTTGAAAAAAGCTGCTTATTCGGCAGCTTTTTCCTCGTCTATTATTCTTGTAACCTTTACTTCTTCTATTCTCTTAGCGCCAATCTTTTTGATTTCAAGGTGCAAGGTCTGATAATCGAAATTATCACCAACCTGAGGGAAGGACTCCAGCTCCTTCATAATAAAGCCATTTACTGTTTGTGGCATATCCTCTTCGTCAGGAACGGTCAATTCAAACTTTTCAAAGAAATCGTCAAGATCTGCTGAGCATTTAACGATAAAGCTACCGTCAGGCAACTCCTTATAGTCGTTAACAACCTCGTCATGCTCGTCCCAAACATCGCCGATAAGCTCCTCAATTATGTCTTCCATAGTAACAAGACCCATTGTGCCGCCAAACTCGTCAACAACGATTGCCATATGGCACTTTTTGGACTTGAGAACCTGCAAAAGATCTGCTATTTTTATGTGCTCGGACACATGCACGGGCTTTTGCAAATGCTTGGTAATTGTTTTATTATTATTGTGATATGCTATAAAGAAATCCTTTTCGTGCAAAATACCGATAATATCGTCCATATCCTCGCCGTAAACAGGTAAGCGGGAATATGCGTTTTCGATAAAGGTTTTTGCAATATCCTGTATGCTATCATCCTTGGAAATTGCGCAAATATCAACACGTGGTGTCAAAATATCGCCCGCGCACACATCGTTAAACTCAATAGCTGATCTGATAAGGTTGCCCTCATCCTCCTCGAGGACACCATCCTCCTCAGCCTCGTCAACAATAGTGATAAGCTCATCTTCAGTGAATGATGCTTCTTGATCCTTGGACTTGAACATCTTATGTAAAAGCTTACTCCAGCCGCCAAAAATAATGCTGAGAGGAGTCAAAACAACAACTATCGCCTTTACAAAAGGAGCAAGAGCAATGGCATATTTATCTGCATTTTCCTTTGCAATAACCTTTGGTGAGATTTCGCCAAAAATCAGAACTGCCACAGTAATAACAATTGTTGAAACCGTTGCCGCCAAGGATTCATTGTTTACAATAACATCCATAAAGAATATGGTTGCTATTGAGGAAAGTGCAATATTAACAATATTGTTTCCAATTAAAATGCTTGTCAAAAGCTTATCATACTTGCTTTCAAGAGCAATTACGGCTTCTGCCTTCTTGTTTCCGCTCTGTGCAAGATTCTTCATTCTGATTTTGTTGAATGTAGAATATGCTGTTTCTATTGAAGAAAACAGGAATGAGAACACAAGCAAAACAAGCATAGAAATGAGCAATCCAACATTGAGCTTAGGTGCGGGAATACTTAAAAATGTCAAAATAGTATTAGGATCGGGGTCCATTATAGTATATATCCTCCATAAATTAATTGGTAATATTATAGCACGTTATTATATAAAAGTCAAGTAATATTGAATTAACGTAACAATTTAGCCAAAATTAGACACAAGGGTCCATATTTAGAGATACTTTTTTGACAGCTCGTCAATCAATTTGTTAGTTTTCTCGTCAAGCATCCATCTATATTTGGCGATATATCTTGATAACGCTTCCTTGTTAATTTCCTTTGGCTTTGTACCTACTGTGCGCTCAAAGTTTTTGTAGAAAATGTCCTCGCAGGTCTTTCTTGGCAGCTTCATACCTGTATGAATTCTGTCGCCAAAGCCCTTAAATTGCTCGTCGGTTGCGATATATCTATATACTCTGTCAGTTAGCCAGCAATAGCTTTCTGTTCCGTATGGGAAGCAGGTATCTGTGCCAAACTGGATGCGGTCGGAATACTTTATAAAGAAATCCCTGTAATAGTCCCGTCTATCGTCAAACGCAAAGTACATCTCTCCCCCGGGGGTTATGTCAACACCTACGTTTGGATATTTTTCATACAAGGCAACAAGCTTCTCAGGAAAATTGGAATAAAAATAGAAATGTGCAAAATTCACACACAGGTTAGGGTGTTTTTCCAAAATTCGGCTAATTTGAGCATATACCTCTTCATTTGTTGCATAGCCACCGTCACCATAATACCAGCCCTCTTTCTTCGCCCAATCAGGTGCTTTTTCAGGGTCCCAGAATTCCTCAGGATCGTTCACGTGGAAAATCAAGTGCGTGCCATTCTTTTCCATTTCTGCAAAATATGGGTCATAAAGATCTGAAGAAAGGTCCTTTCCTACATATTTATGTAGTGTAGGCTTGCCTTCAAGCATTTTCATACCGTCAAAGCCGATCTCCATCAGCTCCTTGTACTGTGTTGCAAAATCATATCCCTCGGGCATTTTGTCGGGTGCAGGACATTCGGGGTACACAAGCCCACCGTGGGCAAATGCGCCCTTGTTTGCAAGCTTGTAAAAAGCTATCATTATATTAGAGCTAACATTTCTGTTTTTGCCTGCAGGCAAGGCCGCGATATTGACAGCGGTCACACCCATTTTTTCAATATATTCGTCAAAGCCTGTGATAAAGCTATTTCCTTCCTTATCCCACCATTCAAAAATATGAAGGTGACTATCTATCAACTTTTCATTTATTTTTGCAAAGCTCATAATTTTTCTCCTTTAATTTATTAATTCAATTCTATCACACTTTTTTAAATAAATCTACCGATAAAGGAATATTTCCAAAATATTTTGAGTAATAATTGCGACAACTCTTCAATATACTTTACTAAAAAACGTATTAAAGGACGGGCAGAGAGTATGAACTTGTATGAGGACATTGCAAAAAGGACAAACGGAGAGATTTACGTAGGTGTTGTCGGCCCTGTGCGCAGCGGAAAATCTACATTTGTTAAACAGTTTATGAATTCCATTGTTATTCCCAATATGGGACAGGGCTACAACCGAGAACGCGCTCTTGACGAAACGCCTCAAAGTGCATCAGGCAGAACAATTATGACAACTGAGCCAAAATTTGTTCCTGACGAAGCGGTTGAGGTTTCGATTGGCAGCTCAAAAATGAAGGTGCGACTCATTGACTGTGTAGGTTACTTAGTTGACGGTGCTATTGGCGGAGAGGAAAACGGCGAAATCAGAATGGTAACAACACCGTGGGACAAGGAGCCCATGGAGTTTGAGCGCGCGGCGGAGATTGGAACAAGACGGGTTATAAGCGAGCACTCCACTGTGGGAATTGTGGTAACAACTGACGGCACTATAGGAGACATACCGAGAGAAAGCTATATACCAAGTGAGGAACGAGTTATAAACGAGCTAAAGACGGCAAAAAAGCCTTTTGTAATAGTTTTAAATTCAAGCAAGCCTGAATCACAAGAGGCGCAAAGCCTTGCTTTTTCGCTTGAGGAAAAATATGGCGCTCCTGTGGCACTTATCAATGCATTAGAGCTTGGGAAAGAGGATTTTGACGGAATAATCGAATTGCTGCTTGGACAGTTTTCTGCCACAGAAATCAGGTGTCACTTCCCAAAATATTTTTCATCACTTGAAAAAAATCATTGGTTACACCAAAGCCTGATTAACACGATTAAAAACGCGGTATCACCCACAAACAAAATAGACGATGCTAAAAGCATCGCCAAGCAAATTGCGTCAAACGAATATGTTGATGGCGAGCCTAATTTCACGTGCCACTTAGGAACGGGAGAAATTGATGTTGATATTCAGCTTTTGCCTGAGCTATATTACAAGATTATCAGTGAAATGTGCGAAATCGACATAAAAGACGAGGAGGATTTATTCCGCAACATTAAGAGTCTCTCCGAAACAAAGCGAGAATTTGACAAATTTGCAAGTGCAATTGATGAGGTCAACGCAACAGGCTATGGAATCGTTTTGCCAGGTGTTAATGATATGACATTAAATGAGCCGGAGATGTCAAAGCAAGCAGGCGCCCACGGCATACGGTTAAAGGCAACCGCACCATCAATACATATGATAAAGGCAAATATTGAAGCGGAAGTAAACCCCATAGTTGGCACAGCTGAGCAGGCAGATGAAATTGTACGGCTTATGCTTGACGAATATCAAGAGGACCCGCAACGACTTTGGGATTTCAATATGCTTGGAAAATCCCTTTATGAATTAGTAAGCGATAGCCTACACACCAAGCTTGCTCATATAACTCAAGAATCACGTGGCAAGCTGTCGGACACATTAACGCGCGTTATCAACGAAGGCTCAAACGGTTTAATCTGCATAATATTGTAAAAAGCACTCAAAAAGCCCGTTTTTACGGGCTTTTTATATATTATATGAGCTCATATGTTCATATTATTATTCTTTCATATTTGTGTTTTCCACCTAAAATACATAAAAAATATTGAATTGAACATAATATTTGCGAGGTGATAGTATGAATTCTATTTGGAACGACACCGCAGAGCTTCCGAGCTTTCCAAAGGTTGAGGGCAGCTTGAGCACTGATGTGTTAATTATCGGTGGCGGAATTGCCGGTGTTCTTTGTGCATACAGATTGAAGCAATTGGGTGTTGACTATATATTGGTAGAGGCAGAAAAGATTTGCAAGAAAACCACCGTGAATACAACCGCAAAAATTTCCTCTTTGCACGGATTAATTTATCAAGATATTATTAAATCAAAGGGTCTGGATTTTGCAAAGCTATATTATCAAGCAAATCAAGAGGCGATTGCAATATTTCGCTCCTTATCCAAAGAAATTGACTGTGATTTTGAAGAAAAAAATGCATATATATTTACCGACAGCAATGCTTCAAAAATTGAAAAGGAAGTCCACGCGTTACAATCTATCGGTGCGAATGCTACATTGGAAAAGCGTTTGGACATACCATTTAACTACATTTGTGGCGTCAGGCTTGAAAATCAAGCACAGTATAACCCAATAAAATTTTTATCTGCCATCTCTTCTAATCTGAACATCTACGAAAATAGCCGCGTTAAAGATATATATGATGGTTCTGTCAAGGTAAACGGACATACGATTAAGGCTAAAAAAATTATAGTTACTACTCATTTTCCAATTTACAACAAGCACGGAATGTATTTTTTGAAGATGTATCAGCATCGGTCATATGCAATAGCCATTAAGACAGACAAGAATATTGACGGAATGCATTTAAATGACACTGAATATGGGCTATCCCTTCGCACTTACAAAGACACTGTTATCCTTGGCGGTGAAGGACATAGGACAGGCAAAAGCAGTTATGCTTGGCAGGGGCTAATTAATATTGCAGACAAATATTTCCCCGGAAATACTGTTGTTTCCCAGTGGGCGGCACAGGACTGTATGACGCTTGACAAAATTCCATACATCGGTCAATATTCCAAATCGACTCCAAATTTATATGTTGCAACGGGATTTAACAAATGGGGAATGACATCCTCAATGATAGCATCATATCTACTGGGTGATTTGATTTTGGGCAAGAAAAACAAATATGAGGTGTTATTTTCACCTAATCGCTCTATGCTCAAGCCGCAGTTGCTTGTAAACTCCTTTGAAGCGATTTTAGGCTATGCTTCATTTAAGAAAAAACGTTGCTCGCATTTAGGTTGCGCTCTAAAATGGAACAAGCACGAGCGAACATGGGATTGCCCTTGCCACGGCTCTCGTTACACTGAGAAAGGGACATTAATTGAAGGCCCTGCAAATACTAATCTAAAATAGAAAAATCCGTTGCAAAAGCAACGGATTTTTGGCTATATCACGATTTTTTATTATAAAGTGAATTTTTCAAGGAAATTGCAAGCGAGCTTTAAGCATCCCTCTTCATTTGGATGCCCACCGTAAATTGCTCTTTGTTCATTGGGGGATTCATCTCCCCACACAGGAACAACATCGTAAACCTCGGTGATTTTTGAAAGCTCATTCATAATATAGTTATTTATTTCCATCCACTTTGCTTTTATCTCTTCCGAGTAATCGAATGGCGGAATTGTAAATAAAATGGTTCTTACCTTATTATCCTTTAAAATTCTCACAATAGTTTCAAGATTGCACTTGATTTCCATAGGAGTATAGCCTCTGCCGAGGTCATTAACACCGTAGCAAATTGTAACTGTATCCATTTGCTTTGCCTTGTTAAGCCACGCACCATTTGATGCAGCATCTGCAGCTCTGCCGAAGCCGATGCCCAAATTCCAGTAAGAATATTGCTCGCCTGTCATTTCAGCGATTTTAGCATTCCAGTGTGTATATGCGTTCATTGGAACACCGATACCCTCAGTAATTGAGTCGCCTAAAAAGCCGATTTTTTTAGTAACAGGTCTATCACAGCCAACCATACAAGCAAGAGGGGTTTGCTTAGTAGCTACCCACTTACCGTCAACGAGGCGGAAGCTTGGAATAATAAGCTCCTCAAAATATGGGATTTGTTCGCCGCAAAAATCAATTTCAAGGCAAATATAATCGTTCTTTTCGCATTCAAGCTCTACTGAGTCAGAATGGAAAATATCTTCATACACAACTGCTTTTTCTGTTTTTTTGTTAAATGTAAGAGCTTTTTCGCACTTAAATTCGCAATTTGCAAGATCCTTTGTATCCTTGTCTGCCACCATTACCTTAGCGCTTTTAATCGTCCATTCCCTGCATTTCAAATTAGCCTTGGAGTGTGCGCCATCAGCATAGGTACTATCAATTATATTGGTAAACATAAAGGAATAGTTATATTTGCCACCTGCAAACACCTTATAAAATACTCTGCCTGTTTGTATTGTATTATCTGATAAGAAATAGCTTTGGTTTCCGCTGCCCGCAAGTGTATTTGATACATAAGCTTTAAAATAATTTTTCATATGGTTGCTCCTTAGAATGTACTATATTAATTCTACACTTTTGCGAAACTAAAGTCAACAGATAAACAAAAAAAGAGCTTCAAAAGAAGCTCTTTTTTATAGGGTTCGTAATAAATTACGCGATAATCTTTGTAACCTTACCTGAACCAACTGTTCTACCACCCTCACGGATAGCGAACTTCAAACCGTCTTCAATAGCGATAGGAGTGATGAGCTCAACGCTGATTGTGAGGTTGTCACCAGGCTTAGCCATGTCAACGTCTGCAGGAAGATTGATGATACCTGTAACGTCAGTTGTTCTGATATAGAACTGAGGTCTGTAGTTTGTGAAGAATGGCTTTGAACGGCCGCCTTCCTTTTCTGTCAAGATATATACAGCACCCTCGAACTTTGTGTGTGGGTTGATGGAACCTGGCTTGCAAAGAACCTGACCTCTTTCGATGTCTGTCTTGTTAACGCCACGGAGAAGAAGACCAACGTTGTCACCAGCCTCAGCGCTGTCCATAAGCTTATGGAACATTTCGATACCTGTGATAACTGTAGATCTGGACTCTTCTGTAAGACCAACGATTTCAACCTGGTCGTTCATCTTAACTGTACCACGCTCTACTCTACCTGTAGCAACTGTACCACGGCCGGAGATAGAGAATACGTCCTCAACTGGGAGAAGGAATGGCATATCAGCCTTTCTGTCTGGAGTTGGGATGTAGGAGTCAACAGCTTCCATAAGCTCGAGAATGCAAGCATACTCAGGAGCGGAAGTGTCGTTGTTTGTGCTCATAAGAGCGTTTCTAGCGGAACCACGAACGATCGGAATGTCGTCGCCTGGGAACTCGTACTGGGAGAGAAGGTCTCTGATTTCCATCTCAACGAGGTCGAGAAGCTCAGCATCGTCAACGTCATCACACTTGTTGATGAATACAACGAGTGCAGGAACGCCTACCTGACGAGCGAGAAGGATGTGCTCACGTGTCTGAGCCATAGGGCCGTCTGTACCAGCAACAACGAGGATAGCGCCGTCCATCTGAGCAGCACCAGTGATCATGTTCTTTACATAGTCAGCGTGGCCTGGGCAGTCAACGTGTGCGTAGTGACGATTTGCTGTTTCGTACTCAACGTGACGGGAGTTGATTGTGATACCTCTTGCTCTTTCTTCTGGGCAGTTGTCGATCTGGCTGTAGTCCAAAAACTCAGCTCCGCCGTTCAAAGAAAGTGTCTTTGTGATTGCAGCTGTAAGAGTTGTCTTACCGTGGTCAACGTGACCGATTGTACCAATGTTAACGTGTGGTTTGGTTCTTTCAAACTTCTGCTTAGCCATTTGAATAATCCTCCAAATAAATTATTTTAATTTAAAATTAATCGTTGTTATTATTACGTCCACGAACCTTGATAATTTCTTCCTGAACGTTCTTTGGAACCTCTGCAAAGTGGTCAGGCTCCATTGAGTAGTTACCTCTACCCTGTGTGGATGAACGCAATGTTGTTGCGTAACCAAACATTTCAGCAAGAGGAACCATAGCAGTGATCTGCTGTGCGCCGGCAACAGGCTCCATAGACTGGATCTGTCCACGACGGGAGTTCAAGCTACCGATAACGTCGCCCATGTAGTCATCAGGTGTTACAACAACAACCTTCATAATAGGCTCTGTCAATACAGGGTCAGCTTTTCTCATAGCTTCCTTGAATGCCATAGAAGCGGCAATCTTGAACGCCATTTCAGAGGAGTCAACCTCGTGGTATGAACCATCATAAAGTGTTACCTTAAAGTCAACTACATTGTAGCCTGCAAGAATACCTGTCTGAGAAGCAGACTGGATACCCTGGTCAACACATGGGATGTATTCCTTTGGAATAGCACCACCAACAACCTTGTTGATGAACTCGTAGCCCTTGCCTGGCTCGTTTGGCTCCATAATGATCTTAACGTGACCATACTGACCCTTACCACCAGACTGACGAGCATACTTGTGGTCAACGTCAGCGGATCTTCTAATAGTTTCCTTATAAGCAACCTGTGGCTTACCAACTGTTGCCTCTACCTTAAACTCACGAAGGAGACGGTCAACGATGATTTCAAGGTGAAGCTCACCCATACCAGCGATGATTGTTTGTCCTGTTTCTTCGTCTGTATAAGTTCTAAATGTTGGGTCTTCCTCTGCAAGCTTTGCAAGAGCGATACCCATCTTTTCCTGACCAGCCTTTGTCTTTGGCTCAACAGCAACTCTGATAACAGGCTCTGGGAATTCCATAGACTCAAGGATGATTGGGTTCTTTTCATCACAGAATGTATCACCTGTTGTGGTGTTTCTTACACCGATAACAGCAGCGATATCACCTGCGTAGCAAATATCGATATCTTTTCTATCGTTTGCGTGCATCTGAAGAATACGACCGAATCTTTCTGTCTTGTCCTTGCAGGAGTTATATACCTGAGTACCAGCCTGAACTGAACCAGAGTATACACGGAAGAAGCAAAGCTTACCAACAAATGGGTCTGTCATAATCTTGAATGCAAGTGCGGAGAATGGCTCTGTGTCACTGGAGTGACGAACATCCTCATCACCTGTGTCAGGGTTGATACCCTTGATAGCAGGAACGTCAAGTGGAGAAGGCATATACTCGATAACTGCATCGAGAAGCTTCTGAACACCCTTGTTCTTATATGATGTTCCGCATACAACAGGAACTATCTTGTTAGCGATTGTTGCCTTACGAAGTGCAGCCTTAAGCTCTTCGTTAGAAGGTTCTTCACCCTCCAAGTACATCATCATAAGTTCATCGTCTGTTTCGCAAATGGATTCAACGAGGTTTGCTCTGTATTCATTTGCCTTGTCGATGAGATCAGCAGGGATATCTTCAATTCTCATATCCTTACCGAGGTCATCATAGTATACATCAGCCTTCATTTCGAAAAGGTCGATGATACCCTTAAATGTGTCTTCAGCGCCGATAGGCAACTGAATCGGTACTGCGTTAGCATGTAATCTTTCTCTCATCATGTTTACAACTCTATAGAAGTCTGCACCCATGATGTCCATCTTGTTAACGTATGCCATACGTGGTACGCCATATTCGTCAGCCTGTCTCCATACTGTTTCAGACTGAGGTTCAACGCCGCCCTTCGCACAGAGAACGGTAACAGAGCCGTCAAGAACTCTTAATGAACGCTGTACTTCAACGGTGAAGTCAACGTGGCCAGGGGTATCAATAATGTTGATACGAGTGGGGTTGAACTGCTTCTCAGAACCAGCCCAGAAGCAAGTTGTAGCAGCAGAAGTAATTGTAATACCTCTTTCCTGCTCCTGCTCCATCCAGTCCATTGTAGCAGAGCCTTCATGAGTTTCACCTATTTTATGTGTTCTACCTGTGTAGAACAAGATACGCTCAGTAGTAGTGGTCTTACCAGCGTCAATGTGCGCCATAATACCAATATTACGGGTATTTTCAAGTGAATATTCTCTTGCCATCTGTGTTTTTTCCTTTCAAAAAATAAGGGGCGTGGATTAATATCTGTAGTGTGCGAAAGCCTTATTAGCTTCAGCCATTCTGTGTGTTTCTTCTTTCTTCTTGAATGCGCCACCCAAGCTATTTCTAGCGTCGAGTATTTCGCCTGCAAGTCTTTCAGCCATAGTCTTTTCACCACGGTTTCTTGAATATGTTGTTATCCAACGAAGACCGAGTGTCTGACGTCTTTCTGCTCTTACTTCCATTGGTACCTGATAGTTAGAACCACCTACACGGCGAGCCTTAACCTCCAACACAGGCATTACGTTCTCAAGAGCTGCCTGGAACGCCTCAAGACCATTCTCACCAGTCTTTTCTTCTACGATCTTAAATGCGTCGTAAACAATCTTCTGAGCAACGCCCTTCTTACCATCAAGCATAATGTTGTTGATAAGCTTTGTTACGAGCTTTGAACCGTAAAGTGGATCTGGCAATACATCTCTTTTGGAAATTTGACCTCTTCTTGGCACTTTACTTCCCTCCTTCATTAAAAATATGATATCATTGGTACTCGAAAGAAATTCTCCCGTCGTGTCCTGCAAGTTGTCACTGACATAATAAACATTTATTCAGCTACAAGTTGGGAACTACGATTAAAAATTTAACTTTTGTTACCTAACCGCAAAAAAGATTGAATTATTTCTTCTTTGCACGCTTAGCGCCGTATTTAGAACGGCTCTGGTTACGATTTGCAACGCCCTGTGCATCAAGTGTACCACGGATAATGTGATAACGGCAACCAGGCAAGTCACGTACTCTACCACCACGGATAAGTACAACTGAGTGCTCCTGAAGATTGTGGCCAATACCAGGGATATAAGATGTAACTTCCATACCGTTTGTGAGCTTAACTCTTGCTATCTTACGAAGAGCGGAGTTTGGCTTCTTAGGTGTAGTTGTTGTAACCTTGGTACATACGCCTCTCTTTTGAGGTGCGCTCTGATCAATCGCTTTGTTCTTCAAAGTATTGAAGCCTACCTGAAGTACAGGTGCCTTAGACTTATATGTCTTGTCGCTTCTACCTTGTCTTACGAGCTGATTAAAGGTTGGCATTTCGTTCCTCCTTCTTTAGTGATAAATGTTTATACGTCAGTGCCAAACGGCACGATGTATCGTATAATGTGGCGCAAATAGGCGCAAATATACCTTATTTACGCATTTACGCACAGCACTATTATAACATCTGCTTGCTAAGTTGTCAAGAACAACTGTTTTCAGTGTCAAAATTCTATGTTTTGCACAAATTGACAACTTGACAAGTTGGTTTTTTGGGCACATTTTATATTTTTGACACAAAAAATCGGTTTAAATCACAAGAAAAATCAGTTTCGGATTTTACTAAATACGCGGAAAATGCCGCAAAAGCCGCGGCATTTCATTTTAATACTTTTCGTCAAAATCCTCAGGGGCGCTCTTGCCTCTGTTCTTATTTATAATGTCGATAATGTCGGTATAATCCTCTTCCTTCATTTCAGGCAAGGGCTTAACCTCATCCAAGCTTTCGTCATCAGCACTTGGCTTTGCAATTCGTGATTTTGATTTTTCAAAGCCTGTGGCAATAATTGTAACCTTTACTGTATCTGTCAAGGTTTCGTCAAAGTTAACACCCCAGATAATGTTGGCATCGTGAGCAGCCTCCTCGGTAATCATGGTAGATGCGGCATCCGCCTCATCCAAGCCTACATCGGGAGATACTGTAATATTAATAAGGATGCCGTTTGCGCCTTTGATGGATGTTTCAAGAAGCGGGCTGGAAATTGCCTTTTTAGCAGCCTCCACAGCCTTGTTGGAGCCACTTGCCTCACCAACACCCATATGAGCCATGCCCGCATCCTTCATAACCGAAGAAACGTCAGCAAAGTCAAGGTTGACAAAGCCTGCTACATTGATAAGGTCAGAAATACTCTTAACGCCGTGCTTCAAAACATCGTCTGCTATGCCAAAGGCATTAATAATTGTAATCTTTTCCTGGGTGAATTCCTTCAATCTTTCATTAGGGATAACCACCAAGGAGTCAACGTACTTGGAAAGCTCTGCAATACCGCTGTCAGCCTGTGACATTCTGCGGTTGCCCTCGAACTTAAAGGGCTTAGTAACAATAGCAACCGTTAAAATGCCAAGCTCCTTTGCAATACGGGCAACAACAGGGGTCGCACCTGTGCCTGTGCCACCGCCCATACCTGTGGCGATAAACACCATATCAGCGCCTTCAATAGCCGCTCTAATTTCGTCTGCGCTTTCCTCGGCGCTTTTAAGACCTATTTCGGGATTTGCGCCTGCTCCGTTACCTCTCGTAACCGCCTCACCTATGCAAATCTTGTTGCCTGCGCCACATCTTGCAAGGGCTTGTCTATCTGTATTAATAGCAATAAATTGCACTCCCTTTATGTTTGAGGATATCATACGGTTAACTGCGTTGTTTCCGCCACCGCCAACACCAACTACTCTTATATCTACGCCGGATTCAAAATCATTATCAAATTCAAATGCCATAATATGCTCCTTTTTTGTTGTACATAACTTACCATTATAATAATACACTTTTTATTTTCTTTTTTCAATAGTTTTATTAAAATTTTGTGTCCAAATGTTGATAATTTATTGACTTTTTGTCATGTAAGAGTTATAATGTATTAACTATGTCTTTGATGTACAAGGAGTTTGATATGAAAAATAAGACCTTACCAATATTTTTGAAGTCAATCATTCTATCTGTGGGACTTGTTTGTTCTCTGGTGCTTTCGACAATAATCGCCGATCTTCTTATTTTCGGTTCTCTCAGATTTTTCCCTCGCACGCTAATCTCTTTAGCAGTAGGTGCTGTCGTTGTTATTCTGTTTACGTACATAACAAGATTGCACGCAGCCGCTTTGAAACACGCAAGCGTCATCGAAATTGTAAGGGTTGCAATTATATCATTCGCTCTTTTGATAGCTCTTTTCTCCACTCACTTGGCTGAGCAGAAAACAAGCTACGCTTGGGGTGTTGTTGTTTGCGGTGTTTTCTTCATTCTTTCCTGTATTGTTGTTTCATCTTACAGGGTCATCAGAATGCTCCGCGTGCGTGTTTTGAAGCACAATTTGACAGAAAAGCAGCGCGTCCTTATCGTGGGAGCTGGATCTGCAGGCACAACTATTCTCCGTGAAATTCAAACAAGCGAAAAGCTCAACAAGGTAGCGGTTGGATTCATCGACAATGACGAGCACAAAATCGGCACAACCGTCCTTGGTGTCAAGGTACTCGGCAAATGCGAGGACATTGTTGAAATAGCAAAGAAAGCAAATGCTGACTCAATCATTATTGCTATTCCGTCAACAAGTGCTAAGGTTTTAAAGGAAATCACACAGCTTTGCTTGCAGACAGGCTGTGATGTAAAGACCCTTCCCGGACTTTATCAGTTGATTGACGGAAATGTTTCCGTTTCACGACTTCGCGACGTAGATGTGCAAGATCTTTTGGGCAGAGAGCCTGTCAGAGTTAATCTTGACGAGGTTATGGGCTACATCGAGGAGCAGGTAGTACTTGTTACAGGTGGTGGTGGCTCTATCGGTAGTGAGCTTTGCCGTCAGATTGCAACTCACAATCCAAAGCAGTTAATTATTCTTGACATATATGAAAACAATGCATACGAGATTGAGCAGGAGCTTAAAAGAAAGCTTCCTAACCTCAATTTGCTAACACTTATCGCCTCTATTCGTGATAGTGGCAAGATGGAGGATGTATTCAAGACATACCGTCCTGACATTGTATTTCATGCGGCAGCACACAAGCATGTGCCTTTGATGGAGACAAGCCCTAACGAAGCCGTTAAGAACAACATTCTCGGCACATATAAGGTTGTAAAATGCGCTGACAAGTATGGGGTTAAGAAATTTGTACAGATTTCCACAGACAAGGCGGTTAACCCAACCAACATTATGGGTGCAACAAAGCGCGTTTGTGAAATGATTATTCAAGCATTTTCAAGAAAGTCAAAGACACAGTTTGTTGCAGTGCGCTTTGGTAACGTGCTTGGCTCAAACGGCTCTGTTATTCCTCTTTTTAAAAAGCAGATTGCAGAGGGCGGCCCTGTAACAGTTACACACAAGGACATCATCCGTTACTTCATGACAATTCCTGAGGCTGTAAGCCTTGTGCTTCAAGCAGGTGCTTATGCTAAGGGCGGCGAAATCTTTGTTCTTGATATGGGCGAGCAGGTAAGAATTTACGACCTTGCGGTTAACCTTATCAAAATGTCCGGCTTAGAGCCTGATAAGGACATCGAAATCAAGGTGACAGGCCTGCGTCCTGGTGAAAAGCTTTACGAGGAAAGGCTCATGGCTGAGGAAGGTCTTGAAAAAACTGCCAATGACAGAATCAGCATAGGAAAGCCTATCGAAATGGATGACGAGCATTTGTTTGCTACTTTGGAAAAGCTTTATAACGAGGCTTATGCAGAAACAGAGCAAATGAAGGATCTCGTAAAAGAACTTGTTCCTACATACAAAATTGACAGAAGATAATTTTTTTCAAAGTCAAAAAGGTGTTGCAATTGCAACACCTTTTTTATCTTATTTCCTGTGCTCTTTTCACAAGAGCCTCTTTTTCGTTTGGCAGTTTGTTTTCTATGACCTCTGAAAGCAGGGTGTTCAATATTCTGCCAATATCGGCGCCTGGCACAAACCCCTCTCTTATAAGATCAGAGCCATTTACGGCAAGGCTTTTCAAATCAAAGCAGGAGCGGGATGTTATGTCCTCTACCATTTTCTCAAGAAGGTCAAAATGCTCCATTCTTGTAAGCTCGGGGTTTTGGGCAAGGTTGTCTGCTCTTTGGATTTGGATAAGCTCTAAAAAGCGCTCCTTACCAAATCTGCTAAGGCGTTTTTTTATTGCCACCTCGTCTGCCTCCGTGCGCACATCGTGATGCTTCACAAGCCAAGTAACTCTATCCTTTGTGAAATTATCGTATTTATATTTATTAAGGTATTCTTTTACTATTTCATAGCTGACGTCACCGTGACCGTAAAAATGTCCCACGCCGTTTTCATCTGTAAAAAAGGTATGCACCTTGCCTGTATCGTGAAACAGCATTGTCAAGCGCAAGTGAGGAATGGGCGGAGTGTTCTCTACTGCCACTGCGGTATGCTCCAAAACATCGTAAATATGCCACTTGGTGAGCTGATGGAAGCCATGCATTCTCACAAATTCGGGGCAAATCTCACCTAAGATTTCATAGTTTTCCAAAATTGCGTTTTTGACATTTTTGCCAAGGACAAATTTATTAATCTCAACGGCTATTCGCTCTGCTGAAATACTGTGGAGCAGATGCTTGCATTTTATCATTGCTCTTTTGGTGTTTTCCTCTATTGCAAAGCCCAGGGTTGAGGAAAAGCGAATAGCGCGCAGAATGCGCAAGGCATCCTCTGTAAAGCGCTTTTCAGGATCACCTATTGCGCGGATTACCTTATTTTTAATATCTTCAAGTCCGCCAAAGTAGTCACGCACGCCCTCTTTGTCATTATACACGAGTGCATTCATTGTAAAGTCGCGTCTTGACAAATCCTCAATAAGATTTCTTGTAAAGGAAACGCTTTGGGGATGGCGGTTATCAAGATATTCTCCATCTATGCGATATGTGGTGATTTCCAATGGCTCACCGCCTATCAAAACGGTTACTGTGCCGTGCTTCAAGCCTGTTTCTATCGTGCGCTCGTTTTTGAAAACCGCTTTGGTTTCCTCGGGAAGGGCACTTGTTGTAATATCAAAATCAAAGGGAGTGTTACCCATAACCATGTCGCGGACACAGCCGCCCACCGCATATGCCTCATAGCCCTTGCTATTCAGCATTTCTATTGCTTTTTTTGCGTTTTCACTGATTTTAAGCATTTTCTCCCTCCTTATTATTTGTATTATTTGCACATATCAAGGAATTCATCTAAGCCGATAATTTTCACGCCCAAGTCCTGTGCCTTGGTTAGCTTGGAGCCTGCCTCCTCGCCTGCCAAGACATAGCTTGTTTTCTTGGAAACGGACGAGGACACCTTGCCGCCGCGCGCCTTTATCATTTCTGACGCTTCATCTCTTGTCATATTTTCAAGAGTTCCTGTTAAAACGAAGGTCAAGCCCTCAAATTCCTTTGACACCTCTTTTATTTCATTGGCGGTGTCAACTCCCGCGTTTTTAAGTCTTTCCACAATATATTTGGTTGTTTCCTTGCTGAAGAAGTCAACAACGCTTTTTGCCATTATATCGCCAAAATCATTTGCTTCCTTAATCTCATCAAAGGTAGCGGTAAACAAATTATCTATTGAACCGAATTTGTTGGCAAGCTCAGCTGAGGCAACCTCGCCTATATGACGTATGCCAAGAGCAAAAATAACTCTGGCAAGCCCTGAGGACTTGGATGCTTCTCTTGCCTTAACAAAGTTCTCCGCGCTCTTTTCGCCCATACGGTCAAGGGCGGCAATTTCCTGTGGGTCGATATAGTAGAGGTCAGACGCATCGTGAATAAGGTTGGCATCAAGAAGCTGTTTTACAAATTTTTCTCCAACGCCCTCAATATTCATAGCTTTCTTGGATGCAAAATGAATTATATTTCGCTCAAGCTGTGCAGGGCAGGCAGGATTGGTGCAGCGGAGCGCGCCCAAGGTAAAGTCCTCGCCATCGTCCACAAAATCATCTGCATCATCATAGGTAAGAGTGCCACCGCAGGATGGGCATGCGTTTGGCATACTGTATGGCACCTCAGTGCCGCATCTATCCTCTTTGACACTGCCTACAACCTCGGGTATAATGTCTCCTGCCTTTTGCACAATAACATTATCGCCTATGCGAATATCTCTTTCCTTAATTATATCTATATTGTGCAGGGTTGCTCTTGATACGGTTGTTCCTGCCAGCTTAACAGGCTCTAAAACCGCATTAGGAGTCAGCACGCCTGTTCTGCCCACCTGTATGGCAATATCGAGAAGCCTTGTTTTCTTCTGCTCTGGTGGGTACTTATAGGCAACCGCCCATTTTGGAGTGCTTGTTCCCTCACCGATTTCACGTCTTTTCTCCAAGGAGTTAACCTTGATAACCGCGCCGTCAATATCAAATTCAAGGCTTGGTCTTTTCTCACCCAAGGTATGAACTGCATTTACAATCTCATCTTCATTTGATGAAACGGTAAGCAAGGGTATTGTTTTAAAGCCCAAGCTGTTTATTTTTTCTATTGTTTCCTCGTGGGTACTAACATTTCCCAAATCCCCCGCTTGGAAATTAAAGACAAATATGTCAAGGCCGCGCTTTGCGGTTTCCTTTGAGTCAAGGCAACGCAAGGAGCCAGCCGCCGCATTTCTCGGATTTGCCCACAGGCTCTCCCCAAGTCTTTCCTTTTCTCGGTTCAGCTTTTCAAAGGAGCTATGCGGCATATATACCTCTCCGCGCACTGTAATATCCAAAGGCTCATTAAGCTCCAAGGGAATTGAGCGCACGGTTTTAATGTTAGCGGTAACATCCTCGCCCACTGCGCCGTTGCCTCTTGTTGCGCCTACCTTTAAAATACCGTTTTCGTATTTCAAGGAAACGCTAAGACCGTCAATTTTCGGCTCAACAGAAAATGTTGTGTCTTCTCCTACCTCTTCCTTGATTTTGCGAATAAATGCGCGCAAGGCATCATAATCAAAAACGTCTGTTAGGCTTGCCATTCGCACCTCGTGCTGTACCTTTTCAAACTTATCAAGTGCAGCACCGCCCACGCGCTGCGTGGGTGAGGACTCGCTATAAAATTCGGGGTGTGCCGCTTCAAGAGCTTTCAGCTCCTCAAACATCTTATCATACTCAAAGTCGGAAATTTCGGGCGCGTCATTTTCATAATAGCGCTTTGAGTGATATGAAATTTCCTTCCTTAATTTATTAATTCTTTCCTCTATGTTCATAGCGTACCTCTTGCTTTTAAAGTATGCCTTGCGGGAGTGGTACGAACCAATTTTGGAACGGACAAAAAACCCGTCTTCAGCGTTAAAATTTTTTGAAATATTTTATCATATTTAGTATATCACAAATGAGATAAAATTTCAAGAAACATATTACTTATCGCACCATTTTCTCTTTTCCTCCACGGTGCGACTTTTATCTTTCTGCTTTTTTGTCGCATTGTCGCAATTGCGCTTGTTTTGTCAATGGCTTTTTGTTGAATTGGTAATTTTTTACTGTATAATAAACACGAAAGAGCCATTCCAAAGCTACATATAAATTAAAGGAAGAAGGCTCTCTGACGCATAATAGCTGATTAGAGAGAGCCAATAAAAGGAAGGAATTTATGAGAAAATACTTATCTTGCATTATACTTATTGTGCTATGTGTGCTCTGCGCTACTATTTTTTATGTTAAGGCGGTTTCCTTTGAGGACACTGATGCGGTCACAAGTTCAACAAGCTCAACTTCATCAGGTGACAAAACAGACACACAAGGTCCACCAAAGGTAACTATTAACAAAAGCGGAACGATTTTGAGTGAGTATCTTTCCTCCTCTAATTTGAGGGTGGAATGGTCCATTTACAAGTTGGAAAACGAAAACGCGCTATACATAAGCGCAGATTTGTACTTAGATACTCCTGAGCAAATCACCAAGGCATCCTCAGGGTATTTGAGCATTAACGGAGAAAAGCGAGAATTCACCACCAAAACGATGGTTGGCACTACCAACCTGTTGACATCATATTCGGGAGTGTATGAGGTGCTGGGCGAGTCTAAAATAGAGGTGGAAGCCTATATTGATTTGGTTTCCTACACTCAATCAAATGACCGTTTAGACGGAATTTTTGCAAGGGGAGCTATTGTGGCAAGCGAGGAATACGCAAAAATGCCACTGAGCCATCAAATTGTGTTAAACCATATTTCAAAGTTTCCAGAGCTGCCAAGCGGAGATGAAATAACCTCTCTTTGCATGGTGCTGAATTACTTGCAATATGATATTGACAAGTGCGAGCTTTCCGATTTGTATCTTGACAAGGGTCCTGCGTATTACACCAACATTTTTGAAGCAAATGCAGGTAACCCTTATGACACATACAACTCCTTTGGCTGCATGCCGCCTGTAATTGTAAATGCCGCGAACAAGTTTATAAATATAAACGGTGGCAAATCTTATGCTACCGATATTAGCGGCACAAATGCAGATATGCTCTACTACGAGGTATCTTGCGGCAATCCTGTAATTGTTTGGGCGTGTGAGGAATTTGATACTACCCCGTCAGTTTTTCGCACTGTAATCATAAATGGCAAAACCATGTATCTGAAATCAAACATCAATACGCTTGTTTTGATAGGCTACGATTTTGAAAACAAAACCGTTACCCTTGCCAACCCAAGCGGAACTGTGTTTGACTTAGATATGGAGCTGTTTGAGGAAAGATACGCTCAGACTGGCTCTTATGCCGTTTTGATTAAATAGCCTGCAAACCACCCCTTTTTGCAGGCTTTCCCGTAAGCTTATTTGGAGCAAGCCGCCACTTTTGCGGCTTGCTTTTAAGTATTTTAAATTTTTTCAAAAAAAATAAAAAAACTATTGACAAAGGTGGTTTGGTGTGATATTATATTAAGGCAAAAAGCGAAAGCGTATTTGCGAGTGTAGTTCAATGGTAGAATTCCAGCCTTCCAAGCTGGTCGCGTGGGTTCGATTCCCATCACTCGCTCCATTATGTACCCGTAGCTCAGCCGGATAGAGCAACTGCCTTCTAAGCAGTAGGTCGGGGGTTCGAATCCCTCCGGGTACGCCAGACCACATACCACAGTGGTTTCAATATAGGGGCTTTGCCGTGAGCGACAAAGCTATAGTTCTTTGGTGGGTGTAGCTCAGCTGGTTAGAGCGTCAGATTGTGGCTCTGAAGGCCGTGGGTTCGAATCTCATCATCCACCCCAAAAAAGAAAACCGACTTTTAGTCGGTTTTCTTTTTTTATCCAAGTCGCAGACTTGGTATATCATCACCGCACGAAGTGTGGTGGATATCATCAGCCCGTTGGGCTGTATATCATCACGCTTTAGCGTGTATCTATCTGCGACTTGATGAGATGCAACACTGCGTGTTGATGATATGCAATTCCTTTCGAATTGATGATATACAAGGCATACGCCTTGATTTTTATTCGATTGTATGGTAGAACATTTAAAGAGATACTGTTAGCATAATATCACTTCAACGCAGTTGAAATATCACTTGTTTATGAAAAACCGTCCTTGATTTATTTGTAGGATTGTGATATAATCTAACCGCTAAATAAAAATCGACGAGGTTAATATAATAATGGGAAGCTTGCTTTTGGTGCTTATATACATATGCTTTATAAGTCTTGGTCTGCCTGACTCGCTTTTAGGCTCGGCTTGGCCTGTGCTTCATGCCGAAATTTGTGTGCCTGTTTCATACGCGGGTATTATATCGGCAACTATCACCGCGGGCACGATACTATCAAGCTTATTTAGCGATAAGCTATTACATAAGTTCGGCGCAGGCGCGGTAACTGCCGTAAGCGTCACAACCACTGCTCTTTGCTTGTTCGGATTTTCTATCAGCAGTCAGTTTTGGATGCTAATCCTGTGGGCAATTCCATTCGGCCTTGGTGCCGGCGGTGTAGACGCTATTTTGAACAACTATGTAGCTTTGCATTACAAAGCGCAGCATATGAGCTGGCTCCACTGTATGTGGGGTGTTGGCGCTTCTATCAGCCCTTATATAATGAGCTTTGCTCTTGTTAAGCTGGAAAGCTGGAATGGCGGTTATCTTATCGTTTCTATTATTCAAGCTGTGCTTTGTGCAATCATATTTATCAGCATACCGCTTTGGAAAAAGGGAAGTGCAGATAACGATGATGCATCAAAGCAAGTGGAATCAAAGGCTCTGTCCTTCAAGGAAATATTTGCTATCAAGGGAGCTATACCCTGCTTTTTGATGTTCTTCTGCTATTGTGCAATGGAAGTAACCGCTTCTCTTTGGGCGAGCACCTATCTTGTGGAAATTTGGGATTTTTCACCCGAAACAGCGGCAGGATATGCAAGCATGTTCTATATCGGCGTAACACTTGGAAGACTTATCAACGGATTTCTTGCAATGCGGTTTGGAGATAAGACACTTATCCGTATGGGAACATCAATCATTGCCGTTGGTATTGCCTTGATGCTTGTACAATTCCATTACGTGCTTGCACTGGTTGGTTTTATTGTTATCGGACTTGGTTGCGCACCTATCTATCCCTGCATTATTCATATGACACCTGATGTTTTCGGCAAAGACAAATCACAAGCGATGATAGGCGTACAAATGGCGTTTGCTTATGTTGGAATTTTGGCAATGCCACCATTGTTCGGAATTGTAGCAGAAAATATCTCTATTTCTCTTTTGCCAATTTTTCTGTTAGTATTTATAGCGATTATGTTTGCAATGCACGAGCTGACACTGAAAAGCGCAGCAAAAAACAAATAATTTAACAATTTATTAAATGGTGCACAAAATAGCACCTACACATTTTATCTTTAAGCACAAACAAAAAACGGCACTTGCGTGCCGTTTTATTTTTTTACATTGCGCCGTACAATACTGCAGTTGCATCAGCAGTTGATGTAATCTCAACCTTAGAAACTGTCAGATACTGATAAAGGTCAACAACGCCGTTGCCTACAACTGTGAAGGTGTATGTAGCCTCACCGTTTGCGTCTGCGTAGATAACTACTGTGAATGTTGCAGCCGCGTCGCTTTCAAGAACGATAATACCGCTACCGAGAACGAGAGCCTTATCATCAACAGTGGAAATTGAGAATGTGGTGTTTGCAGTCAAAGCGAATGGGTCATCAGGGTTGATATAGCCCTCCCAGTCAGCAGTTGTGCCACACTCGCATGTGTCCTTGCCACAGCCGAAGCAAATATTGTCAGAGCCTTCTACCTTATCAGCAGTAACATTTGCATAGCTCTTGTTACATACAAAGCAAGTAATTGTGCCAAACTCTGTTGCGTCGCTAAGATAGTGCGCGCTTCTTGGAGTTGTATCTCTGTTTTCTGTTGTTCCGCACGCGCCTGCTGAGCAACCGTATGTTGTGTATCCTTCCTTAGCGCAGGTTGGGGCGATAACCTCAACAAGCTGGTCATATACGTGAGCACCTGTCTTCTGACCGATTTCATCTCCGTCATATGCTGTGAATGTTGTATCACAGTTCAAGCATCTGTAAACACCGTTGTCAACGCAGGTAGCAGGAACAACAACTGAGCCATCGTTATATACGTGTCTGTACTCGATATCTGCAGTTACAATTGATGTTTCGCCACATTCAACTCCTCTGCATACTCTGTCACACTTATATTCAATCTGACTGTTGTTGCCGCACCATGGCTCAACAAAGACAACCATATTGTGGCCAAGAGCCGGAACCTCAGTCTTGTCAGCTGCATCCTCAGAAAGCTCGCCACAAACAGTACATACATATGTAAGCTCGCCCTTTTCTATACAATTTGGCTCCAATGTAATCTTGTAGTGAGTACCTAATTGAGCATCCTCGCCCTTGTAGATTGTATGGCCTGTTGGGTCTGTATTGTCCTTAGTTTCGTAAAGGTCCTCGCATCTTGAGCAAGTAATCTCAGTAAATCCGCCTAAAACACATGTTGGAGGAACAACCTCTTCAACAGGGTCATGACCGAGAACAGGAATATCAACAACGTTATTTGCATCGTTGGTTGGAATAAGGTTACATACTGTACACTTGAAATATCTCTTACCAACCTCTGTACATGTTGGTGCAACAACATCTCTGTATGTGCCTTCCTCCGGATTATCTACAATATTAAATGTATGTCCAAGAGCTGGAGTAACATCCTTTGTTTTGTCAAGATAGTCACATCTTGAGCAGGTTGTTTCAGTATAACCGTCTCTTGTACAGGTTGGAGCAACTACTCTTTCGCTAAAGTTGTGACCAAGAGCCTCACCCTGTGTAGCTCCGCACACTGAGCAAATGTCAGCCGCTTCACAAGAAGCACCCTGCCAAGCATGGCCTGTTGGCTCGGTTATATCCTTTTCAGCGCTATATGTACAGCCCTCTGCGTTACAGGTAACGATTGTTTTACCGCCCTCTGTACAGGTTGGAGCAATAACATTCTCATTATAATCGTGCTCTGCAAGAGCAAGCTCTGTCTTCTTTTCGTAGCCGCAAATGCTACATTTTGCAACCTTTTCACCCTTAACGGTACAGGTTGAATCAATTGTGGAAACAACCGCAAAGCTATGTGCAGCCTTGCCAGAAACCTCCGCACACTCGCCCTCTACTTCACATGCGTGCCAGTGGTTGGTATCATCCTGCTTCCATTCAGCACCAAATACGTGCTCGTGTCCGCAGGAAGCCAATGCAATTACCATAGCAAGCAAGCATAGCACGGACAAAAGTAAAGTAATTCTTTTTTTCATAAGTCACCTCGTTGCTTGTACATCATTTGTACTATTATATATACATTTTAACATTAGTCAGTAAAAATATCAATAGTTATTTGTATATTTTTTATAAAAAACCTGTGAAATTTGTGGCAAATTATCTGAGTCCGAGAATATCCCAAACGCTTGCGCTCACCTGCGCATTGCTTTTATTCACCTGTAATACAGACACATCCTCTGAGGATGCAAGAATTATATCATTTGAATTGATATATTCGCACTCATAGTGCGGGGCAACATAAGTCTTCATATACTGCGCTCTCCTCTACTGAATTTATCATTTCATTGTAGCTCTTTCCGTTGACTGAGCTACCGTTATTCTCCTGTACATAGAGAACCTCTTCACCATCAAAGGTATAGCCAGCTATAACAAATTTATGGTTATACAGCTCCTCTGTCAAGTCGGTCAAGACAAAGTCATATACCAAGAAGCTATACTCCTTCAAGCTATGCTTGATTACCTTTCCCATATCAAGAGAGGTAGGATTTGCCTCACTGTCAAGAGGGGATTTGCCACCTAACAACTCAAATGACGCAAAAACCAAGCCGAAATCAAGCTCTTTTTCATACACGGATTCGTATAAATCTACCATCACATAGTCTATGGAATAGCCTGCACAAATCCGCTTTCCGTCGGTGGAATAGCCCAAAAATACAAATGCATCGCTTGCAGATGGCTGTGCATTCCACTCTACGTAGCAATTGCTTATATTCCAGTTGGCATCCCAATCTGTACAGGTATCGGTGTTGCCTTGACAGTAAATTTTCAGCTTTTTGCAATTTTCAAACACGTTTGCCTGCACAAGATACACGGATGACGGAATGTAAATGCTTTCCAATGCCTCACATTCGGCAAAAGCCATCTCACCAATACCTAAAAGTCCACTTGGAAGTGTGATTTTTTTCAGCTTTTCACAATCGTAAAAAACATAAACGTCAATAACCTCTAAATTTTTCGGCAAAACAACCGTTTCAAGGGAAAAGCATGAGTTAAAGGTGCTTTGTCCAAGATATGTAACACTGTCAGGGATTTTGATGCTACTAAGGTCGTAGCAATTCTGGAAGGCTGCCATACCAAGCTCTGCCAAGGTGCCTGGAAGCTCGACCGTTACAAGGGAGTGACAGTCACTAAAGGCAAGCGAGCCTACTGATGTAACACCGTGCGGAATAGTTATTTCCGTAAGAGAACCGCAGAAATAAAATGCTGCGTTGCCAATGGCGGTGATGCCATTGCCCATATCAATTTTTTCTAATGTTGTTCGGTTATAAAATGCAAAGCTGCCTATTTCGTACTTACTGCCGTTTATGCTGTCGGGTAGAACAAGCTCTTTTTCACTGCCTGTTTGGCTAACAAGAAAATATTTATCGTATTTGTATGCAAAAACATAGCCGCCCTCTGCAAAGGTCAAAAGGCTCTCGCTTTCTAAGGAATTATGCACTGCCATTGAGTATGCGCCTGCATAGCCTGCATCTGTAATACCATAGCCCACATTGAATGAGGACAAGTTGTAAACCTCAACAAGCTTATAGCAATTAACAAACGCCTCTGCTCCCACTCGCACAAGACCCTTGCCGAGAGTCAACTGAATAAGGTTGTCACAATATTTAAACGCCATATTACCAATGTCGGTAACACTGTCAGGTATAACCAATGTGTCAATGGCTATACAGTTATAAAATGCATTTTCTCCAATGATTGCAAGGTTATTGCCCAAGTCCACATTTTCAAGGGCGGTGCAGAAGAAAAATGCGCCCTCTCCCAAGGATTTTACTCCGTTGCCAAGCTCTATACTCTCAAGTCTAATACAATAGTGAAAAGCTCTGACTCCTATTTCCTGCACACTGTCCGCCACCTTTAGGCTTGTGATATGCTCCTTGTCATAAAATGCATTGTCTGCAATTTTTGTAACAGGCTTGCCTTCGTGTGTGCTTGGTATCACAATATCGCTACCGCTATAATTTCCTATGCCTAAAACAGAATATGTACCGTCTGCGTTTTCCGCAAATTCCAGCTCACCATTTTGCGCGCTGACTGTCAATGCCATTAGCAAAGAAAGTGCCAGCAGAAGCATTGGCAATAGCCACTTTTTGATACGTCCCTTCATTAATATTTCCTCCAAAATAAAATTACATATTAATTTTAACATTAACTTTCCAATATGTCAATGAATTTTACTTTTATGCCGACGTTACATTTAAATCAACCAATAGTTTATTGATTTTTGCGCTTTGATATGGTATACTATGAAAAAATAAGGTAGGTGATAAGATGAAAGCAATTGAGACACAGGGTCTTACAAAATACTACGGCCGTGCAAGAGGAATCGTTGACGTGAGTCTTTCTGTGGAGGCGGGCGACTTTTTCGGCTTTATCGGTCCTAACGGTGCTGGCAAAAGCACGCTAATTCGTATACTCTTAGGGCTTATTTCTCCAACAAGTGGCTCGGCAACTGTGCTTGGCAAG
This sequence comes from Eubacteriales bacterium, assembly GCA_045632405.1. Classification (GTDB taxonomy): domain Bacteria; phylum Bacillota; class Clostridia; order Oscillospirales; family CAG-272; genus RGIG2000. The sequence continues at coordinate 3,354 of JAZQWO010000029.1, read as the reverse complement.
AGCATTGGTGATATTGATATTTTAAAAGAGGTTGGCTATTTACCCTCTGAAACTGTTTTTTATAACAGAATGAAGGTAAAGGATATTTTGAAGTTAGCCGCTAGCATCAGAAAAACCGATTGCACAAGGGAAGCCAATATTCTTTGCGAAAGATTGGAGCTTGACGTAAACAAAAAGGTAAACGAGCTTTCCCTCGGCAACAAGAAAAAGGTTGGTATTGTTTGTGCGCTTCAGCACAAGCCAAGCCTTTACATTTTGGACGAGCCCACAAGCGGACTTGACCCATTGATGCAGGCGGAGCTCTATGCTATTCTAAAGGAGCGAAACGAGGCAGGCGCTACTGTTTTTCTCTCCTCTCACATTCTTTCCGAAATTGACAAATACTGTAAGCGCGCGGCGGTTATACGTGACGGACGCATTGTAGCATCCGATAACATTGTAAGTCTTGGAAAGGCAGAGGCGAAGCGCATTGTATTACGCGGTGCGAGCGTGCTTCCGCAAATAGACGGTATTTTTAATGTTAAATGGGAAAATGATTTAGTTTCCTTCCTGTATAGCGGTCCTGTTGACGCTTTTATTGTCGCTCTTTCTCAAATCAAGTTTAGCGATGTCAACATCAGTGACCCTGACCTTGAAGAGACTTTTATGCACTACTACACAAGGGAGGAACAGTGATATGACAATATTTTTTCACGAGCTTAGACGAAATAAGCTATCTTTGATTATATGGTCAGGTGTGCTTTCCTTTATGCTGGCGGTTTGCGTTTTGATTTATCCACTTATGGAGCTTGTGTTGGAAGAGGCGATGAACGCAATGGGCGGTGCTCTTGGTGTTGGAGATTTGGGACTTGGCAGCTTTACTGAATATTTTGGTGCTGAATGTGCCAGCAATCTTGGCTTAGGTGGCGGTATTTTTGCATCCATTTTGGCAATTTCTGTTCTTTGCAAGGAAGAAAAGGACAAAACCGCGGAATTTTTGCTCACCTTGCCTATTACACGTTCAAGAATCATCACCGAAAAGCTTGTTTTTGTAATTGCAGAAATTTTAATATTAAATCTTTGCGTTGCTCTATTCTCTGTTCTTTCCATATTGACAATAGGGGTAGAGGCTGACGCAGGTGCTATCGCGCTTATGTTCTTATCACTCTTGATTTTGCAGCTTGAGGTTGCATTTATTTGCTTTGGATTGTCTGCATTCTTGAAGGGTGGCGGAATTGGCATTGGTCTTGGTATTTCCTTGGGCTTTTATTTTCTGAATCTTATTGCAAGTCTTACTGAAAAGCTGGAATTTTTGAACTACCTGACACCGTTTGCATATGTCAACAGCTATTACATTATAGAAAATGGTGCGCTTGATATTAAGTATATTATTGTCGGTACGATTCTTGGTGTGGGCGGCATTGTCTTAGCCTATGTGAAATACACACGGAAGGACATAGCATAAAAAAACAAAGAGGAATTTCTTTTTTGGAAATTCCTCTTTTAATATTTGTCGATTTTGCCTTTATAGTGTTTTTCTATTATTTCAGTTGTTTCCTTGCTTTTGGGGATGCTGACGGTTTGCCACAGGCGAAATTTTGTTTCAAAATAGCCAATGTGATATTCCCTTCTCCAAAAAAGGATGTTGCCTCGGGAATGGCGGTTTTCAACCAGCTTTATTTTGTCCCAAGAAAGAGTGCATTTGCCACCCAAAAGATAATAAACCTCTATGCCCTCTTCGGTAAATTTATAGCTATTATGGAATAATGTTAAGTAGCCTACCGCAAGAATACCGCCTAAGGAGATTACTAAAATTGACAGGTATAAGTCTTCCTGCCACGTCCAAATGCCGCAGGCAATCAGTACAAGAAAAACAAGCACGAAGAAGATTTTTTTCATATTGACCTTGCGTTTGTTCATTATGTCACTTCCTTTGTTATAATTATTGCTTCAAATAAAGCATAGCATAAAATTCAAGGAAAAGCAAGAATGAAATCGCTGCACGATGAAATCTGCCTATGGCAGATGAAATCCAAGCTAGGCTTGGATGAAATTAAATCAGTCCTAACCATCCCGACGAAGTCGGATTTCATCACGAAGTGATTTCATCCCACGTTAGTGGGATTTATCCCGTCCGTAAGGACGGATTTAATTGAAAAAGACTCAGGCTTGTATCCAAGCCTGAGTCTTTTTCTGGTGCAGTGAGTGATGATAAATCCGAACCAAATGCCTCCTCAATTTCGTCAAAGGTGATTGTTTTTGTGCCTTCCTTATAGTTGAATGTAATGACCAAGTAATCGTCGAACAGATAGATCGCATTTACAAAGCTATCGATCAGACGGCGGCGGTGGTCAAGCTGTTTCATATTGAGCTTGCGGTACTTGGTGAGGTAGTAAAGAATCTCCTCTTTCGTGACCGTAGGCTTTGAGATCTCCTCCTTGAGGATCTGTACCGAGATCTCGCTTTTCTCGGCTTCAAGCTGCTCAAGACGTTGCTTCGTGGATTGAGTGATGATTCCCGCTTGAATGGCGTTGACAAGATTGTCGATGCCTTTTTCTATTTCGGCAAGCTGCTTGCGGAGAATGGGAAGTGCACTACTCTCGGCATTGAGCTTTGCGATCAGCGAGTCGGCAAGTCTGTCAAGAAGCATGTCGTCAAAGATGAACTTCTGAATGAGCAGGATAACAACTTCCTCAATCCATTTCTTCTTAATCGTTTTCTTCTTACACGTTCCACCCTTGCGAGTTCCTCGGCATTTGTAATAGCGGTGGACTTCCATTGTGTGACTCGTTCCGCTTTCTCCCGTAATCAGACATTTACAATATCCGCAGAACAACTTTGTGGTCAGCAGATATTCGTCCTCGGCCTTGTGCTTAGCGGGAGCTTTCTTGTTTGCGGCGGCTTGTTCTTGAACTCGCTCGAATAACTCGGCAGGAATGATAGCGGGGATACCGTTGGGAACGGTTACATCGCGATATTGATACTCTCCAATGTATCGGCGGTTGTGTAGCATTCGTGTTACGGTGTTGAGGCTGATCTTTGTTTCTCGAACTGTTCGGATTCCTTTGATGTTGAGTTCGTCCGTGATCTCTTGCATCGTCGCACCCGTAGCATATTTCTTAAATGCTTCAAGCACGGCGGGAGCGGTAACGGGATCAATCTGGAAAAATTGGTTTTCATCAATGGTGTATCCAATTGGAAGTGTGCCGCCGTTGTATTTGCACTTCAGCGCGTTCTCGGTCAGACCTCGTACCACCTTTTCGGAGAGCTCTGCAGAGTAGTATTCAGCCATACCCTCAAGCATAGATTCGAGAAGGATGCCTTCCGCGCCTTCGGAGATCGATTCGGTTGCGGAGATTACACGAATACCATTCT
>JAZQWO010000028.1:0-9414 GCA_045632405.1 Eubacteriales bacterium | reverse complement strand
TGAAAAGTTGGAAGAATACATACATTACTACAACAATGAAAGAATTTCAATGAAATTAAAAGGAATGAGCCCTGTGCAATACAGAACTCATTCACAATCAATTTAATATTTAATTTTGTCTAAACTTTTGGGTTCACTTCACTTTTGGGGTGCATTCATTTTTATAGTTATCTTGCGTTATTTCAAAACCACACGCAAGGGTGCGCGCCATACGGTAATTTCGGATGCAAGAAATTTATCTCTTGTGATTCCTTCAAGGTCTGCAAGTGAGTTTACTTCCTCGCCGTTAATACCGACAATTACGTCGCAGGGCAGAATACCCTTTGCGGATGCTTTGGCAAATTGGTCAACGTCGCAAACAAGCACACCGTTGTGCCCTGCCGTTGCAAATGCGGACATTTCACCGTCTGTTTCAATGTTTTTAATCTTCATATCAAAAAGAGTAATAATGTTTGATTTAGCTCTTTTGTTGCTTTGATTGATTTTTGGCAAAGCAGGAGTTCTTGCAAGCTTTTTGAGAGGCTCGTATCTTACACCAAACTCACACGGAAAATCCTCAAAGCCACTAATTTTGGGAGAAATCAGCCTGTAATCTCCGCGCCTTGCATTTGCAAAAACGCACCTTGTTTTTACCGAGCCCTTGTCCATGCCTGTGATTTTTTCAAGCTCATACGCTTTTTTAATTCCCTTTGTATTCTTTGAATGTAAAACATTGAAATCAATGCTTTTTCCAAAGCCGTGTTCCATTAAAATTGGCTGATATTCGGTGAAAACAATATTATTTTCAACCACGTCCCCGCTATTTTCATACCATACGTGTAAATGTATAGAGTTGTTTACAGTTATATTGTTATGGACATATCTGCCAAAGCCCTCACGGAGCTTTATGCCGCCGTTTAAGCACAGATTGTTGTAAATTTCATAATTTGAAGAGCCGTCATCAAGGTCAATGTCCCATCCTCTGTCGCAACGGAATCTGCAGTTTCTTATAACAGTTTTGCCGATACAGTCAAGATATGCATATTTGTAGATTTCATTCTGCGCAAGGTCGTAAAGATGCCAATACCTGTCCCTGCCCCAGGAGTTAAAGCTGCCGTGGTCGCCCGTTTCCTTAACTGTGTCAAAAATATCACATCCGTCAATTACGTGACCGCCAAACGTACCCTCTGATATATTTATTCCCGCACGGGAAGCATCATAAATGCTTGTGTTGATGACGCTGATTCCGTAAGCCATGGAAATTTCAACGCCCGTTGCCTGCTTTTCCACAACGCCAACGCGCTCAATCAAGCAGTCGTCAACAGTACAATTTTTGGGGTAATCGTTACTCTTAGGGCCTCTTTTTTTGTCTATATCAAAAAAGCTCTGGCTTTTGGTAGCCTCAAATAATGGACTCCTTACCGCGCTTGGCTTACCAACAAAGCATACGGCACTTGCTCCCAGGTCCTTGAAATGACATTTTGAAATTGTGATGCTGCTGTTTTTGCCGTCAACAAAAACGCCGTTTGTGCCAATATCAAAAAGTGAGCATTTTGAAATAGAGCAATCCCTTGAATTTGTGAAATAAATTGCGCCACCTCTGTAAATTGTCCAGTCACTTCTCAAAAGTGGCTCGTTTGTTAGCATAAATGTTCTTTTTGCACGTCTGATTTTTATGTTTTCAATGCTTACGTTTTTGCAGCTCTTAAATACAAAAAATCTTGAATTTACAGAAATTTCAGCATTTTCTAAGCTATGACCTGTCTTTAAAATCACATAAACTCGGCACTTGTCCTTGTCAAAATACCATTCCCCTGGCAGTGTCATTTCCTCGCGCACATTTTCGATGTACTTAAAATCGGAGTGCATACCCATTTGTCGGTTGTTTTGCCATCCGCCAATGTAGGTTAGATTGCCACTTTCATCCTTGCCTGTTACCTCGTAGGAATAACCGCCCCAGTTGTGCAGATGCATTGCGTGGATGTAAGCACCGCGTGGGTTTGCCCACTCGTCAGCCTTTGCTTTTGACAAAACATCTCTTGAAAATCCGCCAAAAATTTTCACATTTGGGTTGTATTTTGGGAAGCGCGCCATCTGATATTTTTCACTGTTAATATAAAGCGCGTCAGCGTCATATTCCGTATGCGCGGAAAATATGCCGCCACCCTCATCTACCCAGCCGTCAATTTTTGCACATCCCTGTATAACAGTATTTTTTTCTCCGCGAATAGTGATATTTTCGCCCTTAACCAAAATTGCATCCGTTAAATTGTAAATGCCGTTTTTCAAGGAAATAATCGTTTTTTCGCCCTCTTGATGGCAGGCAAAGCCGTTACCGTTTTTGCTATTAATCAAGGATGAAAGTTTTCTACAAGATAGCTTTTTCAGACACGTCTCGCGCTGTTTTGCTTCTTTTTTGTCAGCAAATGCCTCAAAATAGCAAAGGTCAGTGGGCAACTTTTTATAGAGAAGCTCAGAGCATACGCCAAAGCCGTATTTCCCCTCGCTGTGTGTCAAATAGGTATAAAACATAATCTACCTCCAAAGAGTTTTTTATTAGCAAGTAATCCCTAATGTAAATAAGTCACATTACAAAGAAATTCTGCGAAGGCGCATAAGAGTCAATCTGTTTCGCACCAAAGGAGAATATTCAAGCAATGTGCCAAGCTTTTCCTCGGAAACACCTATGTTACCAAGAGAATCCTTTGCACCAAGTATTTTGTAAATTTTTATAAGCTCATCGTATGTGGGTATGGATTTGATAATTTCGCTTATTTTTTCAAAATGGCTCATCAATTTTTCCTCGGTTATGCCCAACGCACAGTCGCTTGCGTTTTCTTTGATAATCGAGTCTTTAAGCCTTTTTCCAAACATATCACCGATATAGGTGTCGCCGGCAGGCAAATAGTCACCGTGTAAAAGCGCAGGGTTATTTTTTATTCTGTGATATTCCTGCGAAGCTATAAGAGTGCCAACGCCAACCTTTTCTCCGTGCAAGGCGTCACTGTGAACACCGAGTCCGTCAGGCTCCATTTCTATAAGATGTGAAATGTGATGCTCAGCACCTGAGGCACAACGGGAATTGCCAAGCAGCTGCATTGCCAGTCCTGACATTAAAAGGCCGTACACCAATTTCTCAAAAGCGGAAGCATCCCCGCTTTTTATTTTTTCTGCACTTTCCAAAACTGCTTTTGTGGCATCAAGTGTCATATCGTGTATAACAGGACAAAAATATTCGCCTGTTAATTCGTGTGCGATTTTCCAGTCTGCCAAGGCAATAAATTTGCCAATCATATCACCAAAGCCGGAGCTGGTGAGAAATGCTGGTGCCTTTGATATTACATCAAGGTCAGCAACAACAATTTTGGGCGCAACAGCGGTAAAGGTCTTTTTAAAGCCGTCCCAGGTCATAGCGGCAACAGAGGAGCAAAAGCCGTCAACACTGGCAGCTGTTGGGCAGGAAACAAAAGGCACACTTTTGTTATAAGCTATATATCTTGTTATATCGTGGACAGTGCCAGAGCCTACCGCAATTAAATAATCAAATTTTTCAGGCAATAGCTCCATAGCAAGCGCCACACCGTGGTTGTCCGCGTGCAAGTGGTTGGGAGAGAGTATGATTTCCCTGTCAGCATAAGGATGCATACCTTCAGTGGCGCGGTATGTGTTTTCATCATATATAGCAACAGAATAACCGCTCAAGCCGCAGCCTTCAATGTATGCGCCTATTTTAGGCAAACAGCCTGCCTCAATAACGCAAGTTTCCGTTGTCATATGATGGCTTTCACCGCAGGAGCATATGCCGTTGTATTTTTTGCTTTCTATTATCATGTGTAGCGTTCCCTCGAGGTCTTATTTTATCGACTATATTGTAACACAAGCCCGCGCTTTTTTCAATCAGAAAAAATAAACTCTTGAAATAATTCGATATAAGAATTAAAAAGTAAGCCACGGCATCTACATTTTAAGCTGATTGCGTTGACACCCAATAAATTTCGTGCTACAATCAAATTGTTGAATTCCATATGACAAAGGAGCAAATATGAATAAGAAGCTTTTGAGAGATAAAATACTCGGCTGCTTTAACGGCAAAAACGTAGGCGGAACTCTCGGCGCTCCCCTAGAAGGTAAGAATGGCTTTTTCAATATAGAATATTTTGTTCAACCTAATATTGAAAATAACCCTTGGCCAAACGATGACCTTGATTTGCAAATTTCTTCCTTGAATGCGGTAAGAAGATTTGGAAGAAATGTGAGCGCGGAAATTTTGGCAGAGTATTATAATATCTTTGTCAATCCAAGCTGGGCAGAATACGGGGTTGGCAAATCCAATTTAAGGCGCGGCATCCCCACACCAATATCGGGCTACCATTCCAATAGCTATAAGGATAGCTGCGGCTCCTTTATTCGTAGCGAGATTTGGGCGTGTCTGTGCCCAGGTCATCCTGAGCTTGCAACCCGTTATGCATACTTCGATTCCTCCATTGACCACGCCGACGAGGGAACATATGGAGAAGTGTTTTGGGCAGCTATGCAAAGCGCCGCCTTTGTAGAAAGTGATATTAGAAAGCTAATTGATATTGGCCTTAGCTATATTCCAAGCCAAAGCGCACTTTATAAGGGAATTACATTGGTTATAAACTGTTATGAGAATGGAAAAACCTGTGACGAGGCAAGAGATATTATTTTTAAAGAGGTGCCGGGCGCTTTTTCGTACCAGCACACAAAGCTAAAGGACATTGCACTCACAGAGTATAAGCCTGCACCCGCAGGATTTGATGCTCCGCAAAATATAGCAATTGCCATTATGGGTATGCTTTATGGAGAGGGAGATTTCGGCAAGAGTATGCTTTTAGCGGTAAACTGCGGTGAGGATGCCGATTGCACTGCAGGAAGCCTGGCGGCAACGCTTGGTATCATTCTTGGCAATTCCCACCTTCCTGAAAAATGGATAAAGCCAATTAACGACGTGATTGTAACCGCATCTCTTAATACCTTGGATTACACAATGACAATGAACACACCGTTTTTCCTGCCTCGCACCACACAGGAGCTGGCAGATGAAATTATCAGATGTATTCCAAAAATGTTAAACGTAGATGCATACGATATAACGGACAACGGCATAGAGGTGCTTCCAAGGGATGACCTTTATTGCAATGATACAGACGAGGTTTACTATAAGGGCGCATTTGGAAACAGAGCAAGGGAGCACTTTAATACAACTGAGCTTATAAATATGCCTCACTATTCTGTTTTTAAGGAGTTTTCTCTCTTTAAAATGCAGGCAATTTATGAAAATGATTTCTTTTTTGAAAATGGAAAAGAAACCTCTGTAAAACTAAAAATTTACGATAACGGAGAAGCGAAAATTCAGCATTGGCTTACAATCCGTGCATATGCGTCGGGCGGAGCAGAGGTAAAAGAAAAGGCTTGTACCCTTCCATTGAGTAATTGCAACGGTGATGTTACCGAAAAGACCTTCCACATTCTGCCAACACAGGTTGAGGGTGACAAATTTGATGTTGTTTTTGACATTTCTATGGAAGGCCACGCAAGCATGAACCTGTTAAAGGTAAGCTTTTTTGCAAAATAATCAAGCGCGTTTTCCTAACCTGGGACAACGTGTGCATATCATCATTTATCAATATCGGGAAATTGATTAGATAAAAATTTGACCTTTTAATTAGAGGGATATATGTCAAATATAAAAAAGTATTGTATTTTCACAACGATTTATAATGTTGGATTCACCTTTTGCACAGGAGCCATCATGCAAACGTTTTTGATTCAAGCAGGCTTTTCCGCTGAGCAGGTTTACCTTCTGAATTCGCTTATGCAGATTATGCAGGTGGCAATGATGCTTGTTCTCACCTTTTTGTCCGGAAAAATAAAACGGGTAAAAACGGTTACAAGCATATCACATTTATCACTGTGCATATTAACCGTTGTGTTTTTGATGGGGGCTATAAACCCCGAATCTATAAAACGCGGTTACGTAATTGCCGTATTTATCACCGCAGGCATATCATATGTAGGTGTTGGCTTGTACACTATCCTTTCATACTGCCTGCCCTATTATACCATTGATATGAAGGACTACGGAAAAATGACGGGCGTCAGTGTAGCAATTGCAGGTGGCGCATCATTTTTGATGTCCTTGGCTTACTCACTTCTTTTGTCGAAATTTTCGTATATGAAAATAACGTCAACCTTTTTCATAATATCAATCCTTTGCTTTATTTTGTCAAGCATCGTGTGCGCATCTATGCGTGAGAAAATTGTGGAAACAAATGAAGAGGAGCGTGAGAAAAATGACGTTACCGCAGTGTTTAAAAACAAGAACACATATATATTGTTAATTCCAAATTTCACACGTGGATTATCGATAGGAATATTTAATGTAATTGCCACAATTGCCATTTCCACAAGTATTTTGAACGAAACCACCTCATCCTATGTGAACGTGATTTTGCAAATAGCCACCTTTGCAGGCAATATGTTTTTTGCATTTGCATACAAAAAGCTTTCTACAAAGAATTTGCTTTTATTTGCCACAATTGGCGTGTGCGTGAGCTTTCCGCTTTCCCTTGAGCTGGGAGTGGTTGGATTCTTTTGCTGCTTCACGGTTGCTTCCTTTTTCCGTTTTGTTATGGACACTGCAATTCCTGTTGTTGTGACAGAAATCATTCCTAAGGAGCAAATCGGCCCATACACCTCTATCCGTATGCTTGTCTTCACAGGGGCACAGGCGGTTGCAACCTTGCTAATAACACCGCTCAATGCTGCCGTTGGCTATACAGGCGTGCTGATTTTCGCAACTGTTATGCTATTTATTTGCGGAGTAATGTATTACGCCGTTGCAAAAAGCGTGAAGCAGTCAATTGGCAATCAAAATTAACCGAAAAGGAGCAAAAAATTGAAGCAAACAAAGTTTATAGTTCAATTGGACCCATATATGGGCGAGCTTGCAAATATTCCTGAAGATAAGCTTATAGAATGGCTTTTTTACTGTGTCGATAAAAAGGGCGTAAGAGTAGATGAAATCTTTTGGGAGCAGCATTGCTTTATTCAGCCGGAAAGCCCCTGTAATGCTACGAAAATATATGAAAAATTTCAAGATAAGGGCATAAATATTATGGGGCGCATCATAGATGAGTGCCATAAGCGCGGAATAAAAGCATACTACCATCACCGTTTTTCAGAGGTGGAGCTAAACCTTGAGTCTGGCAGAAATGAAATAAAGCAAAAGCACAAGGATTGGGTCATTAAAACCTGGTGGCAGGAAGGCTTGTGGAATTTGGCATCCTCAGAGCTTCAAGAATTTAAGCTTGATTACATAACCAAAATTATGACCGAATATTCCTTTGACGGCATTTGTATAGACTTTTTAAGACATCTTCCCTGTCTTCCCGTAGGAAAGCAGTGGGAATACAGAGAATGTGCAACGGAGTTTATGAGCAAGCTAAAAGACAATATGAGCAAGCTTGGACGCAGTGTCATGGTCGGTGCTAAGCTTCCCGAAAATGGGGAATCCTGCCAAGCAGACGGCTTTGACGTTGAAAAATGGGCGAAAAACAATTTTGTAGATTTTGTCATCGGTGGCTCAAGAACAATCAACCCCCATATTGATTGGTATAAAAAGGTCACAAAAGGCACAGATACCTTAGTCTATGCTTGTTGGGACCCATACCACGTGGCAGATGCACACCATAGCCAATCCTCTGATTTTTATCGTGGAATGTTATCTAATTGGACTAAAAAGGGCGTTGACGGAGTAGTCGCATTTAATTTTGCCCCCGCACCTAAAGAAGAGCTTGCTAAATTGCTTCCACCTGAAGAGATACTAAATTGTCTTGGCAGAGATTATTCCGATTTCTATAGTATTTTTAACGATGAAAATAAACTTAATAAGGCGTTAAAATTCGCCGCAGACAGAAAAGGCGGCTATCCCTTTTTAACAGGCTGTGGGGGAAACAATGTTTTCGCTCCACTTCCTGCACCTATTCCAAACGACGAAACACCACTTGATATTAAAATAGATGTGTGCGGAGATTTCAGGGACAGACAAGCAGAGGTCAGATTTGTTATAACCAACGCAAAATCATCCTGTGATAAATTTAAAATATTCTTAAATGGTACTCAAATAGAGGACTTTTCAGAAAACTATTCCTATTTAGACAATCAAATTTTCTGGCCAAATCCTCAACCCGAAATGTTTACCTCTAACTCCTTAAATCAAAATCCAACGCCTATTTTAGAAATTAAAGCAAAGATTGACGGAACACTCCTTAAAAACGGAGCAAACACAATGTCAATATCCACAATCGACAGAATAAATTATTTTCTCGACTCCGATAGCATAAACGTCGAACGCGCAGAAATCATCATCGAAGCAAAAGACCATCAATAAAAACACCAAAAGCCTTGAAAAACGCATAAAAATAGATGGGTGAGCAAGCGCTCACCCATCAAAATTTGCGTCGGAAGTAAGCAAAGAAAAGCGATTATGGCTTCATCACTTTGATGAAATGGAACATTTCATCAGTTCCCTCGTCGGGATTGTGTTTTTCATCTTCGAACATATCGTGTTCGGGCTGAAAATACTCACACCAAAATTGATCAATTTGAAAACCGCACTTGTTTACGTAAAAATGGATATTTCGCTTCTCAAAATATGGGGTGCAGGTTTCCCATACCTTGGTTTCGGGATGTAACGCTTCTACTTCAAGCCAAGCACCGTAACCGATTCCTTTCGTATGTTCTTGGGGGGTAACAAAAAGAATTTCCAATTCATTGTGGTTAGTTTCTTTGTTTATTTTCAAGATAACACCGCCAACTTTTCTTCCATCAACTACAATGCGATAAGTTTCACTATCGTCAGAGTCGATACAATGCTCAATAGTTTTACGGGAAATGATTTCACCGTCAAAGTCAAGATGATTATCGCGCTCTCCAAACTCCATCATCGCACCGTACTTGAACGCCCATTGATTGTCAAGAATAAATTGCTCACGGTCGTCTGCCGTAAGAGGAACAAGAGTAACCTTTGTGTTTTTCATAAAAATACCTCCAAATAAAAAATAGAGCCTTGGCTATTGTAACACAATAACCCAAGCTCACTTGGACACCTAATCCGGCAATTGAATACTACGGTATTCTGCCTCCGGTGACAAATATTCAACACCGAGATTGTACCACAAATATGGGGGAATGTCAAGCAAACAATTGAAATGTTTATAAAATATGATATAATCAACTCACTGATAAAAAAGAATTTGAAGGTATATATGATGAATGTAATCGACCATTACGATTTATTGATAGATGAAGATTACGACCCTTTTCGTGACCCTCCTATGTTGCAAGAATATATGTCCCAGTGGGATGGCGAACGATTTATAGAAGCATTGGAGCTTACCAAGAATAAAAAAG
>JAZQWO010000027.1:0-51788 GCA_045632405.1 Eubacteriales bacterium | reverse complement strand
GCAGTAATGCATTCAGCTGACCGATACTAATAGACCGAAAGCTTGAACTACTTTGTATCGATTATCTCAATCAATACTTTGTTGAATACACATAAACAGAAGTTCTCACTCTTTCTTTGTTCGGTTTTTAATGAGCATTTTGTAAAAGCGCATACGGATGAATCGATGCACCTCTAGCTCAGTTGGTAGAGCAACTGACTCTTAATCAGTGGGTCCGGAGTTCGAGTCTCCGGAGGTGCACCATAGTTGGTGTTACTATCGCACAGGGTCCACCTGTACCCATTCCGAACACAGAAGTTAAGCTGTGCGGAGCCGAAGATACTTGACTGGCGACGGTCCGGGAAAATAGGTCAATGCCAACACAAGTAAACGCTTTTAGGAAGACTCTTAAAAGCGTTTTCTTGATTAAAAACAATTGAATACGACGCGAAAAAGTTGGTGTTACTATCGCACAGGGTCCACCTGTACCCATTCCGAACACAGAAGTTAAGCTGTGCGGAGCCGAAGATACTTGCTTGGCGACGAGCCGGGAAAATAGGTCAATGCCAACATTTTTCGTATCTATTTAATTAATATTCCGAATTAGCTCAGTTGGCAGGCGGACCGAGAAAAACAATTAAGTATTGTTTTTCGACGGGAGTTAACTAAAACAAGGAGCTTTGAAGTCGAGTGTATCGAGGCGCACAAAGCGATTATGTTTTAGGAAGTGCTACGTAGGTGCGATGCCATAATCAAAACAAAATATTCCGAATTAGCTCAGTTGGCAGAGCACCTGACTGTTAATCAGGTTGTCGCTGGTTCGAGCCCAGCATTCGGAGCCATAAAGAAAAGACACGAACTTTGGTTCGTGTCTTTTTCTTTATTATTCGTTCCGCATACTGGGCTCTCACTCAGCTATGTCTAATTTAGCAAACAGGTGCTCTCAAAACTGAGCTAAGCGAAGTTGGCAGACGACTGAGCAAAATCATTGAGTATGATTTTGCGAAGGTAGGTAACTAAAACAATGAGCTTTGAAGCCGAGTGTATCGAGGCGCGCAAAGCGATTATGTTTTAGGAAGTTGGTTGTCGTTAATCAGGTTGTCGCACACCAAACGAGCGTAGCGAGTGCGTAGTCCTCGAAGAGGGGTTCGAGCCCAGCCACACCATTGGGAATGAGTGCTCGTACCAATCTTTCTTTGAAAGATGTGGTTCCACCTACGTTTCCACTCCAACCGCATAGTCGTTTAGCCTCGCAATTGCAAATTGCTCCTAAAACTCCTTGCTTCGTGGAGAAAACTTCAGTAAAAACAATACTTAATTGTTTTTACTCTCGTTTCCACTCAAGTCGTATAGTGATTGACAACCATTTGCATTTGTGTTATAATAAAGCAATGAAAGGGAGTGTACTTTATGAAAAAAATGAAAAAAATTGTTCAAATGGAAAAAGAAAACATGCCTGAATATCAATATAAGTTTTTGTACAAACGCGTATTGCCGGGCCTTTTCTTTGTTTTAGGTGGAGCAATTTTCGCTTTAGTATGGGGAATTATTTTTGATTGTTGCACCGATTTTAAAATTCTTCCTTTTATTCCTTTAATTATATGGGCGACTACTACATTTATTCTTCTCGTTTTATATGTGATTTATGGTAAAAAATATACCAAAAGATTAATATGTGAGAAAGCCTTGGAATTCGATGATGAATATGCTGTTGTGGAGACACAGGAAGCGGTTGAATTTTTGGAACAGCATGAATTGATCGTTGACGATTGTGTTGTTGTTGACGGGAACAAAATTAGTTTGGACGATTGTTTTGTTGCTTTTCACTGTAAAACAATAGGTGGCGTTTACTATTTTGCGTTTGGATTTTATAGCAAATATACTGGTGATCAGTTGGTAGTTTTAATTGCTGATAAATATTTGTGCAGTTATTTTATGCAATCTAAAAGCTCTATCATAAATAGGAGATTGCTTGAACTGTTCCTATCGGATAAAACAAAATTTATGAAACTGCTTCTTAAATATAACGATGAAGAGAAAATGGAAAAGCATATTTAATTATAATGAGGAGTTGTCTTTTGATCTATAAACACATATGATAAACCACACGAACTTGGTTCGTGTGGTTTCTTTTATTTTGAGACTCCAAATGCGGTCATTTTACTTAGCTCCAACTCTAATTACAGTCGATGCTTTCAAAAAAGAGATAAGATAAGAATGAGATTTTGACGCACCGCTTGAAATTTTTGATAATATATGATATAGTAAAATTAGTATAATTTATTCTAAGGAGGTATATATGAAGAAGGTATTTTTGACAATTGCACTTGTAGCTGCTTTTGTATGCTTACTTGCAATTTCTATTTCTGCCAGCATTGTATATAAGGACGCGGCGGGAAACGTGTTGTTTACTGCACAGAATTCAGATGACGGACGTGTATTTGAAAGCTACGAGGGCTCTTTCCCGAATTTTGACAATGAGGGTAATGCTTTGACCTGGTACGTAACAGGCAGAGAGGAAATTGACGGCACACAGTATATAACCGTGGCTTCATTTTTGACTATTGATACAAGCGGTGAGCATGCAACCCTTAATGATGCCGGTACATATTCTTATGTAAATAAAGACAAGGAGCTTTCAATTGTCAGTGCTTACTTTCCCGATAATGCGAATATTGTAACGCTTAAGCTGTCTGACAGTGGCTATGCCGGCAAATATGTGTTCACGGATGAAAAACAAAGTAGCTTGCTGTTCTTGCGTGTGCCTAACACATTAACAGAATTGCCATCAAGAATTGTGCAGGCAACTCAGATTATTGATTTTACAGCTCCCGATGACGCTCTTTATACATCTCTTTCAGCAACAAGCTTTTACGATTGTCAGAATATGCGCTCCGTCGATATTCCGAGAAACGTAACTATAATCTATTCAAATGGACATTCAAATAACGGACATACATTTTATAGATGTACAAAGCTAACTGATGTTTATTTTGCACCAAATTCTCAGCTTGTAACTATACAGCACTATGCATTTTCAAATTGTAAGGCGCTTAAGGAAATTACTATTCCGAATAGTGTTGTCGAGCTTGGCTCTCAGGTGTTTTGGGATTGCTTCAGTCTTGAAACTGTTCGATTGGGCGCAAATCAAGGTAAAAATTTGGAAACGTATAACGTGCAAAGTATGCTTTACGGATGTAGCGCATTGAAGTATGTATATATTTCAAACACTCTTGTGCCAACAGCAGGCTCACATCTGTTTTATAGCGGCGGTAGCGGTATGGTATTTTTCTATACAGGCACATACGGTGAGTACGAGGCGTTAAAAACCGCACTGACAACTCTTGGAAATAACGGCAAATTTACAGGTGCAACCCCGATTGAGTGGGATAGCACAAAGGATGACCAATATTACAAGGACTTGGCTACAAACGAAAATAAAAATTATGTTGTTTACGGATATAACCTATGCAATGCATTTTACGGCGGAAACCATCAGCTGTCAACAACAGAGCAAATGAACCTTGTTAGCTACTATGAAAAAATTACATTTTCTACAATCTGTCTAAACGGTTGTGGCAATAGCGTAATAAACGAGGAAAAGACAGTATCTCCACTTTTTGCTTGCCTTGGTTACTCCGCGGCGGAAAATGGCGTGGGAATTGTTCTTGGTTACACTGTAAACAGTGAAGCTGTTGCAAAATTCACAAGTGTAACAGGCAAAACTATAAAATATGGCGTATTTGCAGTGCTTAAGGATAAGCTTGGCGCAAATGACGTGTTTGGAGAGGATGGCGTAGCCGCAGAGGGCGTTATTAGTGCAGACGTGTCTAAGCATAAGCTCTCTGTCTTTGAGATAAAGCTTGTGGGCTTTACAGATGCGCAAAAGGACGCACCCCTTGCTCTTGGCGCATATGTTAGCGTAACAAAGGACGGAGCCACCGAGTATTCATATATGCAGGATGGCACAAAGGGAGAAAAGATAGGCAATTACTTCTTTGCTTCATTTAATGATATTATAAGATAAAAAACAAAGCCGTATAGAGTGAAATCTATACGGCTTTGTTTGTGGTTGCACTTGATTTTTAAATATAACTATGTTAAAATCAAAATATAATATTAAAATTTAAAGGGGGGCATATGAAAAAGAAAATCTTTTTAACTCTTGCACTCGCTTTGGCATTTGTATGCTTGCTTATGATTTCAGCAAGTGCAAAAACGATAATTAGCGAAAATAACCTTGACGAAAACGGTGATATTGTAGCTGATTTTAAGTATCTTGTGAAGGCAGACTATTACTATTGTACGGTTGATATCACATACAACGACGTAGATGGAAACCAAAGGGAAGGTCAGTTTGTATACTATACCGGTGGATTATATGGCGGAAAGCTTCAGCTTTTGGGAGTGTATATACCACAGGATTTTGATTTTAGCCAAACAATCTACTTGTTTGACAAGGTTGATTCAAATGGGGATGGCAGCTTTGGCTCTTCGGAATACTTGAAGGGCTCAAACGGTGGCACTAATGCAATGCACTGGCATTCATATGACTCTTTTGATGGAGCAACAGGCACATTTAGTAGCGAAACCACTAATGTTAAGATGCTTATAACCACTCTGTCATATTCAAAGTATATGACCTATTTTGGACATTACTTTATGCCATGCGCTGACAGCCTCACAACAGTAACCTATAACGGAAAAGAGCCTGTTGAGGGAACAGTATTTATTTCACCGTCTATTACTGAAGTTATGTCAAACACCTTTGGCGGTGAGGCAAAGGGCTCCATAAACGTGGATGAGCCAAATTACACAAGACTTGTGTTTGAAGAAAGAACAGGCAGCGTTAGCTTGCAGCAGTATGCTTTCTGCCGTGTTGTGCTTGAGGAAATTGTGTTTTTAGGCGGAACATACCACTTTAGAAATGATTCAATTGCGTACGCATGGGCAAAGGGAACAAGCGACCCTTGCCTTGAAAGAATTGTTGTTTCCCCAAAAACCGTTCTAAAGACAAACCCAATCAGCTGGAATGTTGGAAATTACGACATTGTTTATATCGGCACAGAGGGTGAATATGCAGAGCATATGGCAAGCGGCAACCTGACAAGCCTATCAAACGCAACCGGCAATGTAACTTATGAGGACATTTGCTATGTTTACGGACACAAAGCGGCAGAGCACGACGGACTTTGTACAAGCGATGTTGTATGTTTGGAATGTGGCGATGTTTTAGAAGAAGCATTATATGATACACATAACGATTCTGTTATTGTAAAATATGAAAACGGATATCTTAGCGCGGGCTACAAAAGAGTTGGCTGTTCAAGATGCTCATATGGTACAACCGTAGCACTTGATCCGCTCTTTATCTGCCTTGGCTATTCAGCGCCAGAAACAGGAAGGCTTGCAATTTCTCTCGGCTTCAAGGTGAATAACGAGGCAATAGCTGAGTATAAGGAAATAACAGGCGCAGATGTTAAATACGGTGTGTTTGCAGCTTCGTTTGATAAGCTTGGAAACGGTGATATATTTGAAAACGGTGTAGCTAACAGAAATGCTATTTGCGCGGAAATTAATACAACCGAGTTCGCAGTCTTTGACTTGAAGATTACAGGCTTTTCAGACGCCCAAAAGGATGCACCACTTGCTCTTGGCGCGTATGTTAGCGTAACAAAGGACGGAGCCACCGAGTATTCTTATATGCAGGATGGCACAAAGGGTGAAAAGATAGGAAATTACTTCTTTGTTTCATTTAATGGCATCACAAAATAATAAATCAAAGCCGCACAGAGTAAGGGTGATGTTCTTAGCGGAGAATTTGAAAGCTCTAATAAGTGCGAGCATCGCATTTGACTGGTCAAACGCATTCTGGGCTATGCCCAACCCCTTATAACGACAGAAAGAGATAATAAATCGGTTTGTAGCCGAAATGTTATCTCTTTTTCTGTTAGTATTAAAAGTGATATTCTTCGCTGACGCGAAGAGTGATATTTCCCTGACAGGAAGTGATATTGCAAGGCGAAGCCGCGCAGTGATATTCTATTCGCCTAAAAACTCGCGTAGCGAATATCACTTGGCGTAGCCGAATACAACTGCGTAGCAATATCACTCGCCGTAGGCGAATAGAGTTGCGTGATACTCCGTTAAGAGTATCACGCATAGTCTATGCGGCTTTTTTTCTTTACATTAATCATACGTAACGAAAAAATCAACAATTGTACTAATTTTAGCGTAAAAATCTGAAAATCTATTGAATAGTTTGAAAAAAGTGGTATACTGAAAAAAAACAAATTTGAGGTTTTTCAATGAACATTATATCAGCTTTACTTTTGACATTAAGCGCCACGCTTGCATCGGTCAGAAATGTGTTGACAAGAGGGTTTGCTTCATTTTCATATAAAAAGCGTGAGTTTTTTGGCATACAGGCACTTATCTTCGGCGCAGGAAGTATAATGCTGCTAATAGTTAATTTATTCAGCTTTAAGGGTCTTTCGGCATATACTTTTTTTCTTGCCTTGGTTTATGGCATGCTCCTTGTGTGCGCTCAGTGGTTTTACACAATTGCCTTATCAAACGGCAAAATAGCCCTTTGCGCCACCATATATTCCTTTGGCTTTTTGATACCAACCTTGTCAGGCGCTATATTTTGGGACGAGAGCATAACGGTTTTGGGAGCGGTGGGAATACTAGTGGCTATGTCAGTTCTTTTGCTTTCGGGACTTGGCAAAAAAGCAGAGGCGAAAAAAGCATCAATTTCTTATTTTCCACCGCTGATATTAGCTATGATTTGCTCGGGCGGGCTTGGCGTAGTTCAAAAAATACATCAAGGCTCGGTATATTCAAGCCAACTGAATTCGTTTATTTTAGTTGCATTCGTTTTTTGCTTCGTTGTATCATCGTTGTTCTTTCTTTTTCTTAAAAAAGGTCCTAATAATATACAAAAGAAGAATTTTGCTGCTTGTTCTGTGATTGGTGTTTTCTTTGCTTTCTGCAATTTGCTCAATACATATCTTGCAGGCAAGCTCAATAGCTCTGTGTTTTTCCCTGCCATAAATATTGCAAGCATTCTGTTTTCATTAGTTTTCAGCTTAATAATTTACAAGGAAAAACCCACAAAAAAAGATTTGATAGTTCTTTGCTTGTCAATCGCATCAATTGTTTTAGTGAATTTTTAGTAAGATTGTTAAATCACGCTACAAAGGAGATGTGTTATGAGAATTTCCCGTTTTTTACAAACACCGTTTGTTTCCTACGAGGATAAAAATATGATTTACATCGAGGTTGCAGAGTGGGATATGTGCAACCCGTACGAGGTGAATATTTTTGTTGATGGAGAGCTTGTGCTTGGAGAGAAAATATTTGCTTCAAGCTTTTCGGCCATGATCCCCTGCTATGACGAGGAGCGAGTAGCAACCGTTTCTATAACTCCCTTTGAGGACACGCCCGTAGATAAGGATTTTTTGGTAGTTCCGCAAAAGCATTGGGAAATCCCTCTTTTGTATTCCTCGCACGAGGATTTAGGATATTGCGCGTACATAGAAAAGCTGCATTACGAGAGCTACGAATATTTAAAGAAGGCAATAGAGCTTTGCCAAAAGCACGAGAGCTTCAAGTATATGATAGAGCATTATTGGTGGCTTGATGCCTTTGATTCTTATGCCACAGACAACGAAAAAGCATTACTTAAAAAGCTTTTTGCAGAGAAGAAAATAGATCTTAGCGCCACCCATAGCGGTGTGCACACCTCTTGGGCAAGCTCGGAGCAATTGGCGCGCGGAATGTATTTCGGACGCCAAGAGGCAAAGGAAAAATACGGCATTTCTCCCAAGTGCGCTTTTTATGCGGACTTGTCGGGCGCTGGTTGGTCGGTTGTGAATTGCTTTGCAAAAATGGGAATTAAATATATAGGAATATTGGCAAATAGCTTTAGAAATTCCAAGCCCAACACAGATATTCCGCCGCTTTTTTGGTGGCAGGACGCCTCTGGCAAGGAAAGGGTATTGCTTTGGAATCAGCGCTCATACAGACAGCACGGGCTTGATGGAATTTGGTGCGATATGCTAAGACAATACCCCGAGGGCAGCTTCTACTTTGATACAACAAAGATGTTAAAAACGGAAAGATGGTTTTCCGAAAGAATAAGCCAAATAGAGCCCTGTGCATACGATATTTTGCCAATCAGCTTTTACGATGACAGAGAGAGCCCCACAACCATGCTTTTGACTGTTTGTGAGGAAATGAATAAAAAGTGGAAATATCCCAAATTCACCATGGAAATACCATCTGTATTTATGTCAAGGCTTGAAGAAAAGTACGGTGAGTCCATTCCTACGTTAAGGGGAGATATCAGCGACCAATGGGCGGATTTTGCAACTATTGCGCCGAGATGGATGTCTAAAAAAAGAAAAGCAACGAGAATGCTATATGATATAGAAATGCTATCTACCATTGACTCTGTGGTTAACAGGGCAAAATATAATCAAAAAGCCTTCCGCGATATCTATTTTAAGCTTTGTGAGTTTGATGAGCATTGTTGGGCAACATCCTCAAAGCATCCTCAAAAAATGCACAGACACAATATAGAAAAGGTCAAGAGGGATACGGTGGAGGCGTCTGTTTTCGAGCTTGAAAAAATGCGAGCATCCTTGTGTCCCAAAGCTGATAATGGTGAGGAAATCAGCATAATAAGCACAATTCCGCAAGGCAGGAAAAACCATATTTATGGCAAAAAAGGAGAGCTTGTTCCTAAGCACTTGAGGCATCAAATTTTGCCAAACGGAGCAGTAGTTACCGAAGCTATCGAGCTTGGCGGCGTTGGTGCAATAAGAGCAAAGGGAATACTGCCATACAAGGAGTCAATTGAAATAGACGCCGATTTTATAGAAACAGATTTTTATAAAATCCGTGTGAGCAGGCAAACAAAACGGATTGTCAGCTTGATTGATAAGGAATCGGGCGCGGAATATATTGACGGTCAAGCAAGGTTTGAGCTTGGTCAGTTTGTGTATGCGTACACAGAGCAAAAGACAGACCCCAACCTGAGCTTTGAAGTTCCTAAAAAAACGGATTTTAAGCTCTACGAGGGCGAGGTAGCTTTCGCTTTGACACAAAAGGGATACGAGGAGCAAAGCGGCGCTATCATCAATACCCAATTTGTATTTTATAAGCACGAAAGAACCATAGATGTTGACCTTAGCTATGAAAACGCCACAGGATTAATCGGCGATTTTTACGACAGATACAAGAAAAACTACTTTTTTGCATTCCCCCTCAAGCTTGAAAATCCTGAATTTTATACGGAGCTGCACGCAGGGGAAAAGAAAGAGGACAGGGACTACATTCCTTTGAGCGCAAATGATTTTTCCGTAACGCAAAATTGGGTAGCCGTTGACGGAGAAAAGGGAGGCGTTGCCATTTACACAAGAGATATGCCTGTGTTCCATTTGGGCAGCATAAAATACAACCGATTTAATAGAGATTTTTCGGAAAATAAGGCTCATATTTATCTGTATGCAAGCTCCAACAGATGTAACAATTTGATATACACATCGGTTGAGGAGTGCCAAGCAAAATATCATTTGTCCATTCTTTTGTACAACGGAAAGCACGACGATATCGTGCCCACGTGGAGCAACGAAAAGGACCACGGGCTAATAGTGAGCCGACAAAGCATATTAAATGAAAGTATGATGAGGCTTGACAAGGGCAACATCAGGCTTGTAGCACTGAAAAGATCCGAAAAGGAAAACGATGCGGTAGTTTTGCGGTTTGTGGAAACCGAGGGCAAGGAAACAGAGTGCGGGTTAGAGCTTTTCTTTAATCCCACAAAGGCGGTATATGCATCGAATGACGAAATAGACCTTGAGGAAATAACAGGGCTAAAGGACAACATCCTACACTTTAACGCTCAACCTTATTCATATACCACCATAAAGGTGTATGGCGATTTTAACATTTAAATAAAAAATGACACTTCAATTTGAAGTGTCATTTTTGTTAAAGCGGAGCGCTTTTTATATATTCGGTTGGTGTTGTGCCTGTGTGCACTTTGAATTGTTTGCTGAAAAAGTACACATCAGAAAAATTACACATATCAGCTATTTGTACCGCAGGGGAGAAAACGAATAGTGTTAGGGACAACATTTAAAGCGGTTTCTCCCGTGTTGATAGTGTATTCTCCTGCAAAATCAAAAATCAACTCATTATTTGGAAGCGTGTTTGTGTATTTTTCGAAGCTCTTTTGCTTTCTGAAAAGCATTACCTTTGCCTATCTAATCTAAAACTTGGCGAAGCCAATCATAACTATGCGAAGCATATCATAACTCATAACTTGCCCGTAAGGGCGATTATAGTTTAGCGTAATTTGTCTGTTAAGGACATCACGCTAAATCTATACGGCTTTTTCTTTTTGTTATGTTTAAAAAAATTCTTGACTTTAACCTTGGGTTATAGTTTAATATAATAAAGGGGGTGATTATTTTGAAAATCAACGACATTGAAAAAATAACGGGTCTAACAAGCAAAGCAATCCGTTTGTACGAAAGCAAAGGACTTATTAATGTAAAAAGAGATAAAAACGGATACCGCAACTATTCAGATGATGATGTAAGCGTGCTAAAAAATATAAAGATATTAAGAAGTGTTGACGTTTCAATTTCCGATATTAAGCTGTATTTATACGGAGTTGTGTCTATGAACGAGTTGATGGACAAACGCAAAACGGAAATTATGAACGAAAGCGGACAAAATTCGGAAAAATACCTTCTTTGCGAAAAATTATCTCAAAGTAACTCCCTTGAGAATTTCCACCAAATTGAAAGCTTTAACGAATATGAAGAAACGGAAAAGAAAAATTACGGAGATGTATCCGTAGGAATAGATATAGGCACAACTACGGTTAGCGCGGTAATTTACGATATCAATAGCTGTGAGCAGGTCGAGTCCTTTTGCGCTCCTCATAATTCCTACGTGTATTCTGATTTTCGTTCTGAGCAAGATGTGTCTGTCATAATGGAAAAGACAGAGAAGCTTCTTTACCGTATTCTTGACTCTTATAAAAACGTAGTCAGTATAGGCGTTACCGGTCAGATGCATGGTATTGTCTATGTTGACAAGGAAGGAAATGCAGTATCAAATCTTATAAATTGGCAAGATAAACGAGGGGACAAAACGCTTGAAGACGGGAAAACCGTCTGCCAAAGGATTTTTGATATAACAAAGGAAACCGTTTCCACAGGATACGGTATTTGCACCCATTACTACAACGTATTAAATGGGGAAGTGCCAAAAAACGCAACGTCTTTCGTTAGTATAATGGACTATTTTGTAATGAAAATATGCGGTCTTGAAAAGGTCAAGGTGCATAGCTCGGTTGCATCAAGCTTCGGCTTTTTTGATGTGAGAAAAAATGAATTTATGAAAGACAAGCTGTCACTTCTCGGAATAGATACATCGTTTTTGCCGTCCGTAACGGACGAAAGCATTGTCGTGGGCAAATTGAGAGAAACACCCGTTTCAATAGCCATAGGCGACAATCAAGCAAGCTTTTTAGGCTCGGTTAGTGAAAATAATGACAGTGTGCTTATAAACATAGGCACAGGGTCCCAAATTTCTGCCGTCAGCGAGTATTGTGAGGTTGGTGGAGATATAGAAATTCGCCCGCTTATTGAGGGTAAATATCTTATTTGTGCATCTGCTTTATGCGGTGGATATGCCTACTCAATGGTGGAACGCTTTTTCAGAAGCTACATTTTAAGTATGGGAATGGAAAATATTTCTCAATATAAAGTGATAAACGGCCTTGCAAAGACCGCATACGAAAATGGCGAAGGGGGACTTGATATCGACGTGTCGTTTTTTGGCAAACGCAGTAACCCCAACTTGCGCGGCTCGATAAAAAGAATTGACAGCCAAAACTTCACACCGTCTAATCTCGTTTTAGGCGTGCTTAAAGGAATGTGCAACGAGCTTTACGAGCTTTACGGCTTATTCCCGCAAAAAAAGAATAAAGCGGTAGCATCGGGCGGCACTGTGAAAAAGAACGAGGTGCTAAAAAGCTTAATAGGAGACACCTTTAATATGTCGGTATATACAAGCAAGGTGGGAGAAGAAACTGCCACAGGAGTGTCGCTGTTTGCAGCTTTTGTCACGAAGAAAATAGAATATAACGACGGCTTTGGCAAGTACATAAAGTACCACGGGAGTGATTTGTAATGGAAAATGTTAAAATAGAATTTAATTTGGAAGCCCTTCCTTTTTATGCGGTGTCTCACAAGAACGGCAGAAAGACCATTGAAATACAAGCGTTTGACGGAATTATAACCGTATCGGTACAGTACGATTACAAAAGAAATCCTCTTGAGTTGACTTGTGAAATAAAAAATAATGACTACGTGTCGATTATTTTATACGAGCATAGAATTGAACTATACGTAAATAACGAGTTAAAGGACGAGGAATGGCCCTTTGGAAATATGCTTTACAGCTTAGGCGACACCTTTGTTTCCGATAAGAGCGTAACAGTTAAGGAATATAACGAAAAGGAAAAAGAGCAGCCGTCGGTAATTTCAACCTTTGAAAACGCGGAGGGATGGCGACCCGATGGCGAGGTCTTTGTCGGCGACTGTATGCCGTACAGAAAAAATGACGAATACCACGTTTTATACTTAAAGGACCGCCGCCATCATAAAAGTAAATGGGGAATGGGCGCTCATCAGTGGGAGCATATTTCAACAAAAGACTTTAAAATATGGTCTGTGCATCCGATGGCAGTGCCTATAACCGAAAGCTGGGAATGCTCAATTTGTACAGGCTCGCATATCGAAAAAGACGGCAGGGAGTATCTGTATTACACGGTAAGACGCGCAAACGGCTTGCCTGCAATTATTAGCAGAAGCGTGTCAAATGACGGTTATCACTTCACAAAAGACAAGAATTTCGGCTTTACCCTTTCCGAAAAATTTAACGGTCCCGTCGCACGAGACCCTAAGGTGATAATGGGCGAGGATGGAATATATCATATGTTCCTGACAACAGTTCTTGTGGAGGAAAATTTAGGCTGTCTTGCTCACTATGTATCAAAGGACCTGGAGGCTTGGCAAGAAGCGGAAAAGCCCATACACATAGTGGAAAACAGCGACCACCCCGAATGTCCCGACTATTTCAAATATAAGGGAAAATACTATTTGGTTTTCAGTATCAGAGGCAGAGCCAGATATTTAGTGTCCGATAAGCCCTTTGAAGACTTTGAAATGATAGACGACACCTTGATTCCCTGCGCAGGTGTTCCAAAATGTGCAATTTGGGAAGATAAGCTTGTTTTTACGGGCTTTGAACCGATTAACGGTTATGCAGGAACTATGACGTTCAAATCCGCCACTGCCGACGAAAACGGCAAGCTGATTTTTGAGGATCTATAAAAATTGCAAAAAAGCACTTTATTTGTTCAGATAAAAAATAAAAAAGCTGTATAGAGTAAAAATCTATACGGCTTTTTCTTTGTAAATTTATAAGGAGTAAGTAATAACTAAATTGTTTTTCTTTTTGCTTGATAATGTAAATGTTTTGCTTACTGTCTTTCCGTCTTTTGTGATTTCAATTTCGTAATCACCATAAAAGCCTCTGAAATTCACACAGCCCTCATCATTCAAGATTAAATTAAGCTGTGTGTTCCACTTTTTGTTAATTAAATTGTCAAGTGCATAGTAAGAGGGCTTTGGGGTCATATCGAATCGAAATAAACCGCCATAATACACGTTTTCCCCTATCGACATATTTCCTTGTGACCATCGTATAGCCTCGGGTGTTGGATTTTCAACGTAAGCATATCCGTCAACTAAATTCCAATAAATAATTTGCTCTATTGACGGATGTGAAAACCAAACGGTATACAAATATTCAAGAATTTTGGCTTGAATTTCCTCGTCTTCCTTTTCGTTAGAATAAGCAGGTATAGTAATTTCGGTTACTTGTAAATGATTTATAAGGCTTGAATATAAATCCATATGCTTATAAAGGGAAATAGGGTTATAAAAAATCTTTGCTTTTTCAATTTCTGCATTTCTATTGCAAAACATATGATATTGCATGCCGATAGCATCAATTTTAGCTCCCTTGAGCAAATTTGCTTCTATGTAAGCATAGTAGCTATCTGTAGCTCGACAGTTAGCCCACCAGCAAGCGTCGGTAAATTCGTTTATAACCAACTGATTATTAGGGAAATACCTTTCGGCTAACTTAAAGCACCATTCAACATAATCATTTTCATTGTAAAATTTAGTAACACCTGCATTATAATCCCAAAGCATTTCATTAGTTACTTCAATAGTCGGGATTTTATCTGCATATCTTTTTGCAATTTCCTTGTATCTATTTTCAAGTGCTTCCTTAATTTCATCAACCGTTGCACCGGATAGCCATTTGGGGAAGTGATGCTCATATGCAAGAGCATGCTCCCTTGGCTCAATTCCGTTTTCCTCGCAGTATTCCATGCACAAATCAATGGGGGGACGGCGATAATATTTTTCTGAGTTTTTATCATATCTCAGCTTGCCCTTCTCAGGCTCAATAGAGCTCCAATAAAATGGCAGGGTCGCCATGTTGAAAATATTCTTAAAATAATCCGTATAAAGCTTATTCTTTTCATCGGTTTCCAGCTCATCAAGCAAAAATAAGTTAGCTCCGAATTTGAATTCGTGCTTAATTTGGTTGACTTTAATTTTTGCAAAAGGTACAGCATTCCCGTTTTCATCAATTACGGAAATAGTCATATTTCCCTTACGGTATTTTTCTATATTTTCGTTTACTGTGCTTTCAAAAAAATCCTTATTGCTTTCAAAGTATTCAAGCGTCTTATATCTATCCATAATGTTCTTCCTTATTCATATTCTTACCTTGCCAAAGCATAGCCTTATTATACCACTAAACACAAATTTTTACAACAAAAAAGGCAAATATCGTATTATTTGTATAAAAATACAAAAATATCTTGACCTTGACCTAGGGGAAGGGTTTATACTAAAAATGGTGGAAAATACAAATTAAGGAGAAAGAGTATGAAAAAGAAACTATTTTTAACAGTTGTTATGGCGTTTGTTTTTGCGGTAATACTTGCTTTTGCGGTATCGGCGGAATCTGTTCACAACGAAAATACGGTTGATTATAGCGCAACCGTAACACTAAACGACGGAACAGTACTACCGCTGTATGACGGAAACAAGGATGCTCTTGTTTGGTACATCGACGGAAAAGACGAGAATGGAAACACAAAATATTCGTCAGCCATCACAGTCAAAACGGCAAAGTGGTACACGGAAAACTGGAATGAGGTAACAGGCTTTGGAGTAGCACTTGAAGACGGAACAAAAATAGATAACAATAATATTGTAGTTGTTAATATGATGGACGACGGTGTTGTTAAAAATTCAGGCCCCGGCACCCAATATTACGGACAACCCGTCACCGCCTTTAAAAATATGGTTGCGGGCAGGAAAAATCTTGAATACTATTACTTAAGACTTGATACGACACATATTAATACCAATACCTTTGCCGGATGTGCTAAATTAAAGTACATAAACTTGGAAAATTTGACACAGCTTCAAAGAATGGCACAGAATAGTCAGTTTGCCGGATGTACCAGCTTGTTTGACGGACAGGTGCTTGACCTTTCAAAAACTCAATTGACTGAATTTGAGGGCTCAGGAACATTTAACGGTGTTCCCTTTAAAGGGGTAAAATTCCCGGAAACAATGAAAAAAATAGGTAGCGGAACAACATTTATTAACTGCACAAAGCTTGAATTTATTTCCATAGGTAATAAAGCAAAATTCGGAAGCTCCGCGTTTGAAGGTTGCACATCACTCAAAGCAATTTATTATGTTGGTACATTAGAAGAATTAAACGCTTCAACCGTTGGCAACGTGGTTACTGCTACAACAAAATCTTATGCTGAATACAAGGTGCTTTCCGACAAGAGCGGAGTATATGCGGTATATAATTACAGCAGATGCGAGGCGTTTAATCAAGGCGTACACGGAGAAATAACTGCAACAAATGCTTGTGTAGGTGTTTGTGGCGTATGCACGTATAATATTGTAAGCCATGCAGGGAACGCATCAACCTTTGATACAATAGTGTACACGGATTACGCATTGGAAGGCGCAAAAACAACTGCTTGCACAAATGAAGGTTGTACATACAGAGCAACGGAGAAAGCCCCTGCTCTCTTTGACAGCCTTGGTTATTCCGTGCCTGAAAAGGGAGCTGCCAGCATAGTTATGGGCTTCAAGGCGAACAAGAGTGCTATTGAAGAATACGAAAGAATAACTGCAAAAACAGTTAGGTACGGTGTGTTTGTCGCAACACAGAATAAGCTTGGAGAAAACCCTGTCTTTGATGCAAACGGAAATGTAACAAGCGGCGTTATAAGTGCAGAAATCGCAATAAAGAGCTTTGATTTGTTTGAATTAAAGGTATCGGGCTTTACAGATGAACATAAGGACGAGAAGCTGGCTATGGGCGCATATGTGGCTGTAGCAGACGAAAACATCACAGAGTATTCATATATGCAGGATGGCACAAAGGGAGAAAAGATAGGCAATTACTTCTTTGCTTCATTTAATGATATTATAAGATAAGAAATTAAAGCTGTGTGGAGAAATCTACACAGCTTTTTGGGTTAAAAAACGTTCTTGATTTTTGAATATAACTATGTTAAAATTAAAATATAAGTATAAAATTGAGAGGATATATTTATGAAAAAGAAAATTTTCTTGATGCTTGCTTTGGTATTTATACTGGCTTGCGTTTTTGCAGTAAGTGTTAGTGCGGAAACATCCTTGAAGCCACAAGCTACTAATGCTTACGGCGAGCTTTCATTTTTTGATGAAAGTATTTCTGTAGGTAGAACAAAAACGAACTATGGCTTTACGCCATATATGGATGCGGAGGGAACAACCTATGCAAGAATAGTAGTTGGTGACGGAACAACCTTCTACACCTTCCCAACGGCATATGCTCTTTCTAACACCGCAATTTACGGCAGTGGACAAAAGAGTATAATGGTTTTGGATTTTGCAAGCCTTAATAGTGCGATGCAAACGGCAACAGGAACAAACCCTAATTGGGGAAAGGCTAATATTTACCGTATTGAGCTGCCAAAAAATATGCAGTATCTCAACGCAGGTAACCAAAACTTCCAATCTTGCACTAACGTAATTGAAATTTATTTGCAGCCTGAAAGCACACTCAAAGACACAGGCAAGAATATGGTCTTTTGGAAGTGCCATAATCTTGAAACTATCCACAACCTTGATTCCTTTGTGTTTAGAAGCGGCTCATTGGGAGGAGCATTCCAAGAGTGCAGAAAGCTGACTAATATAACTATCGGCGTATCCACGGAAGTTACAACAACAGGCGACAATATGTTTAACGGTTGTACAAACCTTCAAAGCGTGAATTTAAAGGAAGCATTTCCTAATTTAACGACTATTGGAAGCAAAGCGTTTTACAGCTGCAATAATTTAAAGAAAATTTCTTCCGAAAGTGAAGATTATACTTTTGTTATGGCAGATAGCGTTACTACGGTAGGAGGAAACGCATTTGACGGTTGCAAATTATTAGAAACCGTGTACGTTGGTAAAAACGTTGCAACTCTTTCCTACGATGCATTCAGAAACTGCACAAATCTTGAAACTATATATGTTACAGGCAAAATTGTAAGTATTAGCGGTAACACATTTAAAGATACAAATAACGTTAAAACTATTTATTATGTAGGCACAAAGACAAATGCTGAATCCTTTGTAAGCACTGCAAAAAGCTCTGGCGGTAACAGTGTTATAGGTACACTCACCTTGATTTCTTACAGTGATTACAAAGCGCTTGAAAATAAAGACGGTCTATACCTCATTTATGATTACAATTATTGTGAAGCATACAATAGTGGCGCTCACGAGCCTGACCCCGAAAAATCAAATGCTTGCGTTATCTTCTGCAATGTATGTAAGGATACGATTATCAAGCACTCAAAGGATGCGGAAATAGCTGTAAAAATAGAGTACACCAATTACACACAGGCAGGTCTAAAAATAACCTACTGTAAAAATACAGGCTGTACCTACGGTATAAGCGAGGACACTTCAGCACTCTTTGCTTGCCTTGGCTATTCAGCTCCTGAAAACGGAAACGCGGGAATTTCCATTGGCTTTACAGTGAACAGCAAGGCAATTGCCGAGTATAAGGAAATAACAGGCGCGGATGTTAAATACGGTGTGTTTGCAGCTTCGTCTGATAAGCTTGGAAACGGTGATATATTTGAAAACGGCACTGCTAACGCAAATGCTATTTGCGCGGAAATTAATACAACCGAATTTGCAGTCTTTGATTTGAAGATTACAGGCTTTACCGATGCGCAAAAGGATGCGCTCCTTGCTCTTGGCGCATATGTTAGCGTAACAAAGGACGGAGCAACCGAGTATTCATATATGCAGGACAGCACAAAGGGAACATTCAGCGGCAAGTATTACTTTGCTTCATACAATGACATTTTAGGAACATCTTCAACAAATAATTAGTAACGAAAAACCATATAGAGTGAAATCTATATGGTTTTTTCTTTTTGCAAAAGATTGAAACTTTGATATGGTTGTGTTATAATGAAATTAATAAATGATATTTTATTTTGCGAAGGAGAAAGCATATGCAAAATTACATACAAGAAATTAACAGCATTCCACAAATTGCCGATGTTGACGTGCTTGTGTGTGGCGCAGGCCCTGCGGGAATAGGCGCGGCTATTATGGCGGCGCGACTCGGCGTGACGGTTATGATTGTTGAGGCGCAGGGGTGCTTGGGCGGAATTGCGACTGCGGGAATGATGTCACACTGGGGCGGTCGCTCATCAAGCAAAATTATGCCTGAAATATGGGATTTAACCTATGAAAAGGCAAAGGACATCGGTTGGGCACAGGACAATGGATGCGGCAAGGATGCAATTTATCACGATATACAAAAAATTGTTCTTGAGGAAATGATGCAAAAGGAAAATATAAGAGTCCTTTATCATACATTAGTTTGCAAGGCTGTAACCGAAAACGGTTCAATTGTCGGTGTTATAGTGGAAAATAAAAGCGGACGCGGATTTATCAAAGCAAAGCGTGTAGTTGACTCCACAGGCGACGGTGACATTGCGGCAAGCGCGGGAGTACCGTATTTCAAGGGCAGAGAAAGCGACGGAAGGATGCAGCCCTGCACAATTATGTTCAAAATTGGCGGAGTTGATTATGAAAGAGCAGTGTTTCCACCGTCATTTGAAACAACCATTGAGCTTCCAAAGGGAGAAATTCAAGCTCTTGGCAAGGAGCACTTGCCGTTCCCCGCAGGCCACGTGCTTTTATATACTCAGCCAACTGAGAAAACCGTGTGCTGTAATATGACAAACGCAATTGAAATTGACGGCACTGACGCAGAAAGCTTGACAAAGGGTATATTCACCTGTCATTCTCAAATAATTCCTATTATAAAATTCCTTCGTGAGTATGTGCCTGGCTATGAAAGGTGCTGGCTTATGAGTGTGGCGCCCTTGATTGGAATTCGTGAGACTCGCCACTTTGAGGGCTTGGAGTCACTTTCCAAGGATGACATTTTAGAGGCAAAATATTATGATAACTGGGTTGTGCGCCGTGGCTGGTTTAATTTCGACGTTCACAATTTGACAGGCGCAAGCCTTGATAAAACAGGCGTACAGCGCGGCTGGAAGCAAAATAAGGACTATACTATTCCATACGGATGTCTGCTTCCAAAGGGAGTTGAGGGACTGCTTCTTTCGGGAAGAAATATAAGCGGCTCTCATATGGCTCACTCTAACTTCAGAATTATGTCCGTATGTATAGCAATTGGAGAGGCGGCAGGTGTTGCGGCTGCTTTGTCTGTTCAGCAAAATTTAAAGCTGTCCCAAGTAGATGTAAAAGAAATACAAAAATATATGGGAGAATAAATAGGGAGAGAAACTAAAAAAGCTATATGGATTTTACCCCATATAGCTTTTTTCTTAAATGAAAGCCCCGCCTTTTGGCGGGGCTTTCATTAATTTATGCGCGAAAAATTATTCAATTATTTTTAACTCAAACCAGAAGGTGCTACCCTTGCCAACCTCGCTGGACACACCAAAGCGAGAATTGTGCAAAAGAAGGATATTTTTGACAATGGAAAGACCCAAGCCTGTGCCCAAAATAGCGCGCTTGTGTACCTTGTCAATCTTGTAGTATCTGTCCCAAACAAGTGGTAGATTTTCCTCGCTAATGCCCTCACCTGTGTCTATAACGGAGATTCTTACAACGTCGTCAAGCACGTCCTGACGGATGGTAACGCTATTGTCCTCGCCTGTGTAGTTGATGGCGTTGTTGACAAGGTTATATACAACCTGCAAAAGCCTTGTTTCGTCGGCGTTTACAAACACCTCACCGTCGTGAACAAAGGTTATTTTGTAATTGTTGTGGCTTGTGAGCGTATCATAGCGCTTAACCGTATCTGTAATAGTTTTTGTAAGACAGAAGCGCTTCATATTAACCGCTTGCTTGCCTGACTGGAACTTGGAAACATCCAAAAGGTCATTAACCAAGGAGTTCAAGCGCGCGGTTTCGTCAATAATAACCTGCATGTTTTCAGGCGTGATTTCACTTGGGAAGTCACGCATAAATTCGGAGTAGCCAGAAATCATAGTAAGCGGTGTGCGCAGATCGTGAGAAATGTTGGCAATAAGCTCCTTTTGCAGCTTGTCAGCCTTGTCAAGCGCCGCATTTGTTATGTTCAGCGTTTTGGCAAGCTCCACAACCTCAATAGGACCCTTTTCCTCAAAGCGCACATTGTAGTCGCCCATTTGAAGCTCCTTTGCAGAGCCTGTTATCTTCTCAATAGGTCTTGAAAGACGTCTTGAAAGGAAATATGAAATTACAATTGAAATAATAAAGAATATAACAGAGGCAAAGGCAAGCATAATTTTCAAGGCTCTTGCGGTTGATACCATAGGCTCAACGGAGCCATTGAGAATAATCATATATTCCACGTCGCCCTGCTTGATAATTCTTGTGGAAACAACGCAGGTTTCGCTTTCCTCGTGCTCAGGCACATTCTCGTCGTAATTCTCATTATAATTAAACTCTCGGAACAAGTCGCGAGGAATAACGGTTGTATATTCGCCGTCATTCAGCACCGCATTATCGTACCAGGTGTTTATAAGAGAGTCGTAGCCGGAGATTTTGTGCAAAACACAGTCGTTCAAAAAGTGCTTGTCGTGGATATCCACACCTGTGCTGAAGTTAATCACCTTAACGCAAAGGCCGTATTCCACAGCGACCTGGGAAATCAAGGAATGTAAATCCTCCGTTTCAAAGTTGTCCGTTATCAAATTTGATGCACGGTCAATATCGTTTTCCTTAGCGATTTTAAAAACGAAATCAGATAAAATAGCCTGGAAGCTCCACAAAATACCTATCATAATGATAGTCAAGGCTATCA
Source organism: Eubacteriales bacterium (assembly GCA_045632405.1). Lineage (GTDB taxonomy): Bacteria > Bacillota > Clostridia > Oscillospirales > CAG-272 > RGIG2000. The sequence goes on along the minus strand of JAZQWO010000027.1, from coordinate 30,290 downwards.
TAGTGGAGAAAATGTGGAACTTTATGGAAAGCGGACGTCTGTCCTTTTTTTCAGTGCTCATTTTTCCTCGAATCTATATCCCATGCCGCGGATTGTCACGATAAAGTCACTATATTTGCCAAGGCTCTTTCTCAAAATCTTGATATGAGTGTCAAGAGTTCTGTCGTCACCGAAGAAATCATAGCCCCAAACGTCAGACAAAAGCTTGTCCCTTGAAAGAGCGATATTTTTGTTTCTGAGCATATAGAAGAAAAGCTCATATTCCTTGGGCGACATATCAATGCGCTCACCGTCAATGTAAACGATACGCGCGGTCAGGTCGGCAACAAGTCCGCCGTTTGCCAAGGAAATAACCTCGTTTTTGTTTTCCTCTGCCTTTTCCTGTGGCTTTGACCTCTTAACGATGGCATTAACGCGGAGCAAAAGCTCCTTTGGAGAAAATGGCTTAACAACATAGTCGTCAATACCGATTTCAAATCCGTTTATCTTGTCATATTCCTCGCCACGTGCGGAGAGCATAATGATAGGAACGTTTGATGTCTTTCTAATCTCGCGAGAAGCGGAGAAGCCGTCAAGCTCAGGCATCATAATGTCCATTATGATAATGTCAAAGCTACCGTTTTTGAACTTGATAACCGCATCCATACCGTCAGTTGCCTCGGTAACTGTGTGTCCCTCAAATTCAGCATATTTTCTGATGAGCTTTCTAATCATTTCCTCATCATCAACAATTAAGATATTGTACATAATCATCACCTCTAATTTATTTTATCATAAAAAATTAAAAAAATCAACATTATATAAACCGAAAGTGCAGCGCCTTTTTACGGAACGCTGCACTTTCAGTTATTTTGAAGGAGAGTATAGGATAGTGTCTATTTAAGTGGCGCTTGTCTGGTGCCTCTTCCTGTAACATAGCCGTAATTAACTATGTCGGAATATACCTTCAAAGCGTCGTTTGATGGGATTGCAAATCCGATGCCCTCAATGTCCGTGCCTGTTGATTTTGCATTGATAATGCCAACAAGCTCACCGCGGAGATTGAAAAGTCCGCCACCCGAGTTGCCCGGGTTAATAGGTGCATCTGTTTGCAGAAGATTCATTTTGTTCCCATCGACCATAATCTCACGGTCGAGTGCGCTGATATAACCGTTTGTGACTGTACCGCCCAGCTGACCTAATGGGTTGCCGATAGCAATAACCTCGTCGCCAACTCGCAGCTTGTACTCCTCGTTTGCAAAGGTAGCGCAGGTGAGTGTCTTTGTTTCCTTGATTTTAAGAACAGCAATATCACTCTTGGAGTCAGCGCCAACCGCTTCGGCGCTATATTCTGTGCCGTCGGTTAAGATAACTGTTATTTGTGATTTGTTGCTGCTGATGGCATCCTCGATAACGTGAGCATTTGTTATAATGTAATAACCTTGCTCATCGCCTTCGGTTGCCTTGTAGTTACCCACAATAACTCCGCTACCTGCACCCTTTTGGATGTACTGATGCTGAGAAACAACCGCCTGGGTTCTTATCTCAACAACTGAATCCTTGATGGCAGCGATTGTGTCTGCGCGGGTGAGCTGTCCGTTTGTACCTGTAATAGAGGATGTTTCAGGACTTTTGAAGATGTTATTGGTGTAAACTGTATTTGAAGCAGGTGTATCTGCATCTTTGAAAGGGGAATGGCGCTCGGAGAGGGAGACGCCGACAAGTAAGCATAATATAATTGAAAGAACGATAAAGCAAACGAGAGCGATTATGAAAAGCTTGGAGCTTCCCTTCCTTGGTGAAGGGCCGAAGTTAAAGTGAATAGGCTCCTTGTCGCCACCGTTGTTGAAGTTATCGTTGTATACATAATTCGACATATGAACCTCGATAAACCGTATTCTGTGTCTGTGCTTATATTGTACCCTATGAATGTGACAGTTTTTTGAAGACACAAAAAAAGAACGTTGAAAAAATAGGAAATAGTTTTTGTTGAAACAGAGAAGGGGAAAATGACATTTTCGTCAAGTTGAACAAAATTTACAGTTTTGACAAGAAAAAACAGGAAAAAGTTTGTTGAATTTAACATATTTACAAAGAGCTATATTGGTGGTATAATAGTAATGTACAAAAATATCGGTGCGCAAGTGCCGCTAATTGTAAACCTAAGTAAGATGATAGGAGCGGAAATTATGAAGTACACAAGCCCAATCTATGTAAATGAAGCAATGGAGACAACAGACGTTATTTGCGAATCTCCATACCAGATCGCTTATGTTGATAAGGTAATCGGCAAGGACGAGCATGGTAACGATATCACAGAAAAGGCAACACAGATCACAGTTGATATCAACAACTTGTTCTAATTAAATTTAAAGTTGAATAATTTTTCAAAAGCCGCGCTTTAGCGCGGCTTGTCTAGGTTGTGCACCTTTAAACACACTTGCTACGCATTTGGAGATAACTCATACTTCCGCGGATGCGCAACTCTTGAAAAGGTTGTTTTTGGCAAGAGCTACACATTAACAATAAAAAATCAGGAATTTTCAAAAAATTCCTGATTTTTTTGTTGTATATTTATTGATTTCTTTGTAAGATAAAGGGTTGTTAATGTGTCAGCCTCTTTTGTAGGGCTAGGCAGATTAAGAGCAGAAAGCGGTGGTTTCATCCAATTAGGGGTTCCCCGAAACGAAAAATGAGTTTTGGGGGTTCACGTTAACGCGTACTTTGTACGTGGAGGGGTGAAAACGCCGATAACAACACACATTTGTGGAGAAAAACGTAGTTTTTCAACCTTATAATGAAACAATATTTATAGATTAGAACTATATTTGCTTATTGGTGCCTTTTGTGTGTTGTGGTTGTGCTTTAATGTGTCAGCCCTTTTTTATTAACTGACTATGCGGAAACCCTTACCAATAATATCGCTGGAGTTTGTAATAACAGTGAATGCTTGTGGGTCAACCTCTTTTAGATACTTCTTGAGCATACCTGCCTGCATTCTTGTAAGCACGGTGATTATCATGCTCTTTTCCTCATTGGTGTATGAGCCTGTACACTTGGAAACGGTAGCGCCCCTGTGCAAAATGTTGTTGATAAAATCGCAGGCTTCCTTTTCCTTTTGTGTGACGATGATAAACACCTTTGTTCTGTTCATACCGTCAATTACGTTATCTACAATGAAGGACTTTAGCACAAGACCTAAAATAGAATAAAGACCGATAGTGGGGCCGAAAACAAATATGCCGGCAAATGCCATAAAGGCATCGGTTATCAAAAGAGCAGTTCCTATGTCCGCATTGGTGAACTTTCTGATAAGCATTGCAATAACGTCAGTTCCGCCTGAGCTTGCCCCTTGGCTGAACAAAATTGCGCTGCCCACAGCAATAGCGGCAATAGTCAGAATAAGCTCCAAAAATAGCTCATTTGTCAAAGGCAGCATAGACGATGGGATAACCCACTCGAAAGCAAGCGTCAAGCCCGACAAAAGCACAGTGGAATAAACAGTTTTGATGGCAAAGCTTTTGCCGAAAACAATAAGCGCAACAATGAGCAGGGCAATGTTGGCAATAGACATAATTTGTGATTCCGTCACCGCGTGGTCAAGAAGCTCAGACAGTAGCACCGCCAAGGAGCTGACCCCACCCACGGAAAAGTGATTTGGAAATTTGAAAAGGTAAATACCAAGAGCGATAATGGCAGTTCCTATAGTAATAATAATGTAGGAAAGCACCTCACCCCAAAAACGCTGAGCCTTTGTCTTTGGCTTATTCACGTCAGGCAATTCCTTTGGCTTAAATGGCATAAATAACACCTCTTTTCTGTATATATTCTATAATAAATGAAGAGCTTTGTCAACACGAAAAAATTTTTGAAAAAATTTTAAAAAGCTCTTGACAAATGACCCTTGAATGTGTATAATGATAACAGGAATTATTACTGATAAGCAAATCAGTAAAGAGGAGGACAAAATGAGAAACACCACTCAGCGTAAAGAAATTTTGGAATTTCTCCGCTCGAAGCGTCATCATTGTAGCGCCATACAGGTCTATGACGCAGTCCGTGAGAAAATTCCTAATATCAGCTTGGGTACAGTTTATAGGAACTTGGGTCAGCTTCTTGAAAATGGCGAGATAATTTCGGTAGAAGCGGTTGACAAATGTGTTTACTATGACGGCTTTATTGAAAATCATGCACATTTTACCTGTAAAGAGTGTAAAAAGATATACGATTTTCCAATCGAGCCCGAAAAAAGAAAAGCCTTGCGCGATGCAGGCTTTGCAGTTGACACGGAAAGAGTAGTTTACTATGGCACCTGTGCCGAGTGCTTGAACAAATGAAAATTAAAAATTAAATCTAAATTAAAGGGAGAAAAAGTTATGAAAAAGTTTGTATGTTCTGTTTGCGGTTACGTTCACGAGGGAGATAGCGCACCTGAAAGATGCCCACAGTGCAAGGTTCCTGCAGAAAAGTTCAATGAGGTAGTAGAGGAAAACCGTTACTGGGCTGCTGAGCACGTTGTAGGCGTGGCACAGGGTGCACGTGAGGACATCATTATGGACCTTCGCGCTAACTATATGGGCGAATGCACAGAGGTTGGTATGTACTTGGCAATGGCAAGAGTAGCTCACAGAGAGGGCTATCCTGAAATCGGTCTTTACTGGGAAAAGGCAGCTTACGAGGAAGCAGAGCACGCAGCTAAGTTCGCAGAGCTTCTCGGTGAGGTTGTAACTGACTCCACAAAGAAGAACCTCGAAATGAGAGTAGAAGCTGAAAACGGCGCAACAATGGGTAAATTCGACCTTGCAAAGCGCGCAAAGGAGCTCGGCCTTGACGCCATCCACGACACCGTTCACGAAATGGCTCGCGACGAGGCAAGACACGGCAAGGCATTTGAGGGACTTCTTAACAGATATTTCAAATAATCCTGTAAAGCCTTATATTACAAGGACTTTGAATACATAGGGGGTAGATTTTTTCTACTCCCTTTTTTCATTTGTTTGCACTGCTTTTTCCACAAAAACATGGAAAATTTATGGAATTTTAACTCTTGTAATTTTCAAAAAACTCAAAAAGTGGAAGTTATTTTATATGGAAAGTTTTTTATTTAATTATATCGTGTATCAACAGGGTTTTACACTGACATTTCTAACAAGAATTTTGTGCGTTGCCTCACGCTTTCTGTGATGTACAACTATGCAATAAGTTATATAGTCCTTAAGTTAGGCAAGAAAGAACCAACTGATTTTTTCAGTTGGTTCAAACCTGTTTCTTCTTCAAAATTTTTGTGTCAATATCTATGTTTAATCCGGAATTTCAAGATCTACTTGATAAAGTTTTTCAATTATTTCATCTAATGCTTTTGGTGATATATTTTTGATTTTTGTCAAGTCTTCTTTTGATAAAGAAATTAAGTCTTGCAGTGTGTTAATTCCCGCTCTTTTCAAACAATTGAATGCTCTAACAGATAAATTCAACTCCTCAATGTAACTGGTTATTAGTAAAGCATTTTTAGGATTTTCAAAACCGCTGAATTTAAAGTCACCAAAATTAGTATTTATCATTTCATACAAAGAAATAACCGATATATTTTGAATTTTTGACAAATCGTTTTTTAATGACGATATTGATATACAATTGTTCTTGAGCCACACAATTAAATTGTCTATGAAAGCATTGAATAAGTAAGATGTTATGTATATCTTTTTTGTATGGTCTTCATTAAAATAACACAGCAATTTTTTCGATTCCAAATAATTATCGATTATTTGCATTTCTTCTTCGCTAATGTCTTTTGAGGCTTTGACAAAAAATATTCTTGTTAACAAATCATGATTAGTTGTTATTCCTTGTTCAAAGAGTTTAAAAACAATTTTTGATGGTAAATCAAGAAAACGTTCTTCAAAAATAGAAGTGTTGAAAATCAAATCTTTTAAATCTTTAGCATAACATTCATTTAATTTAGAAGAACAAATGCAAGTTTCTTTTAATCGATATCCCATATCAGACAAAGTTTTCAACAATTCAAATAGTTTTTTGTCATCTTCCACGAAACAAGCGAAAAGGTTTAATTCGGATGTGTGTAGTAAATGATCTAGCGTTATTATATTAAGTTTGTCTACACATGTTATAAAAGGTCTTAAAATTTCTATATCATGAATGTTTTTGTCGAGTTCATTTTTTATCGCAGTTATGCTTTTTTCGGAAGTTTTTTCTTTATCCACAATATTGTAATCCATGCCTAATTCAGCCTCAAAAACAAGCTCTTTTGCAAATTCGCCAAATATGGCTAAAGATAAAGATTTATAAAAGTTTTCATCAGGTAATAAAGCGACATCATAAAGAAAACTTTTTAATTTTCTAGAACGAGATGGGTGCCTTGATTTCCGCAGGGCTTTTTTCTCAACTTGTCGTGCTCGTTCCATTGTAATGTCGTGTTCGAGTCCTATTTGTGAATATGGGAATCTTATATTATTATACCAACCAAACCTCATTTTTAAAACCCTCTCTTCTCTTGGAGTTAAGGTTTTGAGCATGTTTTTAAAAACTTCTTTGATACAAATATTGTGGTTTGCATAGCATGTTTTAAAAAACTCACATTGGGTTTTACAATATTCATCATTTGAATAATCGATTAAATTATCATATTCATTAAAGTCAATCATCTCGCCAGTATATTCATCGAAATCCTCTTCTTCAAAAAGTTCTTCATCAAAATCTTCATCTTCAAACATTTGTAATTTCCTCCAACGCAAAGAAAGTTTTGTTTTAATTATTGTATCATAAAAAAAGCGTCTTGTAAAGTTTTAACAATCAAGTTCTCAAACCTTGGTGCGTTTGACGTCTTTCTTTACACCATCAACAACAAGGAAAGCTCTAAAAGCCCACATTCCATTTGGTAATTGATAGGTACCTTTTGTTTCTATTTTCATTTGTATTTTCTCCTAAAAACGGAATAAAACATGGAATTTTTACGGAATTTCTTATATTCTACAAACGCAGAGTTGAAAATATATTACAGTTAAAAAGCTCAACAAAGCCAAGTAATACAAAGCATGTTTTAACCTCGGGCTTTTTCACGAAGCTATAAGGTGGCTCGCGACGAGGCAAGACACGGCAAGGCATTTGAAGGCTTGTTAAATCGTTATTTTAAATAATGCCACGAAGCCTTGTAATATAAGGATTTGTGATACATAAAGGAACAGATTTGTCTGTTCCTTTTTTTCATTTGTTTTTCCATAAATTATGGAATTTTTATGGAATTTTAGCTCTTGCATTTTTATGAAAAAGCCCTGTTAAGAGGAGTTAACAGGGCGAAGGTTAATATTTTTGTAGGAGCTTTAACATTTGAAGGTCTAATTTGTGGCCGTGAAAGTCGGTCATTTCTATATCATCTCTGCCATTATCCATAATACCGAACTTTCCACGCAAGTTCCAGAAAGCCCAGCCGATATTATATGACTTTAGCACATCCAAGGTATCCTCAAGCCAACGCATTGCGGTATCGTGTGGGCATTTATGATATACTGCCATTTCGCCACAATGCACTCCCACGTTTAGCCGTTGTGAAAGGTCTGCCCACATACCGAAAAACTGTTCAAGGTCGCATCTATCTCGAAGCGTAAAATCTCCGTTATTGTCAAATCTTCTCATATCGGGCCATTTTGGCTTTTCTTCATTTTCCCCACCAAAATAGTGAGTTAATCTTCTTGGCTCATAGCCTCGACAGCTATACCCACAGTTTTCAAAATACCTCATTGCATCAACCGGTGGAATATCCCCGTAACAAATGCCGTCAAGTATAAAAAGTCTATCGGGGGATATTTTTCGCACATCATTGATAACTCGCTCGCTAACTGCCTTATATTGCGCAGGAGTAATGTTTCTATCGGGTTCGTTTATAACATTAAAGCTCAGCTTGTCAGAGGATATGCCTTTGTATCTTTTTGCAATTTCCGCCCATTGATAAGCGGACGCGTCAAGCATATTCTTGTCTGTCCACAAGCTTTCCTTTTCCTCTGTTTTCTCATCCTGATTTACACAATAACCGGGTAAACGGTGCATTGCTATATTTGTATGTAGCCCATATTTTTCTGCAAGATAAACAGCCTTGTCAAGTGGTGCGATTTTGCTTTCTTCAATTTCGTATGGATTGTTCACATCGCTCCAAAGTCTATACGAAAGGGGCAATCTCACAAAGTCAAATCCCCAATCACGTATCATTTTAAAGTCCTCTTCGGTATAGTACCCCGGAGAACGAAAATCTCTATACTCCGAGGTTTCGGAGCAAAACATTCCAAGCAGATTAAATCCACGCCACCGCGGAAAAACACTTTGCTTTGCTTTCATAAAAACTCCTTAATACTCTTTTGTTATGCCTGATAGTTCTATTCCCATCAGGCATATTATAACACTAAGCCAAGAGAATTTCAATAGCAAGGCAAGACACGGCAAGGCATTTGAAGGACTTCTTAATAGATACTTCAAGAAGTAATATAAAATACATAGGGCAGAATTTTCTGCCCTTTTATTTTTGGGTTGACATTTGATAGATTCTTATTTATAATGATTATAGAACCACCACAGAACCGATTTTGGGCGTTGCATTGGGGCTATTGCATCAATGAGCTGTGAGGTTCTTTTTTTGTTGCTTGAATTGTTCGGTTTTCCACAAAAACATGGAAAATTTATGGAATTTTGGCGTTTTGGTTTTTCAAAAAAGCTCAAATTATGGAACTTGTGATTTTGGAAAATATATAATGTCGGATTTTTGAGACAGCACGAACTTTACAAAAGGATCAATCAATGGTATAATTATAAAAAGAAATGTTTAAGGTGGGTTTGCTATGAAAGAGCTTTCTAAATTAACCGAAGCGAATGTTTATTTTGACAATCTTTTAAGTGAAATAAAGGACACAAAAGTAAAAGCAATATTTTCATTTGGTTCGTTTATATGTAGACATTTAAGAAATAAAGTCTATATGCAGGACGAAGACATTTATATTGTGTTTGAAAACGAAAAGTGCTTAGTTGTGTCATACTTTTTCATCGATGAGCTTTGCGTTGAATATAGATCTTTAACCGAACAAGAAAAGGAACGAATATCACAATCGATTATTGAAGATTATTTTAATAATACAATAGATATTTATAATTCGCATACTAATGAAAAGGATAGAACGGAATCAATTTCACTTGAATACGATATTATAGAAAGAATAACAATAACTCCTGTTATCAGCGAATATTCGAAGTGGTTAGAAAATGGTATTGATTATGTATCACCTACAAGCGAAACATTTTGCGAAATAAAGTTTATAATGAAAAATGGCAATACATTTACAATAGCACCAGATGATGCTGAAACTGATGGCTACTCTTTACTGTGGTCTGATGAAGCTGATGAAAGCTATCCCGTTGATTTCAATTGCTAATAAATGGAGGTGATACTATGATTTTGGATGAACCCATTTTAACGGTATTCGAATTGCAATACCGAGAATCATATTTAAGCAATTGGCACAACGCATATTTACACACAACTGGAGAGTTGGAATACCATGTTACAGAAGGATATTGGATATTATTAGAAAGCGAGAATTATTATGTAACCATCGGCTACGACGGAGCGCAAAAATATCAAAAGCCATACACCTTTCCGTCAGAAAAATATGATTGGTGGTATAATGGCGACGATGAGTATATAGATTGGAGAGAAACTTTATTTTCAGGGCAAAAAATTCATTGTATTGAGAAAAAAGATGATTATCAAGTTATATGCTTTGATGATTTCAACTTGAATCTTTATATTTACAATCAATGCGATAATATGGATGTGTTTTACGGAACAAAGGACGCTGGAGTTAATGTGGTTTCGGTGGGAGGACATCTTGTAAAAAAATGCTCTTGTGGTGGCAAGGCTGAAATACTTAGCGATATTCGTGGAGATTTTGCCGTTAGATGTAATTCGTGTCATAAAGCCACATACATAGATATGGTGCTTAAAGAGCAAATAGATGCTTGGAATAATGACGACTCTCCGTGCTTTATAGAAACAGGCGAAGAAGAACTATACGACTTGTTGAAAAGCAAAAGAAAAATTAAATATATTGCATTAGACTCAAATCCGTACGGTTTTGAGTCTATAGACGAAACACTGTGTTTTTGCAAGGATGCAATAATCGCTTTCGACGATGCTTTGTTCGGTTTATCGTCTCAGAAAATTGAAGGAAACAATTGTGGTTTTTCCGGTGAAATATATAGCGACTACAATCGTGATTTTTGGTCTAATGTTATAAATGCGGAAAGCGATTTGTGTTTTATCGATGAGGAAAAAGATCACGAGGGGCAAAAGGCGTTGCGTTTCAAATTAGACGATGCGGAATTGTTAATAGAAGCTACGCCTAAAGGACTATGTGTTTCAATTGATAAAGTGCAATTGAGCACAAAAAACGCAAAACGAAAAAAGCTATTTGTTTAAAATATACACACTTATTTTGTTCTGAAACACGGAAAAATTAATAGAATTTTTACGGAATTTATTATTTTTTGCAGTTGCAAAGCTATTATAAAATCTCATTAAAAATCTCAACAAAATCAAGTAATACAAAGCATGGTCTAACCTCGGGATGTTCACGAAGCTATATGGCAGGACGCGACGAGGCAAGACACGGAAAAGCTTTCGAAGGACTTTTGAATAGATATTTCAAGTAACACATAAAGGGCAGAGAAATCTGCCCTTTTATATTGGTGTTGACAAACAAGAATTTTTAATATATAATATTAGCAGAAACGGCAATCCAGCACCTAACAGTGTACTGTTGATGAAGCGCAAGTGCGTACCGTTTCTTTTTTCTTTTTATACATCTAAGGGAGTTTGGGAAACCATTTCCCTTTTTTGTATGCCTCCTTTGTAAAGGGAGGTGGCACGACTTGTCGTGACGGAGGGATTGATTTTCCACAAAATTGTGGAATTTTTATGGAATTTTTGCCTTTGATTTTTCGAAAAAGCTCAAAAAGTGGAATTTGTTGTTATGGAAATATTTTAACATAAATTAAATGTTTTTCGAGCTGACAAAACTGACAGAAATTTTGTGTGTGAATTATACTTTTCTGTGTGGTATTAATGGATTTTAAAATAATATACTAACTCTTCTTGAATTAAATCATATTTTGTGATAATATGTAATCACAAATATACAATTTTATTGCAAAAGTTAAAGGGTAAAAATGAAAAAACGCTATATTTACAACAAGGAAAGCTTGCCCCGTCCTATTTTAGATGGACGTGATGACTTTATAAATCTTTACTATCAAGCCTGGGAGCTTGCCTTTAAAAATGTGGAATATATAGAAAAGGATGGCTGGAAGGACATTTTAACCTGTATGCCCGGAGTGGGCATCATGTGGCAATGGGACTCCTGCATAATGACCTTTATTACCAATTATTCAAATGGCACATTAAGTGCTTTGAATAATCTTGACAATCTATATATGCTAAGGCGCAAGAACGACGGCTTTATGGCTATGGCGTATAACCTTGATGACGGCGAGCCTACTTATGGCGAGAGAATAAACCCGCCTCTTATGGCTTGGGCAGAATGGGAGCACTACTTGATTTCGGGTGACTCCTCACGCTTTGAGCGCGTCTTGCCTGCACTTGAGGGAATTTATAATTTTATTGAGAAAAATAGAAAAAGAGAAAGCTGCGACCTTTACTATTTTGAAGATACAGGCTCCAGCGGAATGGATAATTCCCCTGTTAGTGGATATGGAGCTAAGCACGGTGACGGAAGTGACACTTGCTTTGTTGACCTTGCCTGTCAGCAGGCACTTAGTGCCATTTGTATATCTTATATATGTAGTCAGCTTGGCTTAAATGAAAAGGCGGAGCATTATGAAAATGAGCACGTGCGCATTTGCGACAACATAAACAAGCTTCATTATAGCGAAAAAGCAGGTTGGTATTTTAATTTCTTTACCCGCACATGGAAAGGCGATAGGGTTAAGTTTATAAACTCAAAAACTGCCGCCACCTTTTGGACACTTGTATCAGGGGTTGCATATGGCGAAAGACTTCGCTCGGTAGTGGCGCACATGATGAACGAAAACGAATTTTACACAAAAATCCCCTTTGCCACACTGTCAAAGGATGACCCAAATTACGATACTGCCGGTGGCTATTGGCTTGGCGGAGTATGGGCGCCAACTAACCTGTGCGCAATAAAGGGACTTTGTAAAAACGGATATCACGAATACGCAAGGGAAGCTGCTATAAAGTATCTTGACGGCATGTGCAAGGTTGCAAACGATGTAGCGTACGGCAGCATTTGGGAATGCTATGCCCCGGACGCTTATCGCCCCGCCACCACTGAATATAACACGCTGTCCCGTGACGAATTTGTAGGCTGGAGTGGAATTGCGCCAATAACTATGCTTATTGAAAACATTATCGGTCTTGAATTTGATGCACATAAAAATCAAGTCACCTTCCACCTAAACAACCGTGAAAAATGTGGAATAGAAAATATGATTTTTAATTCCAATCTTGTAAGCATAGTATGTACCGAATACCATCCATTTAAGGGGCAAACCACCGTAAAGGTGGAAGCACAAAAGCCATTTAAACTGAAGGTGGTAACAAAGTACCTTTGGTACCCTGTCGAAATAGATGTACCAAAGGGTCAAAGTGTGTTTAAAATATAGTTTTTCGTTGAAATATCTTTTATGATAGAAATCAAGTTTAATAGTGTTGAAAAGCATATAGTCAAAAAATATATACTGATAATTTTACAAAAAAGACCGGCTCTTAAATAGAGTCGGCTCTTTTCATTTCTGCTTTATACTTATAATAGCTCTGTCTTGAGCAGCCACAAAGTTTAATTACATCAAGGTCAGTTAGTGAGCCGCCAAAGTCTTTTGCGTGTTTTAAAATAATTTTCTTGCAGTCTGTGCTTTTCTTTGTGGTGAGCTTAACGTCTTTGGTTATGCCAATCTTAACACCGTTTTTGACAAAATGCAATAATTAAAAATGTATTCTCTTAGATTTCGTTGCCGCTGAAATCGACCCATTTCTTTGCGGCGGGGTCTATACATATCAGCATTTTGTTAAGGTCGGTATCGAAAATTTGTTGACCAAGCATTGGATAATAGCTTAATCTTTCTTCCGTGTCGCAAACAAGCTTGTGGCAGCTGTTTCTTGTCTTGAAGCCTTTTCCCGACCCGTCACTTTCCCAAAGCTGAAAATTCTTTTCGTTGGTGTGACACCAAGCAGGTTGAGCTGTAAAATCAATTTGTCCCTTAAAGGTTCCGGGAGTAACCTCACGCATCAAGTCGCCTAATACACCACCGGGGGTTTGCTCCGCTAGGCGTTCAATATTAAAGCTTATCATAGTTATTTCCTGTTCACCGTGCAGTCTGCCACCGTGACCGTCACCGTCGCCACAATCGTTAAAGAGCGGCAGGTTTACGTTTCTTTCATCCATACAGTTGATAAGGGTGATTGGATGATTGGCACCGCAATTCAGCTTATAATTTCCAAAGGTGTGCCCGTAATAACACATAATGGCGCCACAGTTGATCATAACAACATGCTCGCCACCAACTTGAATTCCTTCGTAAAATCCCGTGGCAAACACATTGGTATAATTACTGAAGGAATTGTTGCTACCATCAGTCATAGTTAGTCCTATGCAATTTTTTACTGCAATCGGAGGAGGATTTCCAAATCCCGCATTGATATCCCCAAAGGCATTCAAACGAATGTTTTTTAGCTCCGGACGGTCGCATCTTCTCAAATCAATACAACGAACAGGCTTTTGATTGTGAGAAAGTAATATTTGAATATTCTCCATTCTCAAACAGGAGCCATTACCAAGCCCCAGGTCTGTCCATGTCGTTCTTAAAACATCTGCGCCCTCGTCGCCTACGGTGTCAAGAGCTTCTTTTGTTATGTAGAGAATAACGCCGTTTCCCTTTTTTCCATAGGTAAGGCTTTGTCCAAGGATAGATATTTCTCGTTTGCAATTTGGGAAACAAACGGCACATTTAGGTCCATTATCTTTCTGCTCATAAAACGCATCTATTACGTATGTACCATTGAATAAATAAATATTTTTCCCCTGTTTTACACACTCATCTACCGTTTTTTGAATCGTTTGCTCGTCGTTTTTTCCCGAGCACACAACATCAGCTTTTGCCTTTATTTCGTCCGTGCTGTCGTATGCAGCCATTGTAATAAATCCATCCATAAAAGCTTCCTCCCATTTGTGTATCTTTATAAACCTAGTGTACCATAAAATTCGGTTTTTTTCAACCACGAATAAAAAATGCGAGCCGTTTTTATACAATACAAGACTTTGTGCTACCCGAGAGATTTCCGTGACATACCAAGATTGTACGCGACGAGGCATAAATCCCTCAGTCAGCTTTGCTGACAGCTCCCTTTTGTTGTTGCAGCAAAAAAGCGTGATGCCACAGGGGGCATCACGCTTGATTTTATTTGTTTTGGTTGGAATCGTTATTCCAGATTTTTTTGAAGATTTTGACAATATCTTCCTTGGTTGGTTTTCTTGGGTTTGTTTTTGTGCAGGTGTCCAAAAGCGCGGCTTCTGCCATTGCGTCCACCTTTGACAAATACTGCTCGTAGGTTAATGTCGGAACTGCTTCGTGAACACTAATAGGCATATTCATTTCAACCTGCATTGAACGGATGTAGTATGCAAGCGCCTTTACACAAGCAACATCATCATAGCCGATAAGACCGATACGGCGTGACATATTTGCATATTTTGACACGCAAGGGTCAGGGTCTTTGATAAAGAATGTGTTTTCTGAAACGCCTGAGTTATAGGCGATAACGTCGGGCAACACAATTGCGTTAGCTCTGCCATGGGGAATATGGAACTGTGCGCCCAGCTGGTGAGCGATACTGTGACAAATGCCAAGAGAAACCGCATTGAAAGCAATACCCGCCAAGCAGGATGCAATGTGCATTTTTTCTCTTGCTTTATTTTCGTGAGTTTTTGGGTAGTTATATGAGCGCACAAGATAGTGCTTGCAAAGAGAGGTTGCCTTTTCAGCATACATATCTGAAAAATAGTCCGCCTCTGTGCTAACATAAGCCTCAAGAGCGTGAGCTAAAACGTCAAGTCCTGTGTCGGCAGTGACAGCGGCAGGAACGCTCTTTACCATTTCAACATCGAGAATTGCTTCGTTGGGGAGAAGAAATTCATCAACAAGCGCGTGCTTTACATTTTTCTTTGGGTCGGAAATAACCGCAAAGGAAGTCACCTCACTACCTGTTCCGCTTGTTGTGGGAATTGCGATAAAGTGCGGTGCATAGTCGGGGTTTAGGTTGCGGGCGAAAAGGCGCACACATTTTGCAAGGTCGATAGCAGAGCCACCGCCAACGGCAATAAGACAAGGCGACATTTCGCGTGCAAGAGCAGTAACTCCGGACACTACCTTGTCAGTGGTTGGGTCTGGCGTTACATCGGAGTAAATTTTATATTGGATGCCGGCAGAGCTCAAATGCTTTGTCACAGCGTTTATAAGTCCGCTTGAAACAATAAACGGGTCAGCAATAATGAAAACCTTTTTATATTCAAGCTGTGCAAGACGCATAAGCGCATTGCCTTCAAAGTGTATCGTTGTTTTTAGGTTGCTGCTACGCATTTTCACACCCCCTCGTTTTCAATATAGTACCATATATTATCTAAAAAAACAACAGTTTTTTAAAATTAATGTCAAAAAATAGCGATTATTGTTCCTGTAAATTCCTACATCTTGAATTAAATTATATTTTGTGATAATATGTAATTATGAAAGTAAAGGATGCAATTTTGTTGCGAAAGCTGAAAGGAAGAAAAATGAAAAAGAAAAAATCCCTGGGTGTTATGATAGACTTGTCAAGAAACGCGGTTATGAGCCTGCCCGCCTTGAAGAGTTTTTTGAGCACCTTGAAAAAATTTGGCTACAACACGGTTTTTCTTTATATGGAAGATACCTATCAGGTTGAGGGCGAGGAATATTTTGGTTATATGAGGGGTAGATATTCCCTTGAGGAAATGAAGGAAATAGACAACCTTTGCGTTTCCTTGGGAATTGAGGCAATCCCCTGCATACAGACCCTTGCTCATATGAAAACATACTTTAAGTGGGGACAGGTTGGCGTTGACTGTGATGATATACTTTTGGTTGACGAGGACCGCACATATGAGCTGATTTCCAATATGTTCAAAACACTCACAAAATGCTTCAGGTCCAAGCGCTTGCATATCGGTATGGATGAGGCGCATATGCTTGGCAGAGGCAAGTATTTTGATAAGCACGGGCAAAAAACATCAAACGAAATTATAAAGGGACACCTTGAAAAAATTTGTGATATTGCAAAGCCATATGGGTATGAGCTTTTCGTTTGGTCGGATATGTTTTTCCGTCCGTTTAATGGTGGAGAATATTATTTTAAGGAATATAAGGAAGCGCCAAAAGATGCAAGGGAAGCGTTGCCCAAAAATGTACAGCCTGTATATTGGGATTATTATAGCGATGACCAAAAAAGCTACGACACAATGATAAAAATGCACAAGCAGTTTACAAACGACGTGTGGTTTGCAGGCGGTGCTTGGTGCTGGGCAGGCTTTGCACCACTTAACAAGCTTTCAATGAGACTGATGAAAAAGGCTGTGGCAGCTTGCCGTGACAACAGAGTTGATAACATAATGATGACAATGTGGGGAGATGACGGAGCAGAATGCTCAAGAAACGCACTACTCCCTGCCCTTTGCTACATTGCAGAGTGCGCCAAGGGTAATTTTGACGAGGAAAAGATTAAAGCCAAATTCAAAAGAGTGGTGGGCGTTGACTTTGACAGCTTTGTCAAAGCGGATTTGCCTAACCTGTTAATTGGGGATGAGCCGAATTATTGCGAAAGCCCCTCTAAATATATGCTTTATTCTGACGTTTTTTCCGGCTTTCTTGATTATACTGTTTCCGAGGGTGTTGGTGAGCTATACAAAAAATACGCAGCCGAGCTTTTGGATGTTGGCAAGAAAACAAGGAAATACGGATATATATTTAAAAATCTTAGTGCCTTGTGCTATGCCCTTGAAATTAAATACGAGCTTGGTGTGAAAACAAGGGCGGCATATAAAAGTGGCGACAAGCAGGAGCTTATGCGCTTGGCAAGGGAAGATTATAAGGAGCTTATAAAGCGAATAAGAGTGTTCCACGACACAATGGAGCGCCAATGGATGGTGGAAAATAAGGGCTACGGCTTTGAAATTCACAGTGCACGATTAGGTGGACTTTGCCAAAGGTTAGAGTCCTGCGCTAAAAGGCTTTTGTCCTATGCAAGTGGCAAAATAGACAGAATTGACGAGCTTGAGGAGAAAATTTTGCCAATTCCAAATCAACGCGCCAAGAAGGGTGAGCCCATAGATTACGGACATTACGGACGCATTGTCAGCGCAGGCGCGCTAACAATGAGTATGTAAAAAACAAAGCTTATACTCGCATATATTTGATACGCGCCCTCAAAGAGCCCGAGAGCGCGTATTATATTTACGGAATTTGTTGACTAAGCATTTGCTTTATGCTATAATAAACGAAATTAAACTCAAGGAGAAATTTATTTTATGAAAAAAGCATTATCATTTTTGTTAGTACTTATGATGCTTTTGGGCGTGCTTTTCGTAAGCATCAATGCGGAAGAATCATCTGTGCAGAAAAATGCTGATTGCATCTGTGGCGGAAGCTATGGGGATTGGTTATACCCAACGTCTGGCACCTGTGTGGGTGGCAGATATGAGCGCTTTTGTGACAATTGCGGTAGCAAGCAAACAGCAAAGGACATTACACCAAAAACCATTTCATTTTCCGTGCCTGCCATAGGCGCAAATGTAGGCGATATTGTTACCCTTTCCTTGTACGATGTATATTTTACAAGCAGCAAGGTGGTGCCTGCTAAGAATATTGCATGGAGCTCAGAGGATATTGAGATTGTGAACGGTCAAATTTGTCCTACCAAAGCGGGAACATACAAGCTAGTCGCAACCTCGGGCACAAGCACTAAGTCCGTTTACTTGGTTGTTAAAAATCCAGCTGACACGGAGTACGTGCTGTTTTTGGACGACTTCAACCGTGAAGCTCTTGGGGATGATTACAGAGCACTTGAAGCTCCAACCGGTACAAAATATTACATAGAAAACGGCAAGCTCATATTGAATGCGGCTGTAAACACAACCACCCAAATGAGAATTCTTTTGCCTGAGTGGATAGGCGATTTTGGTGATTATAAAATTGATACAACCTTCACTATGCTTTCCGCTGTAAATAATGATAATTCCTATTGGTTTGCAACAATGGGTCGTGTAGGACAGGGCGGCTATCCACTGTTGCAGGCGGCAGTGCGCAAGGGCGCTAAATCCCATAGCAGCGGTATTGAAATAGCCAATAAAAGCTCGGCAAGTGCCGGCTGGGGAATTAACAAAAGAGGAAAATATACAGAAGATATTTCCCCAGACAAATATTATACCTTGACCTTTGACCTTTTAGGTACAAATGCTACCCATGCAATTAATGGCAAAACCACACTGTCTGCCAGCGGCATAAAACACACAACAGGCGACGTTGGCTTTCACTTGCGTGCCTCGGTAGTTTCTATCGACCAAATAAAAATTGCTATTCCTATGGATGACACAATTCATAGCTTTGGAGAGTGGGCTACTGTTAAAGAGGACACCTGTACTGCTGACGGACTTGAAAAGAGAACATGCGCAAATTGTGATGTTACCGAGGAGCGCGTTGTTGCAAAGGGACATAAAATTGTTAGCTATGCATTGAAGGCGCCATCCTGCACCGAGAGTGGTTACAGAGCGTACGAAGAATGTCAAAGATGCGACTATACAACATTCTCAGGTGAGTTTGGTCCATTTGGTCACTATTTTGACCGTGAGATTAAATCCATAGCTCACAGAGGATATAGCAACACAGCTCCTGAAAACACTCTTCCTGCGTATATTTTGGCAAAGGAAAAGGGATTTTCCTTTGTTGAATGTGATGTAGCCTTCACAAAGGACGGAGTTGCCGTATTGCTTCACGATGCGACAATCGACCGCACAAGTAACGGTAGCGGCAACATTTCCGAGCTTACATATGAGGAGCTTTTACAGTATGACTTTGGTAGCTGGAAGGGCTCTAAGTATGCGGGCACAAAAATCCCTACCTTTGAAGAGTTTATCGCTCTTTGCAAGGAGCTTGGATTGCACCCGTACATCGAGATTAAAAACGATGCCACTTATACTCAAGAGCAGGTAAGCTCCTTAGTTGATATTGTTGAAAAATACGGTATGGAGGACAGCTGCACTTGGATTTCCTTTAACATAACATATCTTGAGTATGTTAAAAATGTTGACGATACTGCCAGACTTGGCTTTGTTAGCTCAAAGAATGTAACACAGTCCTTGATAAACCCTGTTCTTGCATTGCAAACAGGCAAAAATGAGGTATTTTTGGACATCAGCTACAATATGCTTAATGAAAACAACGCAATGCTTGTTATTGCAAACGGTCTTGCCCTTGAAACCTGGACCGTTGACAACACAAACGATATAAAGCAACGTCCTAAGTACATAAGCGGTTACACAAGCAATAAGCTTATTGCAACCGACTACTTGGTAAAGACAGTCGTTACATCTCCAACCTGTGGAGCACAGGGCTACACAACATACACCTGCTTGTGCGGGGAGACCAAGGTTGATAACTATGTGCCCGCAACAGAAAAGCATACATACGAAAACGGTGCTTGCACAGGGTGTGGCAAGGCTCTTTATTGCGCAGACCCAACACACAATTTGGAAGTTATCAGCATTTCATACGCAAACGGCTATAATATGCCTGGCACAAAGGTTGTAAAATGCCTTGACTGTAACACGGTTGAAACAGAAATTGAGGCTCAGGCGCTCTTTACCTGCCTTGGCTATTCAGCACCGGAAAATGGTTTTGGCGCATTTGCAATAGGCTATTTTGCAAATAAGAGTGCGATTTTTGAATATGAGGCTACAACAAAGAATACGGTTAAGTACGGTGTGTTCGCTTCCTTGCAGAGCAATATCGGAAGCAATGATGTTTTTGACACAAACGGCGCTCCCTTGTCAGGTGTTGTTTGCGCTGAGGTGACAAGGTACGAGAATAACATTTTTGAATTGAAAATAGCGAACATTGCAGAGGAGCAAAAGAGCACAAAGCTTGCTGTGGGTGCATATGTTATCGTAGCAAATGAAGAAACAGCACGGTGCTCATACATTCAAGCAAAGCAGCCACAAGGAAATGATAAATATTCCTTTGTTTCCTATAACGACATTGTAAAGCAGAATTAAAAAGCATAACAACAAAAGGAACGAGCCGTGGCTCGTTCCTTTTATGATTTTATATAAAAACACGGAAATTTCATATGGAACGTTGAAAAATCTCCGTCTGTGTGATATAATTTTACAAAAGGTGGTGTTAACTATGAAATACAAAAATCCAATTATTCCGGGATTTAATCCTGACCCCAGCATATGCCGTGTAGGTGACGACTTTTATCTCGTTACATCCACGTTTGAATTTTTTCCGGGAGTGCCCATTTACCATAGCAAAAACCTTGTAAATTGGGAGCTTATTAATTATTGCCTGACCTCTGATTCTCAGCTACCCTTAGAGGGCGCGGAAGCGTCGGGCGGCATTTATGCACCTACTATCAGATATCACGATGGTGTCTTTTTTATGACTACCACTAACGTTTCAAACGGCGGTAATTTTATCGTACATACTAAGGACATTTACGGCAAGTGGAGCGAGCCTGCATACGTTGACCAGGGCGGAATTGACCCGTCACTTTTTTGGGATGATGACGGAGAGTGCTATTTTGTGTCAAATGGACTTGACGAAAATAATAGAGTTTCTATTTTTCTTTGCCAGCTTGACCCCTTCACAGGCGAAAAGCACACACCCACAAAGCTAATTTCCTACGGCTGCGGCGGCAGATATCCCGAAGCGCCTCATATATATAAGAAGGACGGCTACTATTATTTGATGCTTGCAGAGGGCGGTACCGAATACGGACATATGGAAACAATGCAGCGCTCAAAAAATATTTACGGACCATTTGAGAAGTGCCCACACAACCCAATCCTTTCTCACCGCGATACCCCAGGCCCTATTCAAGCAACAGGACACGCAGATATTGTTGAGGACCAAAACGGAAATTGGTGGCTTGTGTGCCTTGCTATAAGACCTATAAAAAATATGCAGCTTCACCATATAGGACGTGAAAGCTTTTTAGCTCCGCTCACTTGGAACGAGGAGGGTTGGCCTCTAGTTGGTAATGACGGCAAAATTGATTTCGAAATGGAAGGCCCCTTGCCAGGACCTGCGCCACAGCCTGTAAGTCGCGATTTTAGTGATAGCTTTGACGGAGAGACACTAAATTTGAAATGGAGCTTTGTCCGCAATCCAAGGAGAGAAAACTACATTTTGGAAAAGGGACGTATCGTTTTAAAGGGTGGTGAGGATGACCTTTCCACAGGATGTGGACATCCAACAATGATAGCTTTGCGCCAAGAGGAATTTGACGTAGAGATGGTTGCAGAGATAACGGGCGAGGTGCAAAACGGTCAATATTCGGGACTTAGCGCATTTTATAATAACAACTACCACTATGACATATTTGTGACCAAGAGTCAGGAGGGACACGCGGTGTGCCTGCGCAAGCGTGTGGCAGACATTGACGTTATCGTTGCCTCTTGCCCTATTGAGTATAACGGAGCTATCAAGCTTAAGATTGTTTCGGGTGACGAGTGGTACACATTCTTCTACGAAAGAGATGGAAAATTTGTGGAGCTTGGCAAGGGAGCTACCTCTTTGCTTTGCACGGAAACAAACGGTAGAAGCTTTACAGGCACCTTCTTGGGTGTGTTCACAGAGCGTGGCGACATTTCCGTAAAAAGCGTTACATTAAAGGCGCTTATATAACCGAGCAGCGCAACAAAGCATAAATCAAAAGAGGCAGAGCTTTCTGCCTCTTTGTATTTTCAATTTTGAAAATTCAAGAAAACGAGGCGCTTTTATTATCAAGTATTTATTGAAAAATGCTTTGTTATGTGGTATAATCTAGAATACAAAAGCAAAGGAGATAATGTGCCAATGAAAATGACATTTCGCTGGTACGGAGAGGGAAATGACAAGATAAAGCTCTCCGATATTAAGCAAATACCGGGTGTTGACGGCATTGTATGGGCGCTTCACCACAAAATGCCGGGTGAGATTTGGGAAATAGATGAAATAGCCGAGGTTAAGCGCCAGCTTGATGCGTACGGCTTTAATATGGATGTTGTGGAGTCTGTCAATGTTCATGACGACATTAAAATAGGCTTGCCTACAAGAGATAAATACATAGAAAACTACAAAACAACAATAAAAAACCTTTCCAAATTTGGGGTGAAGGTGATTTGTTATAACTTTATGCCCATTTTCGACTGGACAAGGAGCAATCTTTTCCGTCCTCTTGAGGATGGCTCTACTGCGCTTTTCTATGAAAAGAATATGATTCAAGATGACTATAACGCAATGGCTAAATATATTCTTGATTTCACTGAAAAGAATAATATGTCCTTCCCCGGCTGGGAGCCTGAGAGAATGGCAAGGCTTGATGAGCTTTTCAAGGCCTACGAGGGTGTTGACCACGAAAAATTGTGGGCAAACCTCAAATATTTCCTTGAGGCTATTATGCCGACCTGTGAGGATGCGGGAATTAAAATGGCAATTCATATGGATGACCCACCGTGGGATATTTTTGGCTTGCCAAGGCTTTTGGTGGACGAGGAGAGCATAGGCAGGTTTTTGAAGATGGTTGACCATCCGTGCAACTGTCTGACCCTTTGCTCAGGCAGTCTTAACGCCAATCCTAATAATAATGTTGCAAGCATTGTGCGCAAGTATTGTGACAGAATTGCGTTTGCACATATAAGAAATGTAAAGCATTTTGAAAACGGTGACTTCTCCGAGGCAAGCCACAGAGATTGTGACGGAGATACGGGAATTCTCGAGATTTTAAAGGCATACCACGATTGTGGATTTGAGGGCTACATCCGTCCTGACCACGGCAGACACCTTTGGGATGAGGGACCGGGCAATGTTCGTCCGGGCTATGGGCTTTATGACCGTGCCCTTGGCATTATGTATATGCTTGGAGTATGGGATAGCCTTGAAAAATTTGATAAAGGAGCAAAAAATGATTAATCTTCCACTTAATATAGATTTCAGCGGTAAGGTAGTAGTAATAACAGGCGCAGGCGGACTTATTTGCGGCGCTATGGCAAGAGCCTTTGCGCAGTCGGGCGCTAAGGTTGCCGCACTTGACTTGAATGAGGAAGCGGTTAAAAAATTGGCAAGCGAGCTGAAGAGCGAGGGCTTTGTATGCGAGGGCTACGGCGCTAACGTGTTAGACCCTCAAGCACTTGAAAATGTACACAAAGCAATACTTTCCGACCTTGGTAAGTGCGACATTTTAGTAAATGGCGCAGGGGGAAATAATCCAAGAGCTACAACAGATAACGAATATCAGCACGAGGCAAGAGAGGGCACAAAATCCTTCTTTGACTTGCAGCCTGACGGAGTGGATTTTGTTTTCAAGCTCAATTTCCAGGGCACACTTTTGCCAACACAGGTGTTTGCAAGGGATATGGTGGAAAATAAGAGCGGATGCATTTTGAACATTTCATCTATGAACGCATATACACCGCTTACAAAAATCCCTGCATACTCAGCGGCAAAGGCAGGAATTTCCAACTTTACACAATGGCTTGCCACACATTTTGCAGGCACAGGCATTCGCTGCAATGCAATTGCTCCGGGATTTTTGGTTTCTGCTCAAAATTACAAGCTTTTGTTTAATGAGGACGGCACACCCACAGCACGCAGTGCAAAGATTTTAAAGGGCACACCTATGGATAGATATGTTGACGCGTCCGAGCTTCTTGGCGCAACATTGTTCCTGTGTGATAACCGCTCAGCATCTGCAATTACAGGTGTTGTGCTTCCTATCGACTGCGGATTTTCAGCATATTCGGGAGTGTAATATAAATTCGACAAAACATAGCGCACGGCGCGATGCTCTTAAAAGGGGGTCTCACACCGTGCGCTATGCCTTGCGAGAGTGAGACGAACCAGCCTAAAGCCTACTATTTAAAGCGCTTTTAGGATTGTCGTCGTTGTCTTACGTCAGTAAAACTTCCTCCTCCGCACCAAAAATCATCTCTAAATAGTTAGGTTTTAGGTGCAAGGCATTTTAGAACGAGCCAAAAAGCTCGTGTTTAAGGCAAAATTTTGCCGATATATAAAGATATTTCAAAAAATTTTAACGCCAAAGACGGGGTTTTTGTCCGTTCCAAAACTGGTTCGTTTCACTCCCGCAAGGCATAAATAAAAAAAGCAGATTTCGATCAGAAATCTGCTTTTTGTTTTATTCAATTGCAATCAGCTTAACGTGGGAAACACCTGAAATGCCGCTCAAGGATTTAATGAGATTTTCGGAGTCTGCCTCTACCTTGGAAATATCCATAGAGATAACAACGTGGGCGCGGGAATTAACGGGGGGATTTTGATTTATTGTCAAAATATTAACACCCTGTGTAGATAATTCGCCCAAAACCTCACCCAAAAGACCTGCCTTGTGAGAAAGGGTCATTGACACAACTGCCTTTCGCTCCCCTGCTCCCTCGCCTATTGGAAAAATATAATCCTTGTATTTATAATATGTGCTTCTTGAAATGCCAACAGCCTTTGCCGCCTCGCTGACATCCTTTACCGCTCCGCTTGATAAAAGAGCCTTTGCCTCTATAACCTTTTCGTAATATGAGGGTAAAATCGCTTTGTCAACAAGTAGATATTTACTTAACATTACTGTACCTCTTTTTTACATATTCGGGCTTTTGCGTATTTTAAGGCTTTAGTCGTTCCACACCTTTTTGTTAACCATTTGGGAAACGAAGGACATCATATCGTCCTTTTCCACGGTGATGTTGTGGAACACTGCCTTATTTTCAATATTTTCAAGGCTTTGTGGCACCTTGATGCCTGTGTATGCGTTGAGCTTGCACAAAGCGTCGAACTCACCGTTATAGCTCTTGCCGAGAGCCTTCATAACACTATTGGAGAACTTATACGGAGAAGCGGTTGACAAAACAACGGTTTTGTCCTTGTTGCCTGTTTCCTTTGCCCACTTTTCATATACATTCCAAGCAACGGCTGTATGTGTATCCATCAAATAGCCATACTTATTATATACGTCCTTTATAGCTTCAACGGTTTCACCGTCATCACAGTAGCCTGCGTCAAACTCTGCTCTTATTTTGTCAAGCTCCTCTTTTGCAAGCTTATATTCACCGTTCGCCTTCAAATCTGCCATATACTGTGCGCATTTTTCGTGACCGCAGGTAAGGTACAAAAGTCTTTCAAGATTGGATGAGATAAGAATATCCATTGAGGGTGATTTTGTGATATAGAAGCTTCTGTTCTTATTATAAACGCCACTTTCAAAGAAGTCTGTCAAAACCTTGTTTGTATTTGAGGCGCAAACAAGCTTACCGACAGGCAAGCCCATCTTCTTTGCAAAGTAGCCTGCCAAAATATCACCAAAGTTACCTGTTGGAACAACGAAGTTAACAGGGTCACCCATTTTGATTTCATTCTTGTTCAAAAGCTCGCCATATGCCTTGAAGTAATATGCAATCTGTGGAACAAGTCTTCCTATATTAATAGAGTTGGCACTGGAAAGAACAACTCCCTTTGGCAATTCAAGATTAGCAAAAATATTCTTAACACCGCTTTGCGCATCGTCAAAGTTACCGACAACTGAGCAAACGCAGGTGTTCTTGCCGTCAACAGATACCATTTGGCGCTCCTGCACTGCGCTGATACCCTTCTTTGGATAGAACACAATAATCTTAACGCCATCAACATTGGAAAAGCCGCTCAAGGCCGCAGAGCCTGTGTCACCGCTTGTGGCGGTCAAAATAACAATCTCGTCCTGCATACCTGTCACGCGCTTAGCTGCGCCGATGAGCTGAGGAAGAAGCTGAAGAGCAACATCCTTAAAGGCGCAGGTAGGACCGTGATAAAGCTCCATAACGTGAGAGTCCCCCACAGGCGCTAAGGGTGCGTAATCCTCGTTTTCAAACTTGCCCTTATATGCCTTTTCCACAAGCTTGTATGCAGCCTCATATTCGCTGCCTGCCTCGGAGAGCATTTTGTCCCCTGCGAAAAGGAGTGACAAAACTGTTGCGGAAATTTCCCAAGGATTCATTTTTGCAAGCTTGTCCATAGGGAATTTTGCACCCTCAAAGCTATTTGGCATATATAATCCACCGTCAGAAGCAAGGCCCTCAAGCACTGCCTGTGAGGCATTTTTTTCAATTTTATTATTTCTTGTACTTAAATATAACATTTTTTTCAAAACCCCCTTGATTTTTTACTTTTAATATGATACACTATCTTTCACAGAAAAACAAGTGTTTTTGAAATAAAAACAAAAATTTTTTCAAAAAGGTTTCCGGAAAGGGCAAAAAAGCTATGAAAATTGCGATTCTCGGTTACGGCGTTGTAGGCTCCGGTGCTTATGAGGTTCTTAAAAATTACGGGTACGAGGTTAAGAAAATTCTCGACATCCGTCCTCATGATGAGCTTGGTGACGTTTTGACCTCAAATTATGATGATATTTTAAATGATAAGGAAATTGGCGTTGTTGCTGAGGCTATCGGCGGTCTTGAGCCTGCACACACATTTGTTGTTAAGGCACTCAAGGCAGGCAAGCACGTTGTTAGCTCCAACAAGCATTTGATTTGCGAGTATTACGAGGAGCTACACTCCTTGGCACTTGAAAACGGCGTTACTCTCCGCTTCACCTCTGCGGTTGGCGGCGGTATTCCTTGGCTTTACAATTTGAAGAGAAGCGTTCGTTGTGATAACATCACCAAGGTGATGGGTATTATGAACGGAACTACCAACTTCATTTTGGATGCTATGATAACAGATTCAAGAGATTTTGACGATGTTCTTCGCGAGGCACAGGCACTTGGCTATGCTGAGGCTAACCCAAGCGCAGACGTTGACGGACTTGATACAGGTCGTAAAACCGCTATTTCCGCATCTCTTGCGTTTAATACTATAATAAAGGAAGAAAATGTTGACATTTTCTCTATGCGCACAATTCAGAAATGTGACATAGAATATATTGTCGGCAGACTTGGCAAGACTGTTCGCTATATGGGCTTCGGTATTAAAAATGAAAATAGCGTGTCTGCATTTGTTGAGCCCGCTGTTCTTTCATACAAGTCCCCTGAGTCTAACGTTTGCAAGAACTTTAATATGATTACCCTTTTCGGGGATAGTGTTGGCCGTCTTTCCTTCTTTGGACAGGGCGCAGGCAAGTACCCAACTGGTAACGCATTGGCGCAGGACATTATCGACATTGTAAACGGCAGCCGCGAGCTTAGCTTCAAGCCTTGCGACTTAGCGGTTGACAACGATACAACCAAGAGATGCTACTACATCAGAACAAAGGCTCACGTTGAGGGCGAGCTTATTGATAGCTGTGAAAAAATAAACGGCAACAACCATATTATTACAAAGCCTGTTAGTGTTAAAGCTATTCACACACTTTCCAAGGCAATTTTAGTTAGCGACTCCGGCTCATTCTTTGCCGGTATAGAGGAGTAAGTTATGTTGAAGGTATTAAAATTCGGCGGTTCATCCCTTGCCTCAGGTGAAACCTTTGAAAAAGTTAAGAATATTGTAGAGGCGGATAGCTCAAGATCTATCGTTATTGTTTCAGCTCCAGGCAAAAGACACTCTAAGGATATGAAGGTTACTGACCTTTTGTATCTCTGCCAGGCGCACATTAAATACAATGCAAACTTCGACCACCTTTTTGAGGAAATCAAGGGCAGATATCAGGCAATTTATGATTACTGCGGTCTTACCCAGGATTTAGATAGCGAATTTGCACAAATCAAGGAAAAGCTCAACAAGAAGACAAGTGTTGACTACATTGTTTCCCGCGGTGAGTATCTAAACGCAAAGCTTATGGCTGAGTACCTTGGCTATACATTTGTTGACAGTACAGAATGGCTTTACTTCAACTTCAACGGTAAGGTTGATTTTGAAAAGTCCTATGCGGCTCTTTCCGCTATTATCGAAAAGACAAACAGAGTTGTTATTCCAGGCTTCTACGGTGTTACTCCTGACGGTGCTGTTAAAACATTCTCACGCGGTGGCTCTGACATTACAGGTGCTATTGCGGCAGCGGCAGTTAATGCTGATATGTACGAGAACTGGACTGACGTTAGCGGCATTATGACTGCTGACCCAAGAATTGTTGAAAATCCAAGACCTATTGAAAATGTTACCTTTGCTGAGCTTCGTGAGCTTTCCTATATGGGTGCTGAGGTATTGCACGAGGAAACAGTTTTCCCTGTTCGTCAAAAGAATATTCCGCTTTATATCAAGAACACAAATGATATGAACGCAAGAGGAACTCTCATTATGGAGAGCTTTGACGAGGAGGACGATGCAAGCGCAAGCTTTATTACCGGTATTTCAGGTAAGAAGAACTACTCCATTATCACAATTGCAAAGAACAGAATGAACGACGAAATCGGTTATGTTCGCCGCGCTCTTGAGGTGTTTGAAAGATTCCAAATTCCTATTGAGCATATTCCATCAAGCATCGACTCCTTCTCTGTTGTTGTGGCATCCACACACATTGAAAACAGAATGCACGAGCTTATCTCCGCCCTCAATGCGGCAGTTGCTCCCGACACAATTAACATTGCAAACGAAATCAGCTTGATTGCCATTGTAGGCAGAAAGCTCCAGTCCAACATCGGTATCGCAGGCAAAATCTTTACCGCTCTTGGCGAAAACGACATCAACATCCGCATGATTGAGCAGGGTGCTGACGAAATCAACATTATTATCGGTGTTGATGATATTAACTTCAAGAAAACAATCAGAGTACTTTATAATCTTAGCGAGGTAAAATAAAATGAAAAAGTTTAATGTAGGTATTCTTGGCGCAACAGGTGCTGTTGGCAGAGAGATGATGAATATTTTGGAGGAAAGAAATTTCCCAATTGATGAGCTTCGTTTGCTTGCTTCCCCAAGAAGCGTTGGTAAGAAGCTCACCTTCAAGGGTCAGGAAATTGAGGTTAAGCTTGCAGACGAAAACGCATTTGAGGGTCTTGACATCGTTCTTGGTGCGGCTTCAAACGCTGTTGCAAAGCAGCTCGCTCCTGCTATTGTTAAGGCAGGCGCTGTATTTGTTGACAACTCCAGCGCATTCCGTATGTGCGACGATGTTCCACTTGTTATTCCCGAAATCAACGCAGAGGACGTAAAGAAGAACAACGGCATTATCTCCAACCCTAACTGCTCCACCATTATTACTCTTGTTGCTGTAAATGCGCTTAACAACCTTTCCAAGATTAAGGGTATGGTTGCTTCCACATATCAGGCTACAAGCGGTGCAGGTGCTGAGGGTCCTGTTGAGCTCCGTAACCAAATGAGTGCTATCGTAAATGGCGGTGAAATCACCAATTCTGTATTCCAATATCAGATTGCGGAAAACGTAATCCCACACATCGGTGGCTTCCTTGAAAACGGCTTTACCGCCGAGGAAATGAAGATGCAGAACGAGGGCAGAAAGATTTTGCACTTGCCTGAGCTCAATGTAACATGCACATGTGTTCGTGTTCCTGTTGTTCGCTCCCACTCAATTTCCGTTACTGTTTTGACAGAAAGAGCTCTTTCCGTTGATGAGGTAAGAGAGGCTCTTGCAAGCGCAAAGGGCGTTCGTCTTTATGACGATGGCGAAAAGCGCGAATATCCAATGCCACTTGTTACATCAGGTCAGGACATTGTTTATGTTGGTAGAATCAGAAAGGACCTTGTATTTGATAACGCCATTACACTTTGGTGCTGTGGCGACCAGGTAAGAAAGGGTGCCGCTACCAATGCTATTCAGATTGCCGAAGAGGTTATCAAAAATAAATAATTGAAAGGGGCTGTCGCATTAAGCGACGCCCCTTTTTTGGGGGTAGTGAAATGAGTGCAGAAGCCGTGAACTCGTACACGTCGGCGTACTTGGTACGGTAGAGTGCGAGGTCGCGGATAAAAAACAGACACAAAAAATGAAGGGAACTTGCAAAGTTTGCAAGTTCCCAACCTTATTTTGTTTTAAAAATATCGGAAAAACAAAGATTTCGAGGATAGAGGTG
>JAZQWO010000026.1:0-22971 GCA_045632405.1 Eubacteriales bacterium | reverse complement strand
CAAGCCAAGCTCAAGAGAAACCTTCATATTTGGGTTAGCCTCAATGAACTCAGGTGCAAAGTAAATACCGCACTTAAAGTCCTTAACGCTTGTGCAAATCTCCTCATATGTGAGCTTTGCAGCAATTGAGGACATAACAGGATACTTGGCATTTTCAACCTCAATACCGTCAAGAGGAACTGCATACCAACCGTAGCCCTCATAGTGGCCAACCAAGTAGCAACCCTTGCCGTATGTTGCCTGTGAGAGTCCATCTACTGTAATGTAAAAGTCTGCTATGTATTTTGCATAAGCACTGTTAGTAGCGCTTTCTGCTGTATCCTTTGCAACAAATTGCATAAGAACCTGTGGATTGAGGATTTCTGCAAAATCATTAGCGCCACCTGCAAACTTGTTGTAAACAGTAAACTCTTTGATAGTTTCGGTGGGGAGTCTGCTAACGCTTGCGCTTGGCAAATCCTCGTTTGCCTTCTCGTTAGAAGGCGCCTGTGTCTGAGCCTCGTCGCCTGTTTCGACATCGACCGCATACACAATTGCATTAAACGGTACGAGAGCCAAAACCATGATAAGCGCGATTAAGAAGCTCAAAATTTTCTTTGTCTTTCCCATCTCTGTTTTCCTTTCTTTTTGTTCCCCAGACTTAGTTTTCCTTCAAAGTGTCTTGGAACAATTTTTTAGGCATAATGCCACCTATATTATAAAACATTTTATTGCAAAAGTCAACCATAAAAAATTAAAAGGTAATTTTATACAAAAGCATACAAAAAAGCCAATAGCACCCCCCCATTTGTGGATTTTTACCAACATTTTTGTATTTGTGCACGCGTTATACATTTTTTCGCATTTTTCGCCGCCTGTTTTTTCTCCATTTTTACATTTTGCATTTTGCATTTTGAATTTTGCATTTATTGTAGCCGCCCTACAAATTTAAATTTTCGTTTCAACGAAAAACGGTGCAACCGAGATTGCACCGTTTCATATTTCAAAATTTGATTTTCTTCACCGCGCGGTAAAGATTTTCCCCCATATGGAGCATACCGTACGCATTTGGATGCACCTTGTCGTCCAAGTAGCACTCGTTTATGTTCGGTATCAGGGTAAGACCGTCAACCACCGCGATATTTTCATACTTTGCGCACTGTGCTTTGATAACCTCAATACACCAAGCAAACCTTTCCCTGTCTGGATTGTCATTTCGCCAAACGGGAGTAACAACCAAAACAGGCTTTACACCGAAAACCGCACGGAGCTTTTGGAAAAATTTCTCAACTTCCTTTTCATAATCATGTTCGCTTGGAGAATTGTGGAAGTTAGTGCCAAGAGCCACCAAAATTTTGTCAGGCTTGTAGCCTGGAATTTCCTGCACTCCACCCTCGTCAAAGCGATAGCCGCCTATTGCTTGGCTAAGCAAATCACAACCGTAAAGCCGTGAAAAAACGTTGATATAACCAGCCCCTGCCCAAAATGCGCCATAGCCTTGGGTAATTGAGTCACCAAGCGCCAAAAGCTTTGTTTGCTTTTTCTTGACTGACTTGTATTTTCCGTTAATTGTAAGGGCTTTTATACCAACCTCGCCCCAAGAGGGAAAGTATATGCAAATGTGCTTTTCGCCATCGGGTAATGTGAAATTAGCCACACTCCCCCCAACGTTTTGTGTGTAGTGAATAGCGTGAGCCACTCCGTTTATGTACAAATCAAAGGTGCAATGGTCCACCCTTTCCTCGTGCTTATAGTACTTGAAGCTAAGCTCCGTTGCGTCGGTTATCATTTCAATTCTACCGCTTGAAAGGGCGCGGGCGTTGTCATACCAATAGCCAAGTGGCTTGAAATAGTCAAGCTGCTCTTTTGTGTAGTGGTAGGAATATAAATACCCATCTCTTTCCTCATGGTAGCAAGCGCCCTTAATGAGCTTTTTTATTGATGCGTTAGATAATTTCATAGCAAATTCTCTGCCTTGCGTGGGAAAATTAGAAAATCTTCAAAACATCGCCAAGGGGCAATCTTTCGGGCACCTCAGGGTCAACGTCTGCCTTGCCAAGAGCAATTACAGCAACGATATTTTCACCTTCCGGAATACCAAAAAGAGCTCTTAGCTTTTCTTCCTTGTAAAGACCCATAATGAGTGTGCCGTAGCCCATTTCATAAGCGGAGAGCAAAAGGTTTTCCACCGCTAAGCCGTTGTCAAAGCATTCAAAGCCATTGCCCAAATGGGTAGCGCCGTTTGCCATATAACCGCTAATGCCGTGAACAACCGTTGTCACAATAAATGCGCCTACATTTTCTGTTCTTTCCTTGTTGAAGCTTGCAAGGCAATCCCTTGTCTTTTCCTTCATATCCTCGGAGAGTGACACATAAAACCTTGCGGTTTCGGAGTTTTTCCAAGACGGAGCCATCTGTGCCGCCTTAACAATATCCTCAATTTCCTCTTTTTTAACGACACAGGGTGCGTATTTTCTTATGCTGCGTCTGTTTTCAATAGCACTTTTAAGTTCCATTTTAAAATCCTCTTTTCAAATTTCTTGCCCAAGGGCATTGTCCTGATAATATTCTACCACACACGAGCTTTAAATTCAATATGATATTTGCCTTTCCCTTTCTCGTTTGCGAAGCAAACATATCGAGTCACAAAGTGACATATCGAGTGTGCAACACATATCGAGTTGCGTATGCAACATATCGACAAGATCGGCGGGGGTGTAGGGGTCAATCACGATTGACCCGCGAAAAACGGTCGATTCGTGAATCGCCCCTACGGGTTTAATGCGTTTTTGAAATTTCTTTTGTAGGGGTCGGCTCTGCCGACGGGTGAGGTGTCACCTCTTTTCTTATCTAACACCTCATCAGTCACCTATCGGTGACAGCTTCCACTCAAGGGGAAGCCTTTTGACCAATCCGCAACACAAAAAGGCCCCAAACGGAGCCTTTTATCTTTTTTTACCATCAATCGCACTATCATATGTTAAACATATGTGGAACATATGGTAAATGGAAATGGAAATATAAATACAAATATAGATAGAAATAGTGATTCAACTATAATTGTTTTACAAATGCTCACGGGCAACGAGCATCACGTTATCATACAAGCAATGACACCATTTCATTGTAGGAATCAAAATAATATCTTTCCCCATCCTTTGCGCTCGCCATAGTTGCAAAAACGCAAACAAGCACGGTATTTATTGCCAGTGTCAAAAAAAATTTCCTTTTCATAGGCTCTCCCTTCAGATTTTGGATTTGCGCTTAGCAAAACGCCCGTATCCTATTCTTTGGTCGCTCCCTCAAATGTCTTTATGGCGTTATAGCTCTTGCACTGCACATCCTTACTTGTTACGCCACCGTCAAGATAATATATCTCGCCGCCATCCTTAACATAAGCGCAGAATACAATTCCGCTATCTGTATGTGCCTCGGTTATGCCGCGGATTTTCACGTTGAAATAATCGTGTGCAAAGCTGCTCTCGTCAGCTACAAGCACCTTGCCGCTTTCAAAAAGCTCGCTTTCAAATGGGTTGTCAACGGCGGCAACAACAAGACCGAACTCAAAGCTATCGCCTGTTCTGTCTGTATAAGCCTTCCTTGCCGCACCGTTAACACCGTAAAACTGTGACATAGAGTATGCGCCATTTATCGCAAACTCGGTATATGAGTAGCCGTAGTATGTGAAGATAGCGCCCAAGGCTTCCTTAACATCCGCCTTGCCACAATTTTTGCAGCTATCCACAATCTCAATTGGCTCAAAATAGCTCTTTACGGAAATTCTTTCCTCGCCGAGCATAATGTGTCCGCCATAGTAGGTTTCACAATAATCTGCCACAACAATTTTTCCGTTTTCAACGGTTGCATTGTTAATCGGCCAGCTATTACTTGCCCCGCCGATAATCTTCTGGATTTCCAAAAACTCATCAAGTGAGCCTGTGATTACAAAGGTAGGTGTTACGGAGCAGAAGTAGTCAAATCCGCCGCCGTAATTGTCTATCATACATTCAGCCGTCAGCTTTGGTGGGAAAATTACGGTTTTGAGGCTTCCACAGCCATAAAACATACTGTGATTGTTGGCATTTTTGTACATATGTGTTACATTCTTTCCCATATCAACATATTCAAGGTATGCCATACCCTGAAACGCGCGGGAATTTAAATATGTAACACTATCGGGAACGATAATTTTCTTGATTTTGGTTGAACTAAAAGTCCAAGCGGGCATAGTTTCAAGTGTGGACTCCTTGTGGAAGGTAAGCTCCTCAAGTCTGTTACAGTAATTGAACTCGCCGTCCTTTGAGTTAGGGAATTTTTTGAAGTTCTTAGGGATAAAAAGGCTTCTCAAGCTCTTTGCACCCCAAAATGCCAAATCTCCCATCGTTTCAAACTGAGAATTTTCGCCAAACTCGCAAACAACAACAGGCACGTTTTGGCAAAAGCGCATAGGCACGGACTTTACCGCATCGGGAACATATATGAACAAAAGCTCCTTGTTGTAAGTGCCCGAAAACTTGCCGTACTCAGGCACAGTGCTTGTTCCCGCATCAAAGCTTGCGCTGACAACCAAATTCACATCAACACCGTTTGTATATGCGCCGTTTGCATAAACGTCGGCAGTCTTAGCAGACTTTACATACTTCACAGTAATGCCGTTTTCAGTGGCAGTGCTATCAAGATACCAGGTGAGGGCATTTCCCTCACCGTCAACCTTGGCAAAGCCACCGTTTAAAATCTCGTAGCTGTCAATGTGATATCCGTCGGCAATATCACATTTGAAAAGCTCCGTTCCGTTTTCATCCTTGTAAACAGTTGTTGCAGACACCGCCACAGCAAGCAAGCACACAAGTGCAAGCATCAAGCCAAGGCAAAGCAAAATTTTCCTCTTCATCTAGTCTCCTTTTCCACACCTATTGTGCAAAAATCGACACAGGGTGCGGCTTTTTGTAAATTATCTGTCAAGACCCTTAATTTCGTAAGGGGTTACCTGGTAAACATAATAGTTGAGCCAATTGGAGTAAATCAAGTTAGCAACCGAGTACCAATTAGGTACGATTTTTGTCTTTTCCGCATCACGGAAATAGTTTTGTGGCTCCTCAATGGGAAGCCCCTTGTCAAGGTCACGGAAATACTCCTTTGCAAGAGTGTCCTTGTCGTATTCCATATGACCCATCAAGAAAATTCTGCGTCCGTCATTTGAGCGCACAACAGATGCGCCCACCTCGTCAGAGCCTGCTAAAATAAGCAAATCCTCAACGCCCATAATGTCCTCTGTCAAAACCGTTGTGTGTCTTGAATGAGGAATATAGAATTCTTGGTCAGTGCCCTTTAAAATAGGGTCAAACTTAACAAACTTCTTGTGCTTGAACACGCCAAAGAGCTTTTTGCTCAAAATCTGCTTGTCAAGTCCGTAATAGTAATGTAAAGCCGCCTGCGCACCCCAACAAATAAAGATGGTGCTTTGCACATTGGAATTGGCAAACTCAAATATCTCGGTTAGCTCCTGCCAGTATTTCACCTCTTCAAAGGGCATCATTTCCACAGGCGCACCTGTGATAATCATACCGTCAAAGTGTCTGTCCTTAACCTCGGAAAAGGTTTTATAGAACTTCTGCAAATGCCCCAGCGGAGTGTGTGTTCCCACGTAGCTCTCAGTTCCTATCAATGTCACCTTGATTTGCAGAGGTGTGTTTGATAAAAGCCTTATGAGCTGCGTTTCCGTTTCTATTTTTGTTGGCATCAAATTGAGAATTGCAATTTCAATAGGACGTATGTCCTGTGTCATTGCTCTTTCACTTTCCATAACGAAAATATTCTCTTTTTCAAGAGTAGCAAAGGCAGGCATATCCTGTGGAATTATAATTGGCATCTTCAGCCTCCTAATTTGTTTTTTATAAGGAAATGTCGCTTAAAACAATAGCTTTAGCGACACGTCCTCGGGTTTTTATATTTTTTCAAGAGCCGATGCAATATCGTCGATAATGTCGGCAGGGTTTTCAATACCCACGCTCAAGCGGATCAAATTGTCCTTGATACCGATAGCCTCCAAGTCAGCGGAAGAAAGCTGACGGTGAGTTGTTGATGCAGGGTGAAGCACGCAGCTTCTTGCATCTGCAACGTGAGTAACAATGGAAATCATTTCTAGCTTTTCCATAAATTCAGCCGCCTTAGCCGAGCCGCCCTTAACACCAAAGCTCATCATACCGCCCTGTCCCTTAGGCATATACTTATTTGCAAGCGCATGGTATGGGTCGCTCTCAAGGGATGGATGCTTAACCCACTCAACCTTTGGATGCTTGGACAAGAATTCCGCAACTGCTGCCGCGTTGCTTGAATGTCTTTCCATACGAAGGGCAAGTGTTTCCATGCCGAGGCTTGTCAAAAATGCGTTTTGTGGGCTCATCATAGCGCCCAAATCTCTCATCATCTGTACTCTACACTTAACGCCAAAGGCTGTTTTGCCAAGAGTTGAGTAAACAAGACCGTGATAGCTTTCGTCAGGCTTCAAAAATTCCTCGTATCTGTCAGTTGCGGCAAAGTCAAAGTTACCGCCGTCAACAATACAGCCGCCCAAGGCAACCGCGTGGCCGTCAAGGTACTTGGATGAGGAATAAAGAACAACGTTTGCACCAAAGTCCAAGGGTCTGAACAAAACAGGGGTCACAAGAGTGTTATCAACCATGAAAAGAACCTTGTTTTTCTTAGCAACATCTGCAATTTTGTCAAAGTCTGTCACTACAATTGTTGGGTTGGCAATGCTCTCCGCAAAGATAACCTTTGTGCGCTCGTCAACAAGAGCTTCTATCTCCTCTTTTGGAGCATCAGGGTCAAAAAAGCGACACTCTATGCCGTATTTTGGCAATGTTACAGAGAAAAGGTTGTATGAGCCGCCATAAATTGCTCGTGAGGAAACAATGTTGTCCCCTGCTCCGCAAACGTTCAAAATTGCAAGCAATGTTGCGCTCATGCCTGATGCGGTAGCCACCGCACAGGAGCCGCCATCAAGCTGGCAAAGCTTCTTTTCAAAAACATCAACAGTAGGGTTTGCCAAACGGGTGTAGAAATATCCGTCAGCCTTCAAATCGAAAAGGTCTGCAAGCTCTCCCGCTGTTTCATAAGCGTAGGTTGTGCTCTGCACAATGGGAGTAACTCTTGGCTCTCCGCTTTTTGGTGTATAGCCACCTTGAACGCAAATTGTATCTAAATTTTTCATATTTTCACCTCAATTATCAGTTTCTCAAGCTATGAATCGGGGCAGGAATTCTTCCGCCTCTGTCAATAAAGTCCTTTGAGGAATAGTCACTGAGCTTCATAATAGGCGCGTGACCCAAAAGACCGCCAAACTCAACGCTCTCGCCAACACCCTTGCCGTAAACAGGAATCAAGCGAACAGCGGTTGTCTTGTTGTTGATAACGCCAATTGCTATTTCGTCAGCAATAATTCCGCTAAGAGTTGATGCGCTTGTGTCACCCGGCACCGCAATCATATCAAGACCAACGGAGCAAACCGCAGTCATAGCCTCAAGCTTTTCAATGGAAAGCGCGCCGCACTCTGCTGCAGAAATCATACCCGCATCCTCAGACACAGGAATGAAAGCACCACTAAGACCGCCAACGTGAGAGGATGCCATAACGCCACCCTTCTTAACCGCGTCGTTAAGCATAGCAAGTGCCGCGGTTGTACCGTGACAGCCACACTTTTCAAGACCCATATTTTCAAGAATATGAGCAACAGAGTCACCAACCGCAGGGGTAGGTGCTAAGGACAAGTCTATAATTCCGTAAGGAGTATTAAGGCGCTTTGATGCCTCGTAAGCAATAAGCTGACCCACACGGGTGATCTTAAATGCGGTTTTCTTAATAACATCCGCTAAGTGTGAAAAGTCGCACACACCCTCGCGCTTTATGGCAGAAGCAACAACGCCAGGACCGGAAACACCCACGTTAATAACCGTTTCGGGCTCACCCATACCGTGCATAGCACCTGCCATGAATGGATTGTCCTCGGGAATGTTAGAGAACACAACAAGCTTAGCGCAGCCAATGGAGTCTCTATCACGGGTGAGGTATGCAGTGTCCTTCATTATCTCGCCCATTCTCTTAACCGCATCCATATTGATGCCCGCCTTGGTTGATGCAACGTTAATGCTGGAGCAAACCTTGTTTGTGGTGGCAAGCGCCTCAGGAATTGCTTCAATCAAATTCTCCGCGCCTTTAGTCATACCCTTTTGCACAAGCGCACCAAAGCCGCCGATAAAGTTGATGCCAAGCTCGTCAGCTGCGCGCTCAAGCACGCCCGCAAGCCTAACAAAGCCGTCCTTGTTACAGGATGCGCCCACAAGTGCCATAGGAGTTACGGAAACTCGCTTGTTAATAATCGGAATACCGTAGGTATTTTCAAGGTCGATTGCGGTCTTTACAAGATTTTCCGCACTCTTGGTAATCTTGTCGTAAACCTTTCTTTCAAGTGTCTTTTGGTCGTCACTTATGCAGTCAAACAGGGAAATACCCATAGTAATGGTACGTATGTCCAGGTTCTCCTGCTTTATCATATTCACAGTTTCAAGAATATCATTTATGTTCAGCATACGGTCCCCTCATCAAATTCTGTGCATGGTGTTGAAGATGTCCTCGTGCATAGCACGGATGTCAAGTCCTCTCTTTTCCCCAAGGAGAGAAAGCTCCTTTTGGAAAGCAGAAAACTCAGTTTTAATATTGTCAATCTCCACGAGCATAATCATCGCAAAGTAGTCCTTCAAAACACTTTGTGTGATATCAACAATGTTTGCGTTATGCTTAGAGCATTCCGCGCTTACATCTGCAATTATACCCACAGAGTCCTTACCAATAACAGTTAATACAGCCTTCATTCTCAAAAACCCCTTTATAATTAATTATTTAATAAAGTATAGCACTTAATACCCGATATGTCAAGGAAAAACCGCAAAAACAGGGGCAGGCAGGGACACTTTTTTTGTGTCATAATTAAATTGCAATCCGGAATGCAAATTTGAAGAAAGGAGAAAAAGCCATAGAAATTGAAGAATTGATTAACCGCCGACGAAGGCTGTGGGAAAAAAACCATAGTGCATCAGAGGACGAAGCCTGTGTTTTTGAAAATGCCTGTGAAATCTATAAAAGCCCAGCCCTTCACCGCCGCCTGGCAGAGCATCCTCACCTTTTGATTGAGTGTTGCTTTTCCGTTGTTGACAAGAGCAAGGAAACAGTGCCCTTCTTTTTCAACGAGGTTCAAAGGGATTTTGTAAATATGCTTGAAAAGCACGGAAGTGAAAGACCCTATTTCATTTTGAAGGGCAGACAACAGGGCTTTACCACCCTCATTACCGCCATTCAGCTTTGCTACGCGCTTTTGAAAAGAAATTTTTCAGGCTTCACAATGGCGGACAGAGAGGACAACACCCGTGCCATCTTTCAGGATAAGGCAAAAATTATGCTAAACAATCTTCCAAGCCTTATTCGACCCGCCGCCACCCTTAATTCATCCACGGAGCTATACTTCGAGGGGCTCAATTCCTCGTGGCGTGTGGCAAGCGCAGGCAACAACAAGGGCAGAAGCCGCACTCTTTCCTTCATTCACTTCTCCGAGCTTGCCTTTTTTCATTGTCCATTGTCTGATTTACAGCGCTCAATTTCCGAGGCGGCAACAAAAAATGCCATTCGTATCTATGAAACCACGGCAAACGGCTTCAACGAGGCAAAGACGCTTTGGGACTCAGGCACCTGTCACAATTTGTTTTATGAATGGTGGAAAACAAGGGAATATGTGTGCGCCGACCTTTCTTACCTTGAAACAAATGACCCTTGGCTAAAGGAAAGATTGAAAATACTTGAAAGCAAGGGACTTACAAAAGAGCAACAAGCCTGGTATGCCAAAAAGTACGCATCATACATAGACAAAAGCTCCATAAGACAGGAATATCCTTGCACACCCGAGGAAGCATTTATCGTCACCAGCGAGTGCGTTTTTGACAAGGATGCAATTTCCAATTATTTGAGCCGATTTGACGTTTTATCGACACAGGGTTCGTTCAAATATGAAAAATCCTTTTCAAAAATCACAGGCAGACAAGGGGAAATACAGGGGTATGAAAAGCACCTTGAGCATATAAAATTCGAGGAAAACGAAAAAGGGTACATAAAAATTGTGGAAAAGCCTTATCTTGAAAGGCGAGGCAGATATATCTACAAAAAGCCCTATGTTATTGGTGCGGACACCGCAGGCAGTGGAAAGGACTACTTTGCCGCAAAGGTTATTGATAACACAAACGGCAGGTGCGTTGCTACCCTTCACGTTCAGCAAATGGACGAGGATTTGTTTGCGGAGCAGCTATATTGCCTTGGAAAATACTATAACGATGCTCTTTTAGCGATAGAGGTTAACTTTTCCGCATACCCAATAAGAGTTTTGAAGGAGCTGGGGTATAAAAACCTGTACTCACGAGCATACGGAGGGCTGAAAAAAGCAGGCTTTATAACAAGCTCTGCCACGCGACCCATCATTATTTCAAATCTTGTTG
Organism: Eubacteriales bacterium; assembly: GCA_045632405.1. Taxonomy (GTDB): domain Bacteria; phylum Bacillota; class Clostridia; order Oscillospirales; family CAG-272; genus RGIG2000. Next base: position 12,454 of record JAZQWO010000026.1, on the reverse strand, counting down.
CCATAATGCGTGAATGTATTGAGCTTGAAACAGACAGAGAAACACTGAAGGAGCTATGCTCATTTGTGAGAGGACAAAACGGACGGTGCGAGGCAGTACAGGGCGCGCACGACGACCTTGTTATGGCAAGCGCAATCGCCCGACACGTGGGCATTGACTATTCACACGAAATTGAGATAATCGACACAGGGTCAAGCATTTTGGACAGAATGTTCAAGGTCGAGCCAACAGAAGAAATTGAATTTTTGGAGTGGTAAAAATGTTTAATTCAAAGAAAATTAAAGAGCTTGAGGGGAGAATTTCAGCTCTTGAGAGGCAAATTTCCTCTTTTCTCACCCCTCATAGTGTTCAAGGCACAGACAAGGGCGCGGAAATATCCTACGAGGAGGTGATTGACCAGTGGCTCAATGGCAAAAAGGAGTAGAAAACGAACAAACTCCTCTTTGGAAAATGTACGAAAGCGGCTTAGAGTACCAATCCCGTATGGGACTTAGGACAAGTATCCCAAAAAATATTGACTTTTACGAGGGCAGACAATGGCCGCAGCCAACAGAAAGCACAAAAAATCTTCCAAGACCTGTTATTAATATTATAAAGATGATTTGCAGAAGCAAAAGGTCGGCAATTTTGTCAACTCCCGTTAAAATCCTGTATAAATCATATTCGCCAATCACCGATGTTGACAAGCTCAATGACTTTTTGCAGAATATACTGTCGGAATTTAACCAAGAGGGTCTTGACAAGAAAGCAATTGATGACGGTATTAAAAAGGGCTCTTACTTTTTCCACTATTACTGGGACAGTGAGGCGGTGGGACAAACAGGAAGAGCAGACGGAGGGGTCAGATGCGAAATTATTGACCCATTGTCCATATTTTTTGCAAACCCAAGAGAAACAGACGAGCAAAAGCAGGATTGGATTTTGATTTCATCCACTATTCACAAGGACGCGCTTTTCAAAATCTGCGACAGCCACCTCTTGCCTCTGCTTCGTGCCAAGCTATTAAGCCAAGACGGAGCAGACAAGGACAAAATCACCCTATTAACACGTTACTTCAGGGTAAACGGTGAGGTTTTTTGTGAGCGAGGCACAAAATATGCGTATGTGAGCTCTCCCTTCTCGCTGTCACCAAGCATTGACACACTTAGTACGGTGAGCAACACCGATTTTGAAAAAGACATCAACAATATTAATAAGGAAGAAAAGCAAGAAAGCAGCCACCAAAGCAAAAGAAGGGTCAAAGCAACTCTTTATCCTATTGTCGTGGGATGCTACGAGCACAGGGAAGGGTCAATCTACGGTATTTCCGAGGTTGAGGAGCTAATTCCAAACCAAAAGGCAATCAATTTTAACATTGCAATGAGCTTGCTCAACGCTCAACAGTGCGCTTGGGGTAAATATATCACCCTGCCGGGAGCACTAAAGGGTCAAAAAATCTCAAATACCCCAGGCCAAGTGCTAATCGACCACACAGGAACAGGTCAAGGCATCCAAAGGATGAAGGAGCAGGAGCTTTCAAGCTCACCGGCAGATCTTGCAGACAAGCTAACAGAGCTTACACGCGTCGCCTCAGGCGTTACAGAAATAATGTCAGGTGAAGCCTTACATAGCAATATGTCAGGTGTTGCAATTGCCCAGCTTCAGGCACAAGCCGAGGTTCCTATTGAAGAATTGAGGTCAAGCTTTTGGGAGGTTAAGAAAAAGCAAGGCATTGTTTTGGCACAATTTATTCGCCTTTATTATTATGACAAGGAGTTCATTCGCAGAGTCAGAGACGAAAGGGGATGCGAATGTGAGGTGTGCGACTATTTTTACTCAAAGGACTACGAAAGCTCCGTGCTTGACGTGGTGGTTGAGCCAACAAGAGGCACAAGAGCAAGCATAGCATCCGACATCAGCCTGCTCGACACCTGCTTGAAAAATGGCAAAATCTCCTTAGAGACATATATCCGTGCTTATCCCGAGGGTGCAATCAGCAACAAAACCGCAATTTTGAAGCAAATCGAAGCCGAAAAAACAAGCGAAATTAATATGCTAAGAAAGGAGCTTGAAATGTACAAAAATGGAAAAACACTCGACCCTGTGTCGATAATTTGAGTTTTCCACACATTTTGTGCATAACTAAACCATGGATCAAAACAACCTAAATTTAAACGCAGAAAACGATGAAATTTCATCAATTACAAACACAGGGTCGGCAATTTTCGAGAGTGCAGAAACCATTCCTGACGAAAAAACCGATATAAATGCGGAAAATACAACCGATTTATTCAGCGAGGAGGAAATTTTCTGCCTGAAGCGCGATTTTCCTGCCGTAAACATTGAAAATTTACGCAAAAGTGAGAATTTTCAAGCATTTCTTGGTTTAATCAGTAAAAACCCAACACTTTCACAGGTTTATTCGGTTTTTAACTCAATTTCTCAGTCAATTGAGGAAAAGTCCAAGGAAAAAGCACTCTTTGCCCTTGCAAGCTCAAAAACAAGCCCGGGCGCGCTTTCATATAGTGAGGGCACAGATTCCGCATACTTTACAAAGGCGCAGGTAATGCAAATGTCAAGGGACGAAATCCGTAAAAACCTTGATAAAATACGCCAAAGTCAAGCAAAATGGTGATAATTTACTCATTTTGCACAGGATTCGGCAACAAGTCAACTATTTTTAGATAAAACATCCGAATTTCAACACGTTTCCGCAAAAACTAAGGAAATAGGAGAACTAAAATGGCTTACACAAACTTTATTCCCTCTGTATGGGAGGAATCAATCAACAAGGAGCTCGAAAGGGTCTGTGTGTTCGCTGAGGACTGTAACAGACAGTATGAGGGCTTGGTATCAAAGAAGGGCGACTCCGTGCACATTCTCGGTGTTGGCAAGCCCACAATCAAATCTCTTGAAAGAGAGGCAGCAAGCGGCGAAATTGAGGAGGCAGAGGAGCTTGAGGACACATCTGTCATCATGAACATCAGTCAGATTCGCTACTTCAACTACAAGGTGGGCGACATTGACAAGGCACAGGCGGTTGGCGGCTTGATGGACGCACTTTCTGCCGAAACAAGCGAGGGCTTGGCGAACGAAATGGACAAGTTTATCGCAAATCTTGTAACAGACTCATCTGTTCCAAAGCTTAGCGCAAGCGCAACAACCGTCACAAAGGACAATGTTCTTTCCTTGCTTGACGATGCAATTCAGAAGCTCCAGGAGAACGATGTAAACATGGCATCAGGCATCACCGTGACCGTTTCTCCCCGCTTTTATAAGCTCTTTAAGCAGGCATACACATCAAAGGACACTGACAACTCCGAGGCGCTCAAAAACGGCAAGGTTGCCATGTACGGCAACGTAACAGTCAAGCTTTCCAATAACGTGGCGAAGACAGAGAGCGGCGCGGTTGACAACATCATGATTCGCACAAAGCGCGCAATCGCCTTTGTCAACCCACTCACTCACACCGAGGCATACCGCCCGGAAAAATCCTTTGCAGACGCGGTAAAGGGCTTTGCACTCTTTGACGGCAAGGTTGTCCGCCCAGCAGAAATCGTTAACATTAACGTTAAGTACGCATAATCGCTGCGTAAATCGTTGACATCAACGTTAAGCACGCATAATCGCTGCGGAAAACGTTAACATCAACGTTAAGCACGCGTAAAAGCTGATAACAGAAACAACGCCAAGACGGACTCTTGGCGTTGTTTTTTGTGTGGACGTGCCCCACGCACGCATATGAGGCACGTAAGACCATCAAAATAAAGCGATAACATTTTTAGCAGCGGTGAGTATAGCCAAAACGCCTAATTGCAAAAAACAAGGCTCAAATCGCGCCAAATCGTCAGTGGCAGCACCCTGTGTAGAAAACAAATGCAGTAACACAAGCATCTTTCCAAATTACAAAATTTCTGCAAAGCTACACCAAATTTCTGTCAACCAACAAAGCAACTCTTTGCATATATTCAACATTATGCACTATTATTCACCGTTTTGTAAATATGTAAAATTTTGCATTTCACTTGACCCTGTGTCGATAATTTAAAATTATACAATAATCGCTTTTTGGTTAATATTCATATTATAATACATAATTATTCACATCATTTTTCGATATTCACTAAAAATGCTTTCTATCTAAGCAAGTCAAAAGAAGCGTGTTTTTAAGTTGAAACCTTGATTTTATCGACTTTTCCTTGCCAAAGTAATTATCCCCTTTCTATAAGGGCAAAACGCACAAAAAATCGCACAAAAGCGCATAAAACAAGACAATTTCTCTGTCGAGTAAATATTTCACACCGCAAATCAGTAAAACACCTAAAAAGCACCGAACTTTGCGCAAATGCGAGCAAAAGTACATAAAATAAGGCGATTTCTCTGTTATGTAAATGTTTCACAGCACAAAGAGCTAAAACACCGAAAAAGCACCGAAAACCGCGCAAAATCAAGCGTTTTCTCTGCAAAAAGTACACCTCTCCATTGCCACGGCAAAAGTAGTGAAATAGTGCCTAAAACCGTGTAAAATCAAGCGTTTTCTTTGCAAAAAGTACACCTTTTCATAGCCAAGGTAAAAGTGGCGAAATAGTGCCTAAAACCGTGTAAAAGCATGCGCTCCATCCCGCTATTAGCCCATTTATCTGACACCAAAGTAAAACCACAAAAAGACATCTAAAACGCCGTTAAAACAAGCGTTTCAGCCTGACAATAGACAATATCTACCACTAAAGTAAAAACAATAAAAAGACGCCACAAGCAGCCCAAAAGCAAGAATTTCACTCGCTCTAAGCAAAGCCTCTCAACAGTAAAACAAAAACCACACGGAGAACTCCAAGCCGCGTAAAACAAAGTTACTCCGCCGTGCCGCCAAGCTGTCCAAAATCAAAAAATAGCTCTAATTTTATTCGCTTTTATTTACCATATTTTTCCATTATTGTACATAACGTGCCGTGAAAAACAAGGATGTTGCACCTATTCTGCGACATTTCCCGTCACATATATTACAGTATAATGTAAATATGGAAAATAAAGGAAAAGGAAGGTCAAAATATGACAAGCACAATAACAAAAAGCGAAATTATGCAAGTATCGGTATCAAAGATAATACCGAACCCAAATCAACCACGTAAATTCTTTGCAGAGGACGGCATTTTGCGCTTAGCAGACAGCATCAAGCAGCATGGCATTATCCAACCACTTGTTGTACGTCAATGTGGTGAATATTATGAGCTAATCGCAGGAGAACGCCGCCTGCGTGCCGCAAAAGAATTAGGATTAGATACCGTACCCTGTGTAATATCAGACATAAACGAGGAGAAATCTGCCGAGGTTTCCATTATTGAGAACATTATTCGCGAGGATTTGAGCATTTTCGAGCAGGCAAGCGCCATAGAGGCGCTGATAGATACATATAATCTAACACAGGAGCAAGTGGCAGAAAAGCTATCTGTTAGCCAATCATTTGTGGCAAATAAATTGCGTTTATTAAGATATAATAATGAAGAAAGGGAAATTATATTGCAAAATAACCTTTCCGAGCGACACGCAAGAGCAGTTTTGCGCATTTTCGACCACGAAACGCGTGTAAATGTACTCAAGCAGGTGGCGAATAAGGGATTGAACGTAACGAAGACAGAGGAATTAGTAAGCTCGCTGATAAACCCAGAGGCAGATATGAGCGCGACAAGTAGCGCAAAAGATAGGTCATATAGCGATACAACCGCCTTTATTAGCGCTATCAATCGTTCTATTGAATGTGCAAAAAACGGCAATTTAAACATAAAAACAAGGAAGATTGTTGGTGAGAGCTATACAGAGATAACGATTATTTTACCAAATGAGCCAAAAGAAGCGCCTTCTTCAGAGGAAACTGTGACTGAATAAATTTTGTTTCACGTGAAACATTGAGGGTTAGTAACCTTTTTAGCATATTTAGTATTCGAAGGATTGTTTCACGTGAAACATAATAGTGTTGACAATAGCAGAATAACACAGAACTTGTTTGTTCGGTTTGTTTCACGTGAAACATTAAAGACCAGTTGTAATATGCAAGTTGGTTTTTTATCTCGGCTCGATTATTGTTTCACGTGAAACATTTGGTTTATAGGAACGGACTGGGTATTGGGCTATGTATTGACTGATTTTGTTTCACGTGAAACGTCGTAAAACAATAACCAATTGTACGTAAAGTGTAGTGTCTGTTATTCGTTTTGTTCGGTAAACATAGGTGTGAGTGGTGCCGTGAAAACCAAATGGATTTTTTCATTTTATAGTAAATTTCTATTGATTTTAGCAAATTTACGTGTTATACTTTTAGTAGGGTATTATATTGACGGTATGTGTCGAATATAGACTTGACTTTATTATTAAAAGGAGGAACACGTTTTGGTAAAAAAGGTTAATGGATTTGGCAAGGGTGGACTTGATTCCATTTTTGCAGATAGTTACATAGAAAATGTTGCGGCGACAGCTACAATTGACGGACCACAAACTCTCAGAGTGTCCGAAATTGAGCCAAAGCCCGATCAGCCGAGAAAGTATTTTGATCAAGAGGCTCTGGAGCAGCTTGCAGATTCTATCAGCAAGCACGGCTTATTACAGCCTATTATTGTAAGAGAAAGCGCAGGCGGATTTTATCAGATTATTGCAGGCGAGCGCAGATGGAGAGCTTCTAAGCTAGCAGGTCTTTTAGAGGTTCCTGTAATTATAATGGAAGCAGATGCTTTAAAGGCGGCTGAAATTGCTATTATTGAAAACATTCAACGTCAAGACCTCAATCCTTATGAGGAAGCTACCGCTTATCAATCCTTGATGGTTCAGTACAACTTAACACAGGAACAGGTTGCAGAAAAGGTGGGCAAGAGCAGAAGTGCGGTTGCTAACACTATGCGTTTGCTTGATTTGCCTGACGAGGTTTTGGAGATGCTGAAAACAGGCGATATTTCCGCAGGTCATGCAAGAGCATTGCTTGGTATGAAATCTAAAAATTCTGTGGTTGATACGGCTCAGAAGATACTTATTGACTCTCTTTCCGTACGTGATACAGAGGCGCTTGTTAAAAAATTAAACAAGATATACGACGACAGTCAAAAGGAAAAGCCCACAAAAGACGAATTAGATGTTGATTACGGCAAGGACTTTGAGGAAATGGTGCGTAAATCAACCGGTAAGATTATCAAGCTCATTAACAAGAGCAAGACAAATTATTTGCAAATCGAATATGCTGACAACGAGGAGCTCGAAGAGCTTATCGAGAAGATTTACGGCATTGATGTGAAGGAAAACGCGTAATGGGCTATTTTTTGAGCGCACCAATTGATTTGCCAATAGTTATTGTTTGGTCTGTTTGCTTGGGATTTAACATTGCTATGGTTATTTCTTTTGTTTTGAGAAACACAAGTGGCGTGTTTGTATCAAGGCTGTTTGATGCAGATGCGTTAACTCCCAAAAATGCTAAAACCTTAGGGGAGCTTGGCTGCAACGGTTGGCTTTTGCGCAGGTTTTTGAAAAATGAAAGCACCTTGAGAAAGATTGTTTTTGTGGCAAATGATGATAATTTGTTGCCGACAGTGGAGAAAAACGGCAAGGTTGTCAGTGATTTTGAAACGGCACGGTTTTACATTTGCGAGGATGGTTTGGAAAAAGCCAATTTGCTGAAAAAGGGTAAGCTTGGCTGGTGGATTTTACCATTATTTTCCATTTTGTCTGTTATTCTTGCCGCAGTTATAGATTGGCTTATGCCAATTTTTACCAATTTATAAAGTTAATCTGCACACGAAACCGTGTGCAGATTTTTTAATGTATATTTATACCGTCATGGTATATTGGCGGACAGGCAGACCCTGTCCCTACGGGTTGGTAAATTAATTTTCCATTGTGCATTTTGAATTTTGCATTCGCTTTGGCGGTACGCCGAGGATAGGGGTTTCCCAAACCGCTCTTTAGTAGGTTTGGGGGTTCTCGTGGTCGTCGTACCCTACAAGGTGGTAATTCTATTTTGCATTGTGCATTTTGAATTTTGCTTTTTTTATTTTAAAAAAGGCGAATGGATTTGCTTGTATTTTTTGCTTGGAATGATATTTTCTAATTAATGAATGAAATAATATATGGTTTTGTTTTTGGAATAAATTGATATTGCAAGGGAATTTGGAGTATGATATAATAATAAAAACGAAGATTTGAGGTTTTTATGAAAATTACGAATGACATTAGATATGTGGGGGTTAACGACCACAGGATTGATTTATTTGAGGGGCAATATGTTGTGCCGAATGGCATGGCGTACAACTCTTATGTGATACTTGACGAGAAGATTGCGGTGCTTGACACGGTGGACGCGTCCTTTGGCCATGAGTGGCTGGACAACTTGCAGGGTGTTTTTGGTGAAAGAACGCCAGACTACTTAATTGTGCAGCACATGGAGCCTGACCATTCTGCCAACATTGTCAGCTTTGCCCGTGCTTATCCTTCTGTCAAGATTGTATCATCACAAAAGGCATTTAATATGATGAAGGGATTTTTTGGCACTGCCTTCGAGGATCGCCAGATTGTTATAAAGGAAGGGGACACTCTTTCTTTAGGAAAGCACAATCTTTCCTTTGTTGCCGCGCCTATGGTGCATTGGCCTGAGGTTATGGTGACTTATGATTCTTATGACAAGGTGCTTTTCTCTGCTGACGGCTTTGGAAAGTTCGGCGCACTTGATGTTCAAGAGGATTGGGCTTGCGAGGCGCGTAGGTATTACATTGGTATTGTTGGCAAGTACGGTGTGCAGGTGCAAAATCTACTTAAAAAGGCAAGTGGCCTTGACATACAGATTATTTGTCCGCTCCACGGCCCTGTGCTGACGGAAAATATTGGCTATTACATTAATTTATACAACACCTGGTCAAGCTATGAGCCTGAGGACGAGGGAATAGTAATTGCATACACATCTGTTTACGGCAACACAAAACGGGCTATAATACAGCTAGAGGAAAAGCTACGCGCTTATGGCTGTCCTCACGTGGTTGTTCACGACCTTGCAAGATGCGATATGGCAGAGGCGGTTGAGGATGCCTTCCGTTATAACAAGATTGTTTTGGCTACTACCACATATAATGCGGAGATTTTTCCATTTATGCGCGAGTTTATCAACCACTTGACTGAGAGAAATTTTCAAAAACGCACAGTTGCCCTTATTGAAAACGGAAGCTGGGCGCCTATGGCAGCCAAGGTAATGATGGGTATGCTGGAAAAGTGCAAATCTATCACCTACACGGAAAACAATGTGCGCATCATGTCCGCGCTTAACGAGGAAAGCTCCCGTCAGCTTGAGGAATTGAGCCGTGAGCTATGCCGCGAATATTTGGCGCAAAAGGATGACACGGCAAATAAGAACGATTTAGCCGCCCTTTTGAACATAGGGTACGGTTTATACGTTGTCACATCAAACGACGGAAAAAAGGACAACGGATTGATTGTAAACACTGTTACACAGGTGACAAGCTCGCCTAACAGAATTGCGGTGGCTATCTGCAAGGAAAATTATTCCTACCACGTAATCAAGCAGACAGGCAAAATGAATATTAACTGTCTGAGTGTTGATGCGCCATTCAAGGTGTTTGAGTCCTTTGGCTTTAGAAGTGGACGAAATGTAAACAAGTTTGAGGGCTGCGAGCCTCTTCGCTCCGACAACGGATTGATTTTTCTGCCAAGGTTTATCAATTCCTTTATGTCATTGAAGGTTGAGGATTTTGTTGACCTTGATACTCACGGATTGTTCATTTGCTCGGTGACAGAGGCAAGAGTTTTGTCCGACAGGGAGAGCATGACCTATGCGTATTACCACGAGCACGTGAAGCCGAAGCCAGAGACCGAGGGCAAGCGCGGTTATGTTTGCAAGGTTTGCGGTTACATTTACGAGGGCGATGAATTGCCTGACGATATTGTTTGTCCTCTTTGCAAGCACGGTGCGGCGGATTTTGAGAGGATAGAGTAGTATAAGGTATCGTTTGCGAAGCAAACATATGGAGTTACGGAGTAACATATCGAGTGTGTAACACATATCGAGTTGCGTATGCAACATATCGACAGTATCGGCGGGAGCAAGCCCCCGCCCTACAAGATATAATTTTGCATTTTGCATTTTGAATTTTGCATTTGCCTTGGCGGTACGCCGAGGGCGTCGTCCCCTACAAGATTTAATTTTGATTTTTAAAAAATAAGAAAGGAATAGAGTTATGAAAAAATACGTTTGTGAGGTTTGCGGTTGGGTTTATGACGAGGAGCTTGGTTTGCCTGAAAAGGGTATTGCTCCCGGCACTAAGTTTGAGGATTTGCCAGAGGATTTTGAATGTGCGCTTTGCGGCGTTGGCAAGCTCAGCTTTGTAGAAGAAAAGTAAGTTCATAAAATAAAAAATCGCGTCCCGTGGGACGCGATTTTTTCACTTTAACATATCTAAGATTTGCTCCTTAGAGCGAAGTCCAACGGCTTTGTTTACAATCTCGCCGTTTTCCATAACAAGCATTGTTGGAATGCTTTGTATTCCATATTGGATTGCAAGGCTTGTTGAGTCGTCAACATTTATTTTTGCAATAATCAAGTCGGGATTTTCCTCTGAAATTTCGTGCAAAATAGGAGCGAGCATTTTGCAGGGGCCGCACCAATCTGCGTAAAAATCTATAAGTGCCTTTTTTCCGCTTTCCTTGATTTTTGCAAAGGATTCTTCGTTTACGTTGTAAAGTGGCATATCAATTCTCCTTTTCCTTAAATTTGTAGTAGAGTAGGCAATGGCAATAGCCCTCAAAATTCGGGTCTGCTATCTGCTCACGGAATTCACGGCAGATACACTTGGTATCCTCGGTTCTTTCCATACGGCAGGGGCAATAGCCGCCCTTTGCCTTCAAGCCTTCTCTTACGGTTTTTACAATTTCAGCATTTTCGTTTAATACTATTTTAGGCTTCATGCTTCGGTATTATACTCCGCTATGTAGGGTAAATTTCTGTAATATTCGGCACAGTCAAGACCGTAGCCAATTACAAAGTGGTCGGGAATGGTGAAAAGAGCATAGTCGGGGTTGAACTCAACCAAGCGGCGGCTTGGCTTATCAAGCAAGGTGACAACGTGCAAGGAAATAGGATTTCTTTGCTTGAGCATCTTGCAAACGTCATTTAAGGTACGACCTGTGTCGATAATATCCTCAACGATAACAACGTGGTATTTGCTCACATCCTGGTCAAGATCCATTGCGATTTTAACAACGCCTGTAGAAACAGTGCCGTTATAATAGCTCTTAGCGCACATAAATCCAATTTCACAGGGAACACTAACAGCGCGGCAAAGGTCTGCCATAAACACAAAAGCGCCCTTCAAAATGCTAACGAGCAGGATAGGTCTGCCGTCGTAGAGCTTGTCAATTTCGCGTCCTGCCTTGGCGATAGCTTCCTGAATTTCCTTTTCGGTAATGATAACTCTCTTTATTTTGGACTGATATTCTTCCACACTAATATTTGACATAATTTTTCTCCCCTATGCGTTTTTTTCATTATATCATATAATTTTACATTTTTCAACAATTAGCTTTTGTAAAAATAATTTTTAAAACTATTGACAGAGCGGAAAAAATGTGATATTATACTTATGCTCACAAATTGAGCAATAGGTTAGTGGCATTTTAAAATTGAATAATTGTGTTCTTTGTGTTTGAACAGGAATAGCAAGGCTGGCGCCTTGTGCCAACACTTAGCCGCTTACAAGCAAGCTTGACGCGTCTTTAGTGTGGCATGCGTAGCGGATTCTGAAAACGAGTTTTCAGAGCCGTTTCGATATTCTCTGCGTATTCAAATGCAAGGGTCATTTGAATACGCAGGAATATCGAAGCGGTCATAACGAGGCGGTCTTGAAAACCGTTAGGCCAAAAGCCACGGGGGTTCGAATCCCTCTTCCTGCGCCAAGAGAGACTCAGTTGAACACCTAAGGTTCGCTGAGTCTTTTTTATTTTATTATACCGAATTATACACACAAGACAGGGTTTTTCAACTCTGTCCTTTTTTATTTTATGCACTCAAATAAAGGAGATATTATGATACTGAACCCTGGCTGCTTCTGCACTTCACTATGGCAAATAAGAGTAGGTTCAAAAGCCTTTGTCCTGTTCGCTATTAGTCGCCCTCCTTTTCTTTGCGACAGATTTGTGAAGAATCACCATTACCTTTTTTCTAATTTCCCCCTACTTTTACCCTTTTGCGTTGCCGTTTTACCACAGACCTCGTGTTTGTAAACACGCTTATTTCCAAAAAATTTTTCTCTTTTAAGTCAAGTATTCTTTACTTGGCTTTTTTCTTTTTAGAAAATTTTTTGGTATCCTCCACAAAAAGTTTTTGCATGTTGACAAACACCTGAGAACAAAAAGATATAAGCATATAACCGGTCAGTGGTGTCAGCACTTCGTGCCAAAAGGCTAAAAATAGGAGGAAAGAAAAATGAAAAAGGTA
>JAZQWO010000025.1:0-11739 GCA_045632405.1 Eubacteriales bacterium | reverse complement strand
CGTCTTGACCTTCGTGAGCTTCGCAAGAAGTCAGGTGGCTTCTTCGGTAGCGGCGAGTCCACAGGCTCTGTTGGTGTTGTAACCATCAATATGCCAAGAATTGCTTACCTTGCAAAGGACGAAAAGGATTTCTACACACGTCTTGACAGACTTATGGACATCTCTGCTCGTTCACTCAAGGTTAAGAGAACTGTAATTACAAAGCTCCTTGAAGAGGGCTTATACCCATACACCAAGAGATACCTTGGTACATTCAACAACCACTTCTCCACAATCGGTCTTGTTGGTATGAACGAGGCTTGCTTGAACGCAAGCTGGGTTAAGTGTGACCTTACAACTGAAAAGGCACAGCAGTTTACAAAGGATGTTCTCAATCATATGAGAGAGCGCCTTTCCGACTACCAGGAGCAGTACGGCGACCTTTACAACTTGGAGGCAACACCTGCTGAGTCCACATCCTTCCGTCTTGCTAAGCACGACCTCAAGAAGTTCCCTGACATTATCAACGCTTCCACAGGCAAGGGCGGCACACCTTACTATACAAACTCCTCACACTTGCCTGTTGGCTACACAGAGGATATTTTCACAGCCCTCGACATTCAGGACGAGCTTCAGACACTTTACACATCAGGTACAGTATTCCACGCATTCTTGGGTGAAAAGATGCCTGACTGGAAGAGTGCGGCCAACCTTGTTAAGAAGATTGCAGAAAACTACAAGCTCCCATACTACACCTTGTCTCCAACATACTCCGTATGTAAGAACCACGGCTACTTGGCAGGCGAACAGTTTGTTTGCCCTGAGTGTGGCGAAAAGACAGAGGTTTACAGCCGTATCACAGGCTACTACCGTCCTGTTCAGAACTGGAATGACGGTAAGAGCCAGGAATACAAGGACAGAGCTGTTTACGACATCAAGAACTCCAAGCTCAAAAGAGACGGCAGACCTGAGGAAGTTGTTGAGTTTTCCAGCGAGTGCGAATGCAAGCAGGAAGACGGCTTCTACCTCTTCACAACCGCTACCTGTCCAAACTGCAAGCTCGCTTGCGCTATGATGGACAAGCTTGGCATCAAATATGAAAAGCTCCTTGCCAACGAGCACGTTGAGCTTTCAAAGAGCTACCAGATCAAGCAGGCTCCTACACTTATCGTTGTAAAGGACGGCGCTTTTGAAAAATACGTTGGTCTTTCCGATATTAAGAAATTCTTGAACAACTAATTTACAAAGCAATAGGGTGTTGTCTTGGCAACACCCTAACTGTTACTTATTACAGGAGAGTTTTTATGTACGATATAATTATAGTTGGCGGCGGTCCTGCAGGACTTACTGCCGCATTATATGCTTGCCGCGCAAACAAGAGCGTGCTTGTTATGGAAAAGGCGGCCTTTGGCGGTCAAATCACCTATTCCCCAAAGGTTGAAAACATCCCCGGCTTTGTTTCGCTTACAGGCAACGAATTTGCCGACAAAATGGTTGAGCAGATTTTGGAGCAGGGTGCAGAGGTTGAGCCCTGCGAGGCTTTTGAAATCAAGGACGGTGACATCAAGACTGTTGTAACAGACAGCGGTGAATTCCAAGCCAAGGCTGTTATTATTGCAACAGGTGCTAAGCACCGCTTGCCCGGCATTGAGCGCGAGGATAACTTTATAGGCAACGGCATTTCCTTTTGTGCCGTTTGCGACGGCGCTTTTTATGAGGGCAAGGACGTTTGTGTTCTTGGTGGTGGCAACTCTGCGCTTCAAGAGGCACTGCTCTTGTCCGACCTTGCAAACAAGGTTTATGTAGTTCAAAACCTTGAAAAGCTGACAGGCGAGGCTAAGCTTGCCGACAAGCTTTATGAAAAATCAAATGTTGAAATTATCACAAGCTCTGTTATTACCGAGCTTTTGGGTGATGACGAATTAAACGGAGTTGTTATAAAAAGCGATAGCGGAGAGAGCCGCACTCTTTCTGTTGACGGTCTTTTCGTGGCTATTGGCTTGATTCCGCAAAATGATATCTTTGCAAATGTACTTAAATTAAACGCCTATGGCTATGCCGACGTTGACGAAAGCTGCAAATGCGACACCAAGGGTATCTTTGTTGCAGGTGACTGCCGTTCAAAGAGGATTCGCCAAGTAGCCACAGCCTGTGCTGACGGTGCTATTGCCGCACTTGCCGCTTGTGATTACGTTGAAGGTAGATAGACGGCGAACACTCCTTCCACCGCTTTGCTTGTACAGTGCTAACCGTTTGTATCTGCGTTGCGGTCCCCCTCCCTCGAAGATGGAGGCTATGCAGGTTGCAACAGCATGCGCAGACGGTGCTATTGCCGCTCTTGCTGCTTGTGATTATATCGAAGGAAGATAACAATCAAATAAAAGAAAACCGACCCATACAGGGTCGGTTTTAGTTTATTTGCTTCTTGAAATTGTGATTGTTTTAATAACGGGCTGCTGGTCCTTTGGAATTGTGCCGTTATTGTCAGTTGGCTTTGCTTCTGTACAGATTTTATCAACGATTTCCATGCCGGAAATAACGTGACCGAATGCGGCATATTGACCGTCAAGATGTGGAGAATCCTTGTGTACAATAAAGAACTGGCATGAGCCTGTGTTGTAGTAGTTCTCCTCAGGGTATCCGCCGCCACGAGCCATAGAAATTACACCTCTTGTGTGAGAGATGGTATTGTTTACGCCGTTTTTGGAAAATTCGCCCTTAATATCTGTTCCACTGTCGCCTGTGCCGTCGCCCTTAGGACAGCCGCCCTGCATCATAAAGCCCTCCATAATTCTGTGGAAGGTAAGACCGTCATAAAATCCGCTTTCCGCAAGATTCACAAAGTTTTTAACGGTAATTGGTGCCTCGCCCTTATTGAGCTTAACAACGATGGTGCCGTAATTTTCAATTTCAATGGTTGCGTAGTAAGGACGGCTTGCAACAACGATAGTTGTGACAAGTGCCGCTACCAAAATTGCCGCAACAACTGCTATGGCAACTATTTTGATAATTCTCATTTTGTTTTCCTTTTTGAGCTTCTGGTCAAGCTCCTCTTGCTTTTTAGGAGAAAGCCAGGTATTTTTCTTCTTTCCCATAAGTAAATCCTTTCATATTTTGACTTCTTATCTATTGTATCATATATTTCCGAAATAATCAACCAATAAATTTAACACATTTGTATTGACTTTATTTTAAAAATGTGATATACTTTTTTCAACTAAATGATATTTCGGAGGAATATATAATGGAACATATCAAGACAATCAAGACAGGTAACCTTTGCGAGAGCGCAAAGAACGGCGGCTGCGGTGAGTGCCAGACATCTTGCCAGAGCGCTTGCAAGACAAGCTGCGGTATCGCTAACCAGCAGTGCGAAAACAACAACAAATAATTACGCACAATGAAGGGCTGTTTGATACCAAACAGCCCTTTTAAATGTATTGAGGAAAGGCTTGGGACATCAATGAAGGAGTCCTCAAGCCGCTCTTATATAAACAGGCGGGACGCCGAGGGCGTCGTCCCCTACAAGGCGCCAAACAGCCCTTTTAAATGCTTAACCGATGGGCAACGTTACAGCTTGCCCTACAATTTTGCATTTTGCATTTTGAATTTTGCATTTTGAATTTTGCATTTTTAATTTTGAATTTTGCATTTTGAATTTTGCATTTTATCGGAGATAACTATGGTACATCAATATAAATTAAACGGCTATAACATTGTTCTTGACATTTGCTCAGGTGGAGTTCACGTTGTTGACGATGTTACATATGATATTATTGAAATTTTTGAAAAGCTCACACGCGGTGAGGTTATTTCTCAAATTTCCGAGAAATACGCTCACATTCCAAAGGATGAAATTGAAGAATGCTACGGTCAGGTAGAGAGCCTCAAGAAGACAGGACAGCTTTTCACTCCTGACACATTTGAGCCAATGGCAGACAGACTCAAGGCAAAAACCGCAGGCGTTATCAAGGCGCTTTGCTTGCACGTTGCTCACACCTGCAACCTCAACTGCTCATACTGCTTTGCATCCCAGGGCAAGTACCACGGTGAGCGCGCGGTTATGTCCCTTGAGGTTGGCAAGCGCGCACTTGATTTTCTTGTGGAAAATTCAGGCTCTCGCCACAACCTAGAGGTTGACTTTTTCGGTGGCGAGCCTCTTATGAATTTCCAAATGATTAAGGACCTGGTAGCATACGCCAGAGAGCTCGAAAAGAAGCACAACAAAAACTTCCGCTTCACTCTTACTACAAACGGCGTTCTTATTGACGATGATGTTATTGATTTTGCTAACCGCGAAATGTCAAATGTGGTTCTCTCACTTGACGGACGAAAAGAGGTACACGACAAGTACAGAGTTGACTATGCAGGCAAGGGCAGCTGGGAAAGGATTGTTCCTAAGTTCCAAAAGCTGGTTGATGCGCGCGGGGGCAAAAACTACTATATGCGCGGTACGTTTACCCACTCTAACCCCGACTTTTTAGAGGACATCAAGGTTATGCTTGACCTTGGCTTTAACGAGCTTAGCATGGAGCCTGTTGTTTGCGCAAAGGGAGATACTGAGGAATTGACAGAGGAGGATTTCCCTATTGTTTGCAAGCAATATGAGGACTTGGCTTCTCTTATGCTCAAGAAGCGTAGCGAGGGCAAGGAATTCACCTTCTACCACTATATGATTGACCTTCAGGGCGGACCCTGTATCTATAAAAGGATTTCCGGATGTGGCTCAGGAACAGAATATATGGCTGTTACTCCTTGGGGTGACTTGTACCCCTGCCACCAATTTGTTGGCGAGGAAAAATACAAGCTGGGCGACATTTATAACGGTGTTACCAACAAGGAAGCGCAGAATGAATTTGCATCCTGCAACGTATATGCGCGCCCTGACTGTCACGACTGTTGGGCAAAGCTATATTGCTCAGGCGGTTGTGCCGCTAACGCATATCACGCAACAGGAAGTGTACGCGGTATTTACGAGTATGGCTGCCGTCTTTTCAGAAAGAGAATGGAATGTGCCATTATGGTAGCGGTTGCCAAGGCACTTCAAGAATAATGAAAACCCCTATTTGTGATTTTATAAACGAGTATGCAAAAAGCGACGCCTTGCGCTTGCATATGCCCGGTCATAAGGGCAAGAGCCAGCTTGGCTTTGAAGCCCTTGATATTACGGAAATTACGGGAGCAGACTCCCTATATCACGCAGACGGTATAATAAAGGAAAGCGAAGAAAACGCAACCCTTCTCTTTGAAAGTGGCGCAACTCTTTACTCCACCGAGGGCTCTTCCCACGTTATACGTGCTATGCTCTATTTGGCTAAGCTATACAGTGGCGAAAATGACGGCTATGTGTTAGCAGGCAGAAACGCCCACTCCTCATTTATCTCCGCTTGCGCCCTTTGCGACCTTGACGTGGAATGGATTTTTGGGGGATCCGAGGACAGCTATCTTTCCTGTGTTATAACACCCGAAATTTTGGAAAATGCCCTATCACGTGTTGATAAAAAGCCTGTTTGCGTTTATGTGACAAGTCCTGATTATCTTGGAAATATGTGCGATATTGAGGGACTTTCCCGTGTATGTCAAAAGCACAACACCCTATTGGTTGTGGACAACGCGCACGGTGCTTACCTAAAGTTTTTGGAAAATGATATGCACCCTATTTCCCTGGGTGCCACCATGTGCGCAGACTCAGCACACAAGACCTTGCCTGTTTTGACAGGCGGTGCTTATTTGCACATTTCCAAAGCCGCGCCTGATTTCTTTAAGGAAAATGCCAAAAGCGCTCTTTCTCTGTTTGGCTCTACAAGCCCTTCTTATTTGACCCTTGCCTCTCTTGACAATGCAAACAAGTACATAGCAGAGGGCTTTCCAAAAAGATTAAATGGATTCATAAAGGAAATGGCCGCCTTAACATCAGGTCTTAGCAAGTGTGCGCTTTCATCCTTAAATGGCTTGCAAGAGCCCTTGAAAATTGCACTTCAACCCACTAAAATCGGATACAGTGGCGGGGATTTTGCCGCTTTGCTTGAAAAGCAGGGCATTATCTGTGAGTTTTACGACTCGGATTTTTTGGTGCTTATGCCCTCTTATGAAAACGGCATTGATGAGATAAAAACACTTTGCGATGTTATTTCAAAAATCGAAGTGAAGGATGAATTGCAAAGCAGAGATGTACCCTTGGAAAAGCCAATTAAAAAAATGAGTGTGCGCCAGGCTATGTTTGCCCCTTGCGAGCGTGTTTTAGCAAGCGAAGCTCTTGGCAGAGTGCTTGCTCGCTCCTGCGTTTCCTGTCCGCCTGCCGTGTCGCTCATTGTATGCGGTGAGGAATTTAACGAAAGCGCACTTACCCTTTGCAAAAAATACGGATTCGAGTCCTTCCTCGTTGTGAAAAAATAAATTTGCCCTCGTTCGAGGGCTTTTTTATTGACTTTTTCTTACTTCAATGTTAAAATTATACTATGACATTATTTTGAGAGGAGTTTTTATGAAAAAATTTACTTTCTTTCTATGTGCTTTAGCCATACTCTCTTGCATTTTTGCTATAAGCATTTTTGCGAACGAGACGGTTACAGACACATTTTATGTTGTATCAAGTCAGGATAGCGAGGTAGCTGTCAATTTGAAGGCACAGGGCAAGGACGTTGTGGTTTTGTCCGAAATTTATGCAAGCACCTCTGAGGTGAAGGCTGGCGACTGGATTGCAGGGTTTGAGAGTGGCGCGCACATCGAGCTGATTTTTGCCGAAAATATCATAGAAGAGGTTGGAAATTCCGTTGGTATTTTGCTTGACAAGGCTATCACCTTAACTGTCAGATACAATGGCTTTGTCCATTTGCAAACAAACAGTGTAAGTAAGGAAAACACCTTTGTTTTGAAGCATAGCGGAGCGAAAATCAATCTTATCGGCACATCTGAAATTTATGACGAAAACGGTGAGGTTATCATGGATTTCACCTACGATGCCAACAACCTTTCAAAAAACAAGGTTCAAATTCGCCACTCAAAGGTTTACTGTTGGATTTACGACGGTGACGCTTATGTGGAAAACATTCGTGCCGTGACAGGTCAAGAGCTTGTTTTCACCCAAGACGACAACGCGAGCACAGATGATGCTACCGTTAACAACACATATGAATTTGTTGACTGTGCCCTCAGCTCAGGCTCAACCGCGGTTGGTCTTGATGGAAGAGCTAATGCCCGCAAATACGTTAAAATCTCGGGCGGTTATTATAGCAAGGTCACAGCACAAACTGTTTTAAGCGGTTCTTATATTGAAAACTGCACAATTGGCAGTTATACTATGGACTGTTGGGATATTACGAATCAAATGATTACATTCGAAAATGTAACCATTGGCGGTGCAATTACAACCTATACCGGCAGAACGCACTTGACATTTATTGACTGTAAGATAGACCCCGCTAAGCTCTCCTTGGGTAGCGACGGCGGTGGCGCGTGCTACGCCCTTGTTTACACATCCCCAAGCTGTGAGGGCGATGGTGTCCTTAATGTTTACAGACAAGGCAAGGGTGCAACTCCTGTAAATGACGATAGCAGATACGCGGATGTAGTAACCGAATATTATGCTAACCCACAAAATAAAGCTCTTGGTCACAATGTTGAATGGAAGCACAATTACGACGGTGAAAAATATTTGAGCGGATTGAATGCCGCATATGGATGCACAAGATGTGATTTAGTTGAACAGCAGGTATTTATTGGTGCTTTGTTCAACACCCTTGGTTTCTCTGTACCTCAGTTTGGCGGCGAGCTTTCCATCACCGTTGGCTATGCCATTAACAAGAGTGCTATTGCTGAGTATGAGTCTCTCACAGGCAACAAAATCAGCTTCGGCTGTGCCATTGCAGTAAAGGACTGTATTGGAGAAGGTGTTGCTCCTCTTGACGAAAACGGAAACGCTATTGTCCTTTCTCAAGGTAGAGTTGTAGTGGCTGATGCTACAAGCGCGCCAAGCTCCTATATGGATGTTAAGATCAACTTAACAAGCGACCACATTGATACACAACTCTTAATCACAGGCTATATTGCCGAAATGTGCGGTGACGGCTTGATCATTTCTTATATGCAAAGCAACAATATGCTTGTTGAAGAAAATCAATTCAGTTACGTTTCATATAACAACCACTAAAAAATAAAATAACAGGATCAAGGCTTTTCCCTTGCTCCTGTTATTTTTATTTTGCTTTAATCAACAAAGCGTATAAGTCATTCACGTTAGTGCCTGTTGGACCTGTGATAATCAAGCCATTTGCCAAGGCAAGGGCGTTATACGAATCATTGTTATTTAGATACTCCTTGGGGGATTTTCCGCCTTTTGCAATTGTTTCGTATGTATCCCCAAGGACAATACCGCCTGCGGCATCGGTTGGTCCGTCTGTGCCGTCACTGCCCACGCAAAATACCGCCATATTGTCGCATCCACTTATATATTCAGCGCACATAAGAGCAAGCTCCTGGTTGCGTCCACCCTTACCGCTACCCTTAACCTTGATAGTCACCTCGCCACCGAAGAATATGGCAAGAGATTTTTTTGTATCCTTATTTTTGTTAATAAGCTCCTTTATCTGCTCGGCAACTACTGCCGCGTCACAGGTAACGCCATCATCTATCACTATCGCATCATAGCCAAGCTCCCTCGCCCTTTTAACACCGCTTGCAACGAGCTGACAAACACTTCCCGATACAATATGTGTGGCATTTGTTATTTCCTTTGGGGTTTCATTTTTGATAAGGGAGAGCATTTCATCATCTAATGATATGCTGTATTTTGACAAAATTCCAAGACAATCTTCAACTGTTGTGTTATCTGCGGTTGCAGGGCCTGATGCAATAGTTGACAAATCATTGCCCACAACGTCAGACAAGACAATTGCATACACGGATGCAGGATATGCTATGCGAGCAAATTTGCCGCCCTTGACATTGGAAATGTGCTTTCTTATTGCATTTATTTCATTAATGGTTGCGCCGCACTCAAGCAGCTTTTTGGTTAAATCCTGCATTTTGCACAAGGGACAGTCAACGCTTTCAAAAAGTGCAGAGCCGCCACCCGACACCAAGAACAAAACGGTGTCCTCCTTTTGCAAATCTGACACAAGCTCAACCGCCCGCTTCGTTGCCAAAACGGAATTTTCATCAACCACGGGATGACCCGCCTCGTAAATTTCTAAGCCTCCGATTTTTCCGCGCGAATGCTCGTATTTGGTTATAACCACGCCTGAGTCAATTTTGCTTCCCAAAATTTCATATGCGGTTTTTGCCATTTCCCAGCCAGCCTTACCGATGGAAACAAGGACAACCTTGCCGCTTGTGGAAAAGCCATCAAGTGCTTTTTTTACCGCCTCGTTTGGCATATTTTCAAAAATGGCTGTTTCATATATTGCTTTAGCATCATTAAATAGGGAATTGCTCATAAAATTCTCCTTCTTATGTAAAATTTAGCAAAAAAGCGACACAGGGTCGCTTTTTATTATAAAAGTGATTTTCTCATTTCCTCGTTTGACATAGGAGAAATGTACTTAGGTGCAACGTCAAATACTGTCATAGCGCCGCTCATACCCTCGCTATTCATTCGATATGCCGCTCTTGCATAAGCTACAATAACAGACGCGGTAAATTCGGGGTTGGAGTCAAGCTTCAGGCTATACTCGATAATGTGGGTGTTTTCCAAATTTTTGCCTGTTTTACCGCTACGAATTACAAAGCCGCCGTGAGGAATGCCTGCGTGCTTTTCCAAAAGCTCCTCTTGGGTTATGAAATTAACGGTTGTATCGTAATCCGCAAAGTAGTTTGGCATTTCCTTGATTTCTTTTGTAATTCTGTCCTTGTCAGCGCCTTCCTCAGCCACAACATAGCACTCTCTTGTGTGCTTTTCTCTTGTGGTAAGGACAGGATTTTCTCCGCTTCTTACAGAATCAAGTGATGCCTGCACAGGAACTGTATATTGCTTGCCGTCCAAAACGCCTTCAACACGGCGAATAGCATCAGAGTGACCTTGGGATACTCCCTTGCCCCAAAAGGTATAGTCGCAGCCGTCAACAAGAATTGAGCCACCAAGGGCTCTGTTAAGTGAGAACATACCGGGGTCCCAACCAACGGAAATCAAGCCGACCTTGCCGCTTTTCCTTGACCCCTTATCTACATTTGCAAAATGCTCAGGGATTTTTGCGTGGGTATCAAAGCTGTCAACCACGTTAAAATGCTCGGCAAGATAAGGTGTTTGCACAGGCAAATCCTTCGCACTGCCGCCACACAAAATCATAACATCTATTTTGTCCTTATAGCTAAGCACATCGTCGGTGTGGCAAACAGACACACCCTCTGTCAAAATCTTTACTGTTTTTGGGTCGCGGCGGGTAAACACAGCCACAAGCTCCATATCTTTATTCTGTTTAATAGCACACTCAACACCTCTGCCAAGGTTGCCGTAGCCAAAAATACCAATTCTTATCATTTATACCACTCCTTCGGTATTGGAATAAGGTTATTTTAGCACACAACGTGCGTTTTTTCAATAAATTTTTGGTAATTTTATTGACCGTATTGAATTTTTTACGCCTTTGTGCTAAGATATTGTAAAAAATGAAGGGGGAATCACTATGAGTAGCTTTTTTGCCGCGCTTACCACGGTTGGCGTTATGCTTTTTTATGCCGTGCCGGGATTTTTGCTTGTAAAATCCAACCTTGTTAAAAGCGACGGCATTTCTAATTTTGCCAAGCTTTTGATGTATGTTTGCTCCCCTATGCTTGTCATATATTCCTTTTTGAACATCAGCTTTTCCTGGACCTTGGTGCGCAATATGTTAATTGCTTTTGCCTTTGCCATGTCCGTGATGCTCATTTTCGTTGTTGTATTTGCTCGTGTTTTCAAAGACAAGGAGGATGCAAAATATAGAATTTACACCCTGGCAACGGTTTTCCCAAACTGTGCATTTATGGGTGTGCCTATTTTGCAGGCGGTGCTTCCCGATTACCCCGAAGCACTTGCATATTCCGTTATGTTTTCAATGGCGCTAAACATTTCCGCCTGGACAGTTGGCTCTTATGTTATCACAGGAGAGCGAAAGTACATAGGAGTTAAAAAGGTGCTTTTAAATCCACAGGTTTTTGCTCTTTTGGTTGCAATTCCTCTCTTTGCCCTGGGTGTTAAGCTACCAACGCAGATTGACGGTATGGTAACACTCCTTGGCAAAATGACAACTCCACTTTGTATGCTTATTATGGGTATGCGCTTGGCAACAACGCCTATCAAGGGTATTTTCTTAAAGCCGATGCAATACCTCATAATCGCAATAAAGCAGCTTTTATTGCCGCTCCTTGTTTTCTTGGTGCTTTTGCCGCTACCTTTCGACCAGAATATGAAAAACTCAATTTACATAATTTTTGCTTGCCCTGTTGCAAGTGTGATTCTTTCCTTTGCGGAAATGCTTGGCAAGGGTCAGCGGGATGCCGCCAATATGGTGCTTTTGGGCACATCTCTTAGCACCTTGACTATACCTATTATGTGTTTGTTAATTTAAATTAAAAACGGAGAGAAGCGGTTCTCTCCGTTTTGTTTTTATGCTTTAAGAATTTCGTTATAGCTAATACCTGTCAATACCTCACATGTTTGGTGGTTATCAAGATAATATACTCTTTCACCCGCTCTTACATAAACGCAAAATACAATTTTGCTATCGAAAAACTCGCTTGTTATGCCTGTTATCTTAATGTCAAAATAATTGTGTGTAAGCTTGTCTT
>JAZQWO010000024.1:0-10686 GCA_045632405.1 Eubacteriales bacterium | reverse complement strand
TTTTGGAACGGACAAAAACCCCGTCTTTGGCGTTAAAATTTTTTTAAATATTTTTATATATCGGCAAAATTTTGCCTTAAACACGAGCTTTTTGGCTCGTTCTAAAATGCCTCGCACCTAAAACCTAACTATTTAGAGATGGTTTTGGGTGCGGTGTGTGGGGTCCTCAAAGCGAAAAATGAGCTTTGGGGTTCGCACTGCGGAAGTTTTACTGACGTAAGACAACGACGACAATCCTAAAAGCGCTTTAAATAGTAGGCTTTAGGCTGGTTCGTCTCACTCTCGCAAGGCATAGAGCATTTGAATAAAATCATACTCGCCGCTCACATTCGGGGGAGTATTAAGCTCACCTGTTGTCACGTTATAGATAAGGTTATATTCTTCGCTATTATCGTACCGCATCGCATTCATAGAACCCAACAGGTCGTTGGGGGAAATCCCCTTTAGCCATCTTTCGTCATTCATAAGCTCTGACTCAAATTTCTCTGCAGTTTCTTCGTCAAAGTATACCGTGCTGTGATATTTTTCACGCACCCGCAAATTTTCCTTTGTGCTTTCTTCGTCTACATATGTAGAAACGTATTGATGTTGTGGTAAGTCAATAGACGTAGATTGCTCTACCCTCAAAATGGCAGAATCGTCGTGAGTTGCGTTATCAACGCATAATATGGTAAACAGAATTGTAAACACAGACACAAAGAACGTAAATATTATACCGACAACTATGTTTTTGTAAAATGTGTAGCCCTTCTTTTTTGTGTATATTCCAAACACAAGAGAAGCTATGGGCAAAGGCAAGGACACTCCCACTAACCACCCTTTTGTGAAAACCACGGGGTGAATAGCCACTGAATAAATATCGCATATAACAAGTGAAATAAAGACTGATGCTATTGCCAGGAACATAAGTATGATGGAAACAACGTTCAACCGCGCTTCTTTTCCGAGAAGCGCATCTTCTTGAATATCGGATTCAAAATCGAAGTTTATTTCTGCATTATTATCAAATTGCTCCATATTGTGCTCCTTTCGTGCTTGTTAATTTCAGTATAGCATTAGTGGGGTTGATTGTCAAGTGTAGGGGCTCGCTCCCAACGTGAAAATTGATAGACAAGAAACGGCGGGAGCAAGCCCCCGCCCTACAATATGGTTCGACACAGTGACGACGTCGCCAAACAAAACAAAAGGCACTGCAAACGCAGTGCCTTTTGTTTTGAGGCGTGTTGACAAAAAAGATGCCACTCAATTTTATCCGTTGGCATTAAAAATTTCAAAATTCTCGCAGAAAAACGAAAGTTTTCCGTCTTCATAATCGTTCACAAAGAAACGTGAATCCTTTTGATAACCGCGTGAGCTGTAATCCAATATTTCAAATCCGCAAATTTGGAAGGGATATGATATGTCCGACATTTTCAACTTAGAAACATTTTCAAAGACAATAAAATAAGCATTTTTATCTTCGGAAACACACGTTATTTTTATATGCAGGTTCTCGTTATAGTTCTCAATTTGAAAATCACCAACAATAATTGATTTGCCGTCCACTTTAGGAAAAAGGTTATTGCTCATATCTCCACCGCCTTTCTGAGTTTATTATAGCATAGGTTTCAATATTTTTCAATAACTGCCGACAAAAACAAAAAGGACACCGAATTGGTGTCCTTTGAGGTGACTCCGCACCGGTCGCATAGTCGCGCTGTGTCGCTCGATACACTCGCTTCGGGCGCTCCTTGCTTTGCGGCGAGAAACGTCGTGAAAATGATATTTAATCATTTTCACTTAGTTCCCAGATTAGAACCGCTTTGCCGTTGGCAAAGTAGGTTCGCGTCGGTGACCGACAGCTCCAAAACAAAAGGCACTGCGTTTGCAGTGCCTGAGGTGACTTCGCTCTCGTCACATAGTCAATCTCCACCGCCTCGGTACACTCGGCTTGGAGCTTTCCTTGTTTTGGAGAGAAAAACTTAGACAAAACGATACTCAATCGTTTTGTCGTTGTTTTCAGATTAGAACCGATATTTTTCGCAAGCGAAAAAATCGGTCAAATCGAAGTCACCGACCAAAACAAAAAGGACACCAATTCGGTGTCCTTTTTGTTTTGGAGGTGACGATCGGATTTGAACCGATGGATAACGGTGTTGCAGACCGGGGCCTTACCACTTGGCTACGTCACCACACTATTAGTTTATGTCGAGCATAAAAATTTGTTAAAAAACAACATCCGTTTGAGGATGTTGTTTTTTCTGGAGCGGATTACGGGGCTCGAACCCGCCACCTCAACCTTGGCAAGGTTGCGCTCTACCAAATGAGCTAAATCCGCATATATGGTGCCTCCGATCGGAATCGAACCAACGACACGGGGATTTTCAGTCCCCTGCTCTACCAACTGAGCTACAGAGGCAAATTGGCGACCTGAAGGGGACTCGAACCCCTGACCTCTAGCGTGACAGGCTAGCGTTCTAACCAACTGAACTACCAGGCCATTTCTAAGCGAGCACTTTCGTGCTCGCTCGCAATGTCATTGGTGGAAACAATAGGGCTCGAACCTATGACCCTCTGCTTGTAAGGCAGATGCTCTCCCAACTGAGCTATGCTTCCATTTCCATCGCATTTTGTTCTCTCGCCTTGCGACGTTTAAGATTATATCACAAGAGTTCTTACTTGTCAATACCTTTTTTGAAATTTTTTCAAAAAATTTTTCGAAGCGGTTTTGCACTCTTTTTCGCCGTGTTTTCTCAACCAATTGCTTGTGTATTATATCACTCTTTTTTCCAAATTGCAAGTCTTTTTTTAACTTTTTTTCAAAAATATTTAATTTTGTAAAAAATCATATTTTTTGCCCCAAAACTCATAAATATATGGTACAATATAACTATATATTTTTCAACTAAATATTATTTAAGGGAGGGATTCTATGCCAAAGACATTTCCGCTTGAAGATATGCCGTTGCTTGTTCGTGACTTTGCGGCTTACAAGCTGACCATTCAAGCCTGCTCTTCGAAAACGGTTGACGAATATTTATCGGACTTACGGTTATTCTTTAAGTATATATACGCAAAGCGCAACCATATTCTTATTCCCTCTGATTTTTTTGACAGTATTCAGCTGTCCCGTCTTGATGATAAATTTATTTGCTCTGTCACAACTCAAGAAATATATGACTTTTTCATTTACCTTTCTAACGAAAGGCGAAACGGCTCAAGCGCAAAAAGCAGAAAGCTCTCCGCTATTAAGGTGTTTTACAAATTCGTTTGCCAGAAAAAGCACTTGATGGAGAAAAATCCTGCGGCTGATATGGAAGGACCAAAGAAAAGACAATCGTTGCCTAAATTTCTCTCACTTGAGGAAAGTCTATCCCTTTTAGATGCGGTCGAGAGCGACACCGAGTCTAAATTCAAGGAACGTGATTACGCAATTCTTACATTATTTCTAAATTGTGGTATGCGTTTGTCCGAGCTTTGCGGTATCAATCTCAGTGACCTTGACCGAGAGCTGCGCTCCTTGCGTGTGCTTGGTAAAGGTAATAAGGAAAGAATTATTTATTTAAACGATGCTTGCCGTGATGCCTTAAACAAATATCTTGTTATCAGACGTGACGAAAAATATAAGCGCATAAACACAAACGCGCTCTTTATCAGTAAGCAATACAAGCGCATCAGCAACAAAACCGTTCAATGGTTAGTTTACAAGTATCTTTCCCTGGCAGGTCTTGACTACAAGCATTATTCCACCCACAAGCTAAGACACACTGCCGCAACACTTATGTATCAAACGGGCAAGGTGGATGTGCGCGTTCTGAAGGAAATTTTGGGTCACGAGCAATTAAACACAACTCAGATATACACCCACGTTTCCAACAAAGGAATGCAGGATGCAATCAACAACAATCCTTTGGCTAATGTAAAAAGCAAGGAAACTGATATTTAGTCAACAATTTTCGACGTTTTTTGTAAATATTTAACAAAAATGCGTCCTCTTTTTTGTGCAAAAACACTATTGACAGATTAATCTAAAATCTATATAATTAATAACGGCAGAAACCGATGTCAAATCGGTACGCTTTTAAAAATTTTTATGAGGAGATTTACCATGTTTGAGAAATTAAAGAATATCTTAGTTGAGGAGCTTTCACTTAACCCTGATGACATCACAATGACTTCCGAGCTTGCTAACGACCTTGGCATCAACTCTCTTGAGCTTGCTGACCTTGTTCTTCTTTGCGAGGATGAATTCGGTCTTGAATTCAGCGAAGATGATATTCACAAATTTATCACAGTTGGTGACGTTGTTGAGTATCTTGAGGCTAACGCTCAGTAATCAATAACATATAATTGACAAATCAAAAGGACTGCTATGCAGTCCTTTTTTCATTTCTTATTTTGTGTAGGTGGCTGAGGCTTGGTTTTGTCATAATCAAAAAATGTGATTTCCACAGTTGACAAGTTGCCATCTGCTTTTACCCTTTGGAGCTTGCCGTTGACAAATGATGCTTCAACATTTTCAAGCTGCATATTTCCGTTTTCCAAGCTATCAGCCACGTATATGCCCTTTTCACCATCAAAGGTGAAGCTGCCGAAAAACGCACCTAAGTCAAGGCGGTAATCCTTCAAAATATTTTCCGTGGACATAACATCCATTGATGTGGAGTAGTGTGCATCCTCAATGGTTTGACCCTTTTGGTTAAACTCCCACACCTGATAGCCCGACTGATATTTACCGTAATACTCTGTTTCTATGCCGTTTTTATACTTAACAATAGCAAGATATATTTCCAAGCCTGATGCTTCAATGGTATATACGGTTTTTATCTCGTCATTTCCGCTTTTTATAGTTTCCGTAATTGTGGCGGTGACATTTTGGAAGGAGTCAAAGGCGAAGGCACTTTCCCACTCTGCCCCTGTCACCTCTATTTCCTTTATCATTTCAATGTCTTCCTTTTTTAGCCTGTTGCAGCCGCTACACATATAGGTTTTCTCGCCCTTTTGGTTTTTTGTGGGCTGAATTGTAACTGTGCCATTGTCCCACTTATGCTCTGCTTTTTCAAGCTGCGCATCACAGCTGATGCAGGCATACCAATGATGGCTCGCGTCACTTGACACAATGCCCTTGGAGTGTGAATGCTCCTCACCGCACGAGAAAAGAAGCAGGCTGGCAAGAAGCGCCATGACAGCGCTTATATTTAGTATAATTCTTCTCATTTTATTCTCCTAAATTAAGGTTATATAATTCTACCATTTTTCCGCTATTTTGTCAACTGAAAATGCCAAGGGCTTTTACCCTTGGCACTTATTCTGTATAATTTTAATATACTCGGAGATAACCTTAGCCGCACCCTCAACACCGAGCGCGCCTGTGTCTATCATCAAATTATAGTTATCGTTTTTGCCCCATTTGAGAGAGGTGTAGTAGTTATAATAGTTTGCGCGGCGCTTATCTGTCTTATAAATAAGCACGCGAGCATCACCCTCGCTAACGCCCTCTTTCTTGGCTATGCGCTTTGCTCTTTCGTTAATATCTGCATAGATATAGACCTTAATCACCCGTGGGTTGTTATTGAGAATATAGTCCGCACATCTACCAACAAAAACGGTTGAGCCCTTTTTCGCTTCTTCCTTAATGATGTCGGCTTGCAGATTGAAAAGCTTATCGTTTATAGGCATTTCATACGGTGACATATTAATTGCCAGGGGGTAAACACTATAATTGCCCACAGCAATTGAATATAAAAAGCTGGGAGTCACATCCTCGTCTGCCCGTTTCAAAACCTCCATATCAATGCCCGACTTTTGCGCCGCCAGCTCAATAAGGCTTTTATCGTGGAAAGCCATACCAAATTCCTTGGCGATTATCTCGCCCACCTCGTGACCGCCGCTTCCGTACTGTCGAGCTATTGTAACTATAATATTTTCACCCATAAGAAGCCTCCCTTTAGTGTTGTAAAGTGCTACAATATAATTTTACATAAAAAATAATAAAAATGCAAGAAAAAATTCATTTTTGCGCAAAAATACGGAAAAATAGATAAAAACACCATCTTTATAATATTAAAATGAAGGCGAAAATTATTTATTTTGACGAATAAGCATAGCGAGGTGTGAGTTTTTGTGGTTATTTCATTAATTATATAACAAATATTTAAAAACTATTGATTTTGTCAGTTTTTTGTAGTAAAATATATGCGATAAAAAAATTAAGGAGATTAATTACTATGTTAGTTTCAGCAAAAGAAATGCTTGAAAAAGCAAAAGCAGGCAAATATGCCGTAGGTCAGTTTAACATCAACAACCTTGAGTGGACAAAGGCTATCCTTTTGACAGCTCAGGAGCTTAACTCACCTGTTATCCTCGGTGTTTCTGAGGGTGCTGGTAAGTATATGTGTGGCTACGACACTATCGTTGGCATGGTTAAGGGTATGATCAAGTGCTTGAACATCACTGTTCCTGTTGCACTTCACCTCGACCACGGCTCATACGAGGGTGCTAAGGCTTGCATCAACGCAGGCTTCTCATCCATCATGTTCGATGGCTCACACTACCCAATTGAAGAAAACATCAAAAAGACACAGGAGCTTGTAAACGCTTGTAACATTCTCGGCATCTCTCTTGAGGCTGAGGTTGGTTCTATCGGTGGCGAAGAGGACGGCGTTGTAGGTGCAGGCGAGTGTGCAGATCCAGACGAGTGCAAGATGATTGCTGACCTTGGTGTTACAATGCTTGCAGCTGGTATCGGTAACATCCACGGTAAGTACCCAGCTAACTGGGCAGGCTTGAACTTTGACGTTCTCGGTGCTATTTCCGAAAAGGTGGGAGACATGCCTCTCGTTCTTCACGGTGGTACAGGTATTCCTGAAGAAATGATCAAGAAGGCTATCTCTCTTGGCGTTTCCAAGATCAACGTTAACACAGAGTGCCAGCTCTCCTTTGCTGCTGCTACAAGAGCATATGTTGAAGCAGGCAAGGACCTTTCCGGCAAGGGCTTCGACCCAAGAAAGCTTCTCGCTCCTGGCTTTGAGGCTATCAAGGCTACTGTTAAGGAAAAGATGGAGCTCTTCGGTTCTGTTAACAAGGCTTAATCAATTCAGCATATAAGAAAAGGACACCGCTCGGTGTCCTTTTTGTTAGTTCAGTTCAACTACCCTTCCACCACTCCGTGGTCCCCCTCCCCTCACAAGTGGAGGCTATGGCTCTTCGGTTCTGTAAACAAGGCTTAATCAATTCAGCATATAAGAAAGGACACCGTTCGGTGTCCTTTTCTGTATTTATAGCATAAACTTAACCTTATTGATTGTCACGTCTGCCTTGGATGAGAAGCAGAGGTCGTGCTCTCCTGCCATGACGGAAACGTGGGCTTTCATAATGCCAACGCCGCCGTCTGTTCCCTTGGAAATAAATGTGCAGTCACCGCGCTTATCAATGCCCAAGTTAATTGCGATTTGCGCAAGGCTTGTAAGAGGTGAGGTGAACTCAATCTCTACTATGTACTTGCCTGATTTTTCAAAGCTATGCTTTGCACTTTCGCCTATTGTTGCGCTGGTTTCCTTAACAACTGTCATATTGCTTGTATCAAGGTCGGAAATGTCATACTTAAAGCCGTTTGCACGGAAGCGCTCATATGCGTGAGTGTACATTGCAAAGCGACAAAGATTGATAGCGCAGACCTGAAGCTCAGCTCTTGTGAGATAGCCATTTTTAAGGCTTTCTTCAAGGTTGTCCTCGTGAGTTTTTGCGTTTTCCATAACCATATAGATATCGTTCTGCGCCTTTATCATGCTTGCAAAGTCATTTGTGCTGTTCACTCCGTCCAGGCTGGTGATATGCGCCCACCAGTCGGTCATAACAAAGCCGTCATAGCCCCATTCGTCGCGAAGGAGAACCTTTGTCATATCATAGTTGGATGCGGCATGATAGCCGTTTACAGAGTTATATGAGGTCATAATAGCCTTAACTCCGCCCTCTTTAACCGCCATTTCAAATGGGCGAGCATAGATTTCTCTGCCTGCGCGCTCGGAGAAAATAGAGTCATTTGTATGTCTGTACCACTCCTGGCTATTTGCCATATAGTGCTTGATTGTGCAATAAACTCCTGCCTTTGAAAGTCCCTTGGAGATGGCAATTGCCATTTTGCCTGTCAAATATGGGTCCTCGGAGAAATATTCAAAGTTTCTGCCGTTGAGTGGGCTTCTATGAATATTAATACCAGGGCCGAGAATAACGTCAATTTCATATGCGGTCATTTCAACGCCCTCTAATGCGTAGAGGTCGGAAACAAGCTCGTCATTAAAGGTACAAGCCAAGCAAGTGCCGTTTGGCATACTTGTTGCCAAAAGTCCGCTATCCATTCTAATGCCTGAAGGACCGTCTGTTGTACATACAATTGGAATTCCAAAGGATATAAGCTCCTCGGTCATACCGCCAAAGCAAGAGCCTGTGCCTGGGGTAACCTTTGGGCTGTTCATACCCTCGCCACGAACAAGGCAGCAAAGATCTGTATCACTTAACTGAGCAACAAACTCCTCAATGGTGTTCTTGCCTGTGCGCACATCCTCAAGCTTGATTCCCTTGTCACCTGTGTATGGAATTTCCTTTGGCAAGGATGCGTTTACTCTTTCCTTCATTGTATATTCAGCCAAAGGAGCAGGCTCATACTCGATGCCGCTCTCTGTGGCCTTCATTCTTTCAAAGCTCTTGGTGGGGGCAATTGCCTGTGTGCATCTTTCAACCACACGGCACTCATCCTCAACGTGAACATATACCGCTGTTGCATCGCTTACACTATTTCCAAGATAGATAATGTACTGACCTGCCTCAAGCACGTAGCAGGACTTGTTGCCTGTTATACCACTGTCATCATATGCGCGCATTTGGTCAATTGCAAATTCAAGTGTCAGTGTGTCGCTCTCACCTGGGGCTAACACCTTTGTTTTAGCATATGCTACAAGCTCCTTGGCGCTCTTGCCAAGCTTACCCGAGGGTGCACCAAAATATGCTTGAACAACCTCTTTGCCCGAAAATTCGCCAATGTTCTTAACTGTTGCATTTATAACAATTTTGTCGTTTTCCTCGACACAGGTAGCGGTAATTTCAAAATCTGTATAGGAAAGACCGTAGCCAAATGGGTACAAAACCGCTTCTCTTTTAAAGGTTTCAAAATAGCGGTAGCCAACGTAAATATCTTCCTTGTAAAGGTTAAATTCCTTCGCACCAAAGTTTGCAGTTGATGGGTAATCGGAAATATCGTATGCTATGGTATCGGAAAGCTTACCGCTTGGGCACACCTTGCCAAGCAAAATGTCTGCTGCCGCGCGGCCGCCACACATACCGCCCTGCCATACGTAAAGAACAGATGAAATGTTGTATTTCTTCACCCACTTCATATCAATAACAGCACCAACGTTCAAAACAACTATTGTTTTCTCAAACACGGAGCTAACCTTTTTAATCATTTCCTCTTCAAGAGGGCTCAAAAGGTAGCTACCCTCGGATGCGGAGTTATCCTTGTCCTCACCTGCAGTTCTACCGATAACGATAATTGCCTTTTCGCCAAACTCACGTGCGGATTTCACAAGCTCGTCTGAAAGCTCCATTTCCTTCTGACACCAAGGCTCCTGACCCCAGCCACAGCCGTAGTCAAATGGATTTTCCTTTTTCCATTCCTCGTAAACGGACAAAAGCTCCTCATTGACTTCAACAACACCGCTGTTTTTAAGCTCGTCAACAATGTTGGTAACATACTTTACATTAACAAGACCGCCTGAGCCTGTGCCGCTCTTGTAATATTCTCTTTGAATTCTGCCAAATACAGACACTCTCTCGCCCTTTTCCAAGGGAAGCACATTGTTTTTATTCTCCAAAAGAACGCTACCCTCGCAAGCGCCAAGGTAGGAATATTCCTCAAGCTCCTTTATAGAATCCTTGGGTAGGGAGCCAAGGTCGTAATTTTTGTAATTATTAAGCTCGTATTTCATAAAAACCTCCAAAAGCTTTATCTTCTTTATTTTATCATAAGTAAAATGAAAATACAATGTTTTTATCACAATTAATAATAAAGGCTCTGCAATGTAGCAGAGCCAATATTTTTAGAATACAATTTTCTTAAATGCCTTCTTACCGCGGCGAACAACAAGACCGGCTATAAGCTCTTCCTTTGTATAGAGCTTCTTAATATCTGTCATCTTGTCACCGTCAACAGTAACACCGCCCTGCTCAACCGCACGACGAGCCTCGCTTCTTGAAGGAACAAGCTCTGCCTTTACAAGGATGGAAAGAATGTCGATTGCGCCATCGCGAAGGTCACCTTCCTCAATCTTGCACTCAGGCATATTTTCGTTACCGCCTGCACCGAAGATAGACTGTGCGGCTGCCTGTGCCTTTGCAGCTTCCTCTTCACCGTGAACAAGCTTTGTAAGCTCGTATGCAAGAATTTCCTTCGCCTTGTTAAGCTGCGCGCCCTCCCACTTGTCCATCTCGTCAATCTGGTCCAGTGGCAAGAATGTGAGCATACGGATGCACTTGAGTACATCAGCATCGCCAACGTTTCTCCAATACTGATAGAAGTCATACGGTGGGGTCTTATTTGGGTCAAGCCATACAGCGCCTGACTGTGTTTTACCCATCTTCTTACCCTCGGAGTTCAAAAGAAGTGTGATTGTCATAGCGTGTGCGTCCTTGCCAAGCTTCTTTCTGATAAGC
>JAZQWO010000023.1:0-81843 GCA_045632405.1 Eubacteriales bacterium | reverse complement strand
CGCAGCAGTTTTAGGTGAGAAAATATTTTGCATAGCGAAAAAGCGAGCGCAGACTATATAGGCATATTGGCAAGTGAGATTTTGAAGATAGGCGGAATATTTACCACATAAAACCACATTGGTTCGAGCCCATTGTGGCATGCTATAAAAGGAGATAGAAAAAATGTTAAAAGGAATTCCAAGCATCATTTCACCGGAGCTTTTAAAGGTGTTGTGCGAAATGGGTCACAGTGACAGAATTGTTATTGCTGACGGCAACTTCCCTGCAGAGTCTATGGGTAAAAATGCTATCGTTATCAGATGTGACGGCCACGGTGTGCCTGAGCTTTTAGATGCGATTTTGCAGCTTTTCCCACTTGACACCTACGTTGAGAAGCCTGCCATTTTGATGGAGGTTATGAAGGGTGACAATGCAAAGACACCTATTTGGGACACCTACAAGGAAATTATCAGAAAGCACGATAGCCGTGGCGACTCGGTTGTTGGCACAATAGACCGCTTCGATTTTTATGAGGAAGCAAAGAAGGCTTATGCAATTATTGCAACAAGCGAAAAGGCAATTTACGCAAATATTATGCTCCAAAAGGGCGTTATTTAATAAGGAGTTAGATTATGGCAATTTTCAATTCAATCCCTACAATTAAGTATGAGGGACCAAAGAGCAAAAACCCACTCGCATTCAAGTACTATGATGCAGACAGAGTAGTAATGGGCAAAAAGATGAGCGAGCATCTTCCATTCGCTATGGCTTGGTGGCACAACCTTTGTGCAGAGGGCACTGATATGTTCGGCAGAGGCGTGGCTAACAAGTCTTTCGGTCAAGCATATGCTACAATGGAGCACGCAAAGGCTAAGGTTGATGCAGGCTTTGAGTTTATGCAGAAGCTCGGCATTAAGTATTTCTGCTTCCACGACGTTGATATCGTTCCTGAGGCAGACGATATTAAGGAAACAAATCGCCGTCTTGACGAAATTTCCGACTACATTCTTGCAAAGATGAACGAAACAGGCATTAAGTGCCTTTGGGGAACTGCAAATATGTTCTCAAATCCTCGCTTCTGCAACGGTGCAGGCTCTTCCAACAGTGCAGAGGTGTTTGCTTTTGCGGCAGCTCAGGTTAAGAAGGCTCTTGACTTGACAGTTAAGCTCGGTGGCCGTGGTTACGTGTTCTGGGGTGGCCGTGAGGGTTACGAAACACTTCTCAACACAGATATGAAGTTTGAGCAGGACAATATTGCAAGACTTATGAGAATGGCAGTTGATTACGGTCGTTCTATCGGCTTTACAGGCGACTTCTACATTGAGCCAAAGCCAAAGGAGCCAATGAAGCATCAGTATGACTTCGATGCGGCTACCGCTATCGGATTTTTGAAGGCTCACGGTCTTGACAAGGACTTCAAGATGAACATTGAGGCTAACCACGCAACTCTTGCAGGTCACACCTTTGAGCATGATTTGAGAGTCAGCGCAATCAACGGTATGCTCGGCTCAATTGACGCTAACCAGGGTGACTATTTGCTTGGCTGGGACACTGACGAGTTCCCATTTGACGTATATACAGCAACTATGTGTATGTACGAGGTTTTGAAGGCAGGCGGACTTACAGGTGGCTTCAACTTTGACGCAAAGAACAGACGTCCTTCCTACACAGATGAAGATATGTTTATCGGCTATATTCTCGGTATGGACACATTTGCCCTTGGTCTTATTAAGGCGGCTGAGCTTATTGAGGATGGCAGAATTGACGACTTTATTAAGGAAAGATATTCAAGCTATTACAATACCGAAATCGGTAAGAAAATTTTGAGTGGAGAAACAAGCCTTGAGGAGCTTTCCGCGTATGCAGAGAGCTTGGGCTCTGCAAAGCTTCCCGGCAGCGGTAAGCAGGAAATGCTTGAGTCCATTGTAAACAGTGTGCTTTTCAACTGATATGAATAAATATATTGGAATTGACTTGGGTACATCATCCGTTAAAATGCTTCTTGTGGCAAGGAACGGTGAAATAATCAAGTCTGTAACGCGCGAATACCCTATTTGCTACCCAAAAAGCGGTTGGAGTGAGCAGAACCCTTATGATTGGTATAATGCTTCAATTGACGGCTTGAAGGAGCTCATAGGCGATGTTGATAAATCAACCGTTAAGGGTATTTCCTTTGGCGGTCAGATGCACGGTCTTGTTATTCTTGACGAAAACGATAACGTAATAAGACCTGCCATTTTGTGGAACGACGGTAGAACCCAAAAGCAGACCGATTATTTGAATGAAGTTGTCGGCAAGGACAAATTGTCGGCTAACACCGCAAATATTGCTTTTGCCGGCTTTACCGCCCCCAAAATCCTATGGGTGAAGGAAAACGAGCCTGAAAACTTTGCAAAAATCGAAAAGATTATGCTGCCAAAGGATTATTTGGCATACAGGCTAAGCGGTGCTTTTGCAACTGATTTTTCCGATGCTAGCGGTATGCTTTTGCTTGATGTTAAAAATAGACAGTGGAGCCGTGAAATGTGCGAGATTTGCGGAGTTGATGAAGCAAAGCTGCCAAAGGTCTATGAGTCATACGAAAAGATAGGCACACTTTTGCCGTCAGTGGCAAAGGAGCTTGGCTTGAGCCCTGATGTTTCTGTTTCCATAGGCGCGGGCGATAATGCCGCGGCGGCAGTAGGCACAGGCACAGTTGGTAACGGCTCTTGCAACATTTCGCTTGGCACAAGCGGTACTGTTTTTGTGTCACAGGACATCTTTTCCGTTGACCCAAAGAACGCTTTGCATAGCTTCTGCCATTCTAACGGCAAATATCATTTGATGGGCTGCATTTTGTCTGCCGCATCCTGCAACAAGTGGTTTGTTGAGGACATTTTAGGTACTCGTGATTTTGCAAACGAAGAGAAAAATCTTGATAGTCTCTTAGGTGAAAACGGTACATATTTCTTGCCTTATTTGATGGGTGAGAGAAGTCCGCATAATGACGTTGACGCACGCGGTGCGTTTATCGGCATGCGCCCCGATACAACAAGAGAGCACATGGTGCTATCCGTTCTTGAGGGTGTTGCATTTGCCCTGCGTGACTGCGTTGAAATCGCCAAGGCAAGCGGTGTTAAAATTGATGCAACTAAGGTTTGCGGCGGTGGCGGCAAGAGCAAAATTTGGCGCAAAATCCTTGCCAACGTTCTTGGTATTCCCGTTCTTCGCCCACAAATCGAGGAAGGTCCGTCCTATGGCGGCGCCATTCTTGCAATGGTCGGCTGTGGCGAATATGATTCTGTTTTAGAAGCAACAAATGAGCTTATTAAAACAAAGGATGTTACCGAGCCAGACCCAGAGCTTGTTGCTAAGTATAATAAGAAATACGAAGCATTTACAAAGCTTTATCCTGCACTCAAAGCGGTTTACAAGGAAATATAAACTAATTGGCGAAGGGAATTTTCCCTTCGCCTTTGAGCAGAACGGCCATCAATTAATACATAAACAGTTGAGGTGATTTTGTGATAAATATTGTTAAAGATTTTGTTGAAGGTACTATTGAAATTAAGGAATTTATTTCACGCTTTTTAAGTGACAACACAGTGCGGCAAGCAGTCGACAGTCTTATACTTGAAGATGCTAAAAATAATCCAAAACATTGTCTTTGGAAAAGGAGAGGTTACTCGGCTTATGAGCCATTTAATTTTAGCATAAGTGCTTTGTTATTAAAACGTTATAAATTTGATTTAAGCGTGGGTGATAATCTCAACATTTGGGGTTCAATTTCCACTTTTGCTGGATTTTCTTATCCAAAATGGAATCTTACAACAAAATATGAGGATGAATACGACCTGTATCTTTCACTATCAAATGATATTTATGAGGGTCCTGATGTTAACAAAGAGGTTGAAAAGTTAATTAAAATGCTTTTAGAAAGCTATTCAACAAAAACTCAAAGACTAAAGGTTGGAAAAATATTGATGAAAGAGCTTTTTCATTTGAGTGATAATCAACGTCCATATTGGATCCAAGGAGCCGAGTGGCCTGGTGATAAAGAAGGCAAACCATTAAAGTTCATTTCACAAAAAAGAAAAAAAGATAAAAAGTCTGGATTTGAATATAAAGAATTTGTTTTTCAAGATGTTAATACTAATGAAATGCGAACAGTTATTCAGTATTATTAGATTTTGTGGAGACAGGGTGATGGAAAAGACACACCCTGTTCAATGGTCTCTTAAATCGTTATTGTGTTTTTGAGGAAATAGCGTATAATTTACTTACTAACTCAAAAGGAATGTATCTATGAAAATTTATGATATATCACAAGAGGTTTTCTCGTGTGTTGTTTTTCCAGGTGACCCCGCACCCGAAAAGAAGCAGGTTTTGTCCATTGAAAATGGAGATGTGTGCAATTTGACCGCTTTTTGTATGTGCGCGCATAATGGCACTCACGTTGACGCGCCGTATCACTTTTTAAAAGACGGTAAAACCGTTGATAATCTTGATTTGAACAGACTTGTGGGCTACGCATACGTAACGGAAGAGAGTGGCGTTATCACGTCCGAGCTTGCACTCGAAATTCTTGAAAAAGCAAAGCGTATAAATGAGGAAGCCGCAAAGAGAATCCTGATAAAAGGAAAAGCCACAGTGTCCGACGAGGCAGCTGTGACCTTTGCTGAAAATGGCATATATCTTTTGGGTAATGAATCCCAAACGGTTGGTGATGAAAACGCACCGTTGAAGGCTCATTTAGCCTTGCTTTCAAAAGAGGTTGTGCTTCTTGAGGGCATCAGACTATCACACGTTGCCGAAGGCGCGTATCTATTAAATGCCGCACCCATTAATTTAGGTGGATGCGACGGAGCGCCGACACGAGCAATACTAATCAAGCTATAAAGAAAACCGCCGAAATTTCGGCGGTTTAATTATTTATTTGCCTGTAACAACCTTTTCTGTGTCAATAGCGATCATAAGCTCTTCGTTTGTAGGAAGAACATAAACCTTAACCTTTGAGTCAGGTGTGGAAAGCTCAACAGTGTTAGGCTGACGGAGAGTCTTTGCGTTAAGCTCCTTGTCAATCTTAATGCCAAAGAAGTCCATATCTGCGCAAACTCTTTCACGAAGCTCAGGGTTGTTTTCACCCATACCTGCAGTAAATACGATAGCATCAAGGCCGTTCATAGAAGCGGCATAAGAGCCGATGTACTTCTTAACCTGGTAAGCCAAGATTTCAGCTGCGAGCTTGGAGTTTCTTGTAATTCTTGCCTTTTCCTCTTCTGTCTTTGGGCAGGTGCTGAGCTTTTCGTTGAACTCACCACGGATAGCGCCCTCAATATCACGGCTATCAGAGGAATATTCGGAAACGCCGAGGAAGCCGCACTTCTTGTTCAAGTAGTCGGAGATTTCGTCAGCACTCATATCGAGCTTCTTCATAAGGTAAGGAACGATTGCAGGGTCGATTGAGCCGCAACGTGTACCCATTTCAACACCGTCAAGAGGAGTGAAGCCCATTGTTGTGTCAACGCACTTGCCGTCCTTAACTGCGGAGATGGAAGAGCCGTTACCGATATGGCAAGTAACAATCTTTGTGTTAGTTGTGCCGAGAATCTTGTTCATTTCAATAGAAACAAACTTGTGGGATGTACCGTGCATACCGTATCTT
The DNA here is from genome assembly GCA_045632405.1 of Eubacteriales bacterium. GTDB lineage: Bacteria > Bacillota > Clostridia > Oscillospirales > CAG-272 > RGIG2000. Next base: position 76,219 of record JAZQWO010000023.1, on the reverse strand, counting down.
CTAACACCCTCTTCAACTATCTTCATAGGAAGAGCATATGTGTATGCGGCAGGTGCCATTGTCTGGTGGAAAGCGGTATCAAATACTGCAACCTGTGGAACGTTAGGCATAACCTTTGTGCAGCCCTCAATACCCATAAGGTTAGCAGGGTTGTGAAGTGGTGCAAACTCGATGCACTTCTTGATTGCATCCAAAACCTCGTCAGTTACAAGACAGCTATCAAAGAAGTATGTGCTGCCGTGAACAACTCTGTGTCCAACTGCCTCAATCTCGGACATATCAGAAATACAACCGTATTCCTTGTCTGTAAGCATACTAACAACAATTTCAGTAGCAACAGAGTGGTCCTTCATAGGAATTTCCTTCTTGATTCTCTTTTCGCCCTCGCCCTTTTTGTGGTCGATCAAGCTACCTTCCATACCGATTCTCTCGCAAATACCCTTGCCGAGAACCTCTTTTGTTTCTGTGTTAAGAAGCTGATATTTAAGAGAAGAGCTTCCTGCGTTAACAACCAAAACCTTCATTTTAAAACCTCCAAAAAATTGTTTCTTGACAAAACTAAAATTATCAAGTATATTATATATGTATTACTTTCAAATTTCAAGTGCTTTTCCAAAAAATAAAAAATTTTTGAAGGGGGATTTAAAGTGTCAAATACAGTCGGTATTATTTGTGAATATAACCCCTTTCATAAAGGGCATAAATATCAAATTGATAAGGTAAGAGAGAAATTTCCCGATGCCACCATAGTTGCAATTATGTCGGGCAACATTGTTCAACGTGGTGAATTTGCTATGGTGAACAAATACGACAGGGCAAAAATTGCTCTTGAATGTGGTGTGAATGTTGTTTTTGAGCTTCCTTACCCATATTCAGGCTCTTGCGCTGAAATATTTGCAAATGCAGGAGTTGAGCTTGCATACCGCCTCGGCTGTGATACCCTTTGCTTCGGCACGGAAATCCTTAATATTAATGAGCTTGAAAAAATTGCCGAAATTACCTATTCAAAAGAATTCTGTGAGGAAATGAAATTAGTTGACGGCGACAAAACACAAAGCTATATCACAAAAAAAGAGAAGGTGCTAAAAAAGCTTGGGTGTTGTATTCCCAAAAGCGCAAACGATATGCTTGGAGTGGAGTATATAAGGGCAATCAAAAACAAGTGCATACCCCTATGCCCTGTGGGTATTGAGCGTGTGGGCTCATTCTATAATGACGAAAGTGTTTCCGAGGTGATGTCGGCAACTGCCGTGAGAAAATATTTTTATGAAAACGGTGAATTTGTGTCGGTACCAACCGTGGCAGAAAAGCATTACGAGGAAATTAAAGCAAGCGGCAAATATTTAGATAATGACTTGGTTGACAGATTTTTCAAGTCTTATTTGCTTTTGAACTGTGACGGAGTAAAGGATGCTTTTGATTCAAACGCGGAAATAGAAAGCATTGTCAAAAACGCTATTAAAAAGGGTGAGAGTATAAATTCCCTTTCCTCTAAAATATACACAACTGCGCGAATTAAAAGAGTGATTATGTATAAATTATTCGGTGTAAAGGATGTTGATTTTACACCGCAGTTTACCGTTTTGCTGGGAGCTGACGAAAAGGGCTTGGCGCTTGCCAAAAGGATAACCAAGCAATTTCCGATTATAACTAAGCATGCGGACTCTAAAAAGTTAGACAGCAAAAGCAAGGAAACGCTTGAAAGGATGTATTTGGTTGACGAGGTGCATAATTCGTTATTAAAAATTCAATCAAGCCCGAGTGATGCCTACAAGAAAAATCCCATATTAAAGAAATAAAAAAGCTGCTCTCAATTGGCGCGTGACCAACAAGAGCAGCCCTTTTTTATTCGTGGTGTTCGTTTGCAGGCAATCTTTCTCTGAATAAGAGAGAAATGCACCAAAGAGCGCAAAGAGCAACTAACACATAAACTATTCTTGCGCCGATACTTTCAACACCGCCAAAAATCCATGCAACGATATCGAACTTGAATAAGCCTACGCTACCCCAGTTAATACCGCCTATAATTAAAACTGCAAGAGCAATTCTATCAATAAGCATTGAATTTTTCCTCCATAATTTTTGAACTTAACGTTCAGTTATATTTTGAGCAAAATTGAAAAATATATTCAATATCAAGACAACAAAATTTTCCTGACAAGCAATATATCAAGCATCAATCAATATGCTATATTGAGGTGATTTTATGGGAATTTTATCAATGATTTTAAACGTTGCATTTATGATTTTGGGCGTTGAGCAGGTGCAAAAATTTCCGCCTGCACTTAGCAAGGAGGATGAAAGCAAATATCTGGAGCTTTGCAAAAAGGGAGACGAAAACGCACGGAGCAAGCTGATAGAGCACAACCTACGCCTTGTGGCACACGTGGTACGAAAATATCATTCAACAAGCAAAAGCGCGGACGATTTAATTTCCGTTGGAACAATAGGGCTTATAAAGGCGGTTGATTCCTTTAACGCTTCAAACGGAACAAAATTTGCAACCTATGCGGCAAAATGTATTCAAAATGAAATTTTGATGCTCTTCCGCAGTCAGAAAAAGCTGGGCTGCGAGGTTTCCCTCAATGATACCATTGATATTGATAAGGACGGAAACCCCTTGACTTATCTTGATATTATTTGCGTTGAGGACACAATTGCCGAGGACATTGACAAAAAAATCAAAATACATAAAGCCCTTGACTACATAAGAAACTATCTTGACGACCGAGAAAAGCAAATATTGATTATGCGGTACGGACTTGGCAACACAAAGGCATATGCTCAAAGAGAGGTGGCTGATATTTTGGGAATTTCCCGTTCATATGTGTCGAGGATAGAAAAATCGGCTCTTGAAAAAATAAACAAATATTTGTCCTGCGAAGGTTGACTTTATATTATAAATAGTATATAATATAATCGCAGAATTTTGCGCAGGAGAGAAAAATGGTAGTTGTTGAAAAGGTAATTCCTGAGTCGATTGCTGAGGAATGTGGCATTTGCCCCAAGGATTTGCTTGTTAGTATAAACGGACACGAAATAAATGATGTCCTTGATTATAGATTTTATTTAGCCGAAGAGGAAATTGAGCTTTCCCTTCGCCGCGGAAACGAGGAGCTTGTATATATCGTTGAAAAGGAAATGTACGAGGACCTTGGCTTGGAGTTTGAAACACCGCTGATGGACAAAAAGCACAGATGTGAAAACAAGTGCATTTTTTGCTTTATTGACCAGCTTCCCAAGGGTCTTCGCAAGAGTCTTTATTTTAAGGATGACGATTCAAGGCTTTCCTTTTTGCACGGAAATTATGTGACGCTCACCAATCTTTCGGACAAGGACATTGACCGAATCATTGATATGCATATTTCTCCTGTAAACGTTTCGGTGCATACCACCAACTCGGAGCTAAGATGCAAAATGATGAAAAACAAAAGAGCAGGCACAGTGCTTGGTTATTTGGACAGACTTGCATCGGCAGGCATTGAAATTTGCGCGCAGATTGTTTTGTGCAGAGGGATAAATGACGGGCAAGAGCTTGAGCGCTCACTGCGCGATTTGGCTCGCCTTTACCCAAGCCTTAGCAGTGTGGCGGTTGTGCCATCTGGTCTTACCAAGTATAGAGAAGGGCTTTATCCGCTTATGCCATTTGATAAGGAAAGCTCACAAGAGGTCATAAAAGCGGTTGAGGCTATTAACGGTGAGTATAGTGACACGTGCGGCAAAAACCTGTTTTTCTGCTCGGATGAGTTTTATCTGATGGCAGAGCAGGAGCTGCCCTGTGACGAGTATTACGAGGAATACAGTCAGCTTGAAAACGGAGTTGGTATGCTGCGTTCATTTGAATCTGAGCTTGATTTGTTTTTGAAAACTCTTTCGGATGAAGAAATGCAGATAAAAAGAGATATCAGCATAGCAACAGGTGCATCTGCCTATGACTTTATTTGTGATATGGTGGGACGGGTAACGAAGCTGTGCAAAAACGTTAACTGTAAGGTTTACAAAATAGAAAATGACTTTTTCGGTCACAGTATTACAGTGGCGGGATTGATAACGGGCGTTGACCTTGTTAATCAGTTGAAGGGCAAGGACTTGGGGTCAGAGCTTCTGATTTCAAGAACTATGCTAAGAAGCGAGGGAGATTTGTTCTTGTGTAACAGCTCTCTTTCAGATGTGGAAAATAGCTTAGGAGTGAAAATCACTCCTGTGGCGCAGGATGGAGCAGGCTTTGTTGAAGCCTTGGTTGGAATAGGAGGATAATATGTCAAAACCGATAATTGCTATCGTGGGCAGACCTAACGTTGGAAAAAGCACGCTTTTTAATAAGTTGATTGGCGAGCGCCGTTCCATTGTTGAGGACACCCCCGGTGTTACAAGAGACAGAATTTATGGAGAGAGCGAATGGCGCGGACGCAAGTTCATTTTGATTGATACAGGCGGGATTGAGCCTAAAACCGACAGTATGATTTTGCAAAAAATGCGTCAACAGGCGCAGATTGCCATTGATACGGCAGATGCTATCATATTTATGTGCGACATCAACGCAGGTCTTGTGGCTGACGACAGAGATATTGCCATTATGCTCAAAAAGAGCGGAAAGCCTGTTGTTGTTTGCGTAAACAAGGCGGATAAGGTAGGACAGGTTGACCCTACATTTTATGAGTTTTACGAGCTTGGCTTTGACAAGGACCCTGTGGCGGTATCCTCTGTTCACGGCTCAGGCACAGGCGACCTTTTGGACGAGGTGCTTTCCTCAATTCCCGAAAGAGAGGACGAGGTCGAGGAGGAGGATCTTATCAACGTTTGCGTTATTGGTAAGCCAAACGCAGGCAAGTCCTCAATTATCAACAAAATCCTCGGCACAGACAGGCTGATTGTTTCCTCAATGGCAGGCACAACAAGAGATGCCATTGACACAAGGTTTGAAAATGAGTACGGCAAGTACAATTTCATTGATACCGCAGGCATCAGACGTCAGAGCAAGGTTGACGATAAAATTGAAAAATACAGTGTTTTAAGAGCCCATATGGCAGTGGAAAGAGCAGACGTTTGCCTGCTCGTTATTGACGCAACCGAGGGTGTTACCGACCAGGACGAAAAAATTGCGGGTATTGCTCACGAGGCAGGCAAGGCGGTTATTATCGTTGTTAACAAATGGGACTTGCCCGAAACAGAGGACAAGGACACTGTTAAATATTCCAAAAAGGTTTACGAGGCGCTCTCTTATATGACCTATGCGCCAATTATCTACGTTTCTGCCCTGACAGGACAGCGCGTTGTGAAGATTTTTGAGCAGATTAACTATGTGTTCAATCAGTCAAAGATGAGAGTTTCCACAGGTATGCTCAACGATGTTCTCAACGAGGCTATTACAAGGGTACAGCCACCGTCAGACAAGGGCAGACGTCTGAAGGTTTACTATATGACCCAGGCAAGCGTTGCTCCGCCTACCTTTGTGTTGTTCTGTAACAGTGCGGCGCTTTTCCATTTTTCTTATCAAAGATATATCGAAAATTGCTTGAGAGATACCTTTGGCTTCAAGGGTACTCCTATAAAGCTGATTATCAGACAAAGATCTGAGGAGGATGAAACAAAGCTATGAGTTTTGCAAATGCTTGGTATGTCGGCTATTTTGCCGAGACATATAAGGATATTCACACAGTGGGCACAAATGCATGGATTTGTGCGGCACTTGCTTGCGCAGTAATTGCATATTTGTTCGGTAGCATCAACTGCGGACTTTTGATTTCAAAGCTTTACGGAAAAGATATAAGAGATTACGGAAGCGGAAATGCAGGCGCTACTAATATGACAAGAACCTTCGGTAAAAAGGCAGGCGCATTGACTCTTCTTGGCGACTTTTTAAAGACAGCTCTTGCACTTTTTGCCTGCCGTATGATTTTTGGTACAGAGGGCGTGTTCATTGGCGGTATTTTCTGCATCCTCGGTCACGCATTCCCTGTGTTCTTTAAGTTTAAGGGCGGCAAGGGTGTTGTTTGCACAGCGGCAACTATTTTGTTTGCCGATCCACTTGTTTTTGTCATTATGCTTGCTATCTTTTTGGTTATTTTGTTTGGCTTTAAGATGGTGTCCTTTGCATCTATTATGAGCGTAATGATTTACCCATATATGCTATATTTGGTGCATAGAGTTTACGGCATACATATTATTTATGCGGCAATTTGCGCCATTTTGGTAATATTCCTGCATAGAAAGAACCTGGTTCGCATTTTCAATCATACAGAATCAAAGTTCACCTTCGGTAAAAAGAAAAAGGAAGAAGACGATGAAGAATGTTAAAAGCGAGGCACGTGAGAGCCTGAGTGCTCTTGTCTTGGAGCTTTTTGAGGGTGGTGCTCTGAAAAAGGCGGTGCTTTCAAAGCCTGATGCCAGTGATGAGGTAAAAAGCACTCTTGTGCCAATTATGCTCGGCGGTGAGCGTGCGCTTCAGCTTGAAACCTTTTCCCGCGATAATAAGGCTTATCACAGAAATATCTGCAAAAATCTGTATGCAGAGCTTTTGGATTTGTTTGCCTCATACGCGCAGATAAACGTGATTTCCACCTTGGGAGACGTACAGTATATGCGCTCACGTGGTGGCAAGGAAAAGGTTATCGGTGAAAATAAGGTAAGGGAAAAGCTTAAAAGTGGTAATTATGTAGCCACCGCGGACCTTGAAAACAATAAGCAAAAGAATTATATTCTTTCAGGACACGAGGACTTTTTAAAAAAGCTTGGTGTCAGCGACGAAAGTGGCAGAATACGTGATAAAATGCAAGCCAAATTCAGACAAATCAACAGGTTTGTTGAGCATATCGAGGCGGTTAAGGACAAGCTTCCTAACGACGAAATCAATATTTATGATTTGTGCTGCGGCAAGAGCTACCTTAGCTTTGCGGTTTATCACTACTTCAAAAATGTTCGCAAAATGAACGTCAATATGATATGCATTGACTTAAAGGCCGATGTAATTGAATATTGCTCAAATTTGGCTGATAGAATAGGCTTTGACAAAATGGAGTTTATTTGCGGTGACATTATGGCTTATGATATGAAGCACAAGCCTCATTTGGTTATTTCCCTGCACGCCTGTGATATTGCAACAGATATCGTTTTGAACAAGGCAAGCGAAAGCGGAGCAGATGTGATACTTTCAACTCCCTGCTGCCATCACGAGCTTAACCATAAGCTCAATTGCAAGCCACTTGACTTTGTTGCAAAGCACTCAATGCTAAGACAAAAAATGTGCGATGCACTGACCGATGCGCTCCGACTCCTTAAATTAGAGTCCCTTGGCTATCGCGTTGATGCCTTAGAGCTTATTGACCCTGAGGACACACCAAAGAACATTATGCTCAGAGCCATAAAAAAGAAGAAAACAGACAAGGACAAGCTCGAACAGTGTAAGATTGAGTACGAGCGGATAAAGAGCTTTTTACTTGGAGAAATTTAATGGAAGTTGAAAAATATATAAAAGCGCTTAACGCAAGCACCAAAAAAGAGCGACTTGATGCCCTTTGTGCGGTGAAGGCGCTGATTGATAAGGGAGAAATAGAGCGTAGCATTTGTGAGGGTATTGCCAACAACCATATTCACACAACCTATTCCTTCTCCCCATATTCGCCAACTGCGGCTGCCTATATGGCGTGGGCGGCAGGCTTGGAAACCTGTGGAATAATCGACCATGACGGCATTGGCGGCTGTCGGGAATTTATTGAAGCAGGCAAGATTATCGGTATTCCCGCTACCTGCGGTCTTGAATGTCGAGTAAGAACTGACGGCACTAAGCTTTACGGCAGAATGATCAACAACACCGATCAGCGCTCTATTGCTTATGTGGTTATGCACGCAATTCCTCTGGACGCTCTTGATGAAATTGACATCATTTTCAAGCCGCTTCGAGAAAAGCGCAACGAGAGAAATATCAAAATGTGCGCCCGCTTGAATGACTATTTAGACGCGTTTGATATTTGCGTCGATTATCAAGCGGATGTTGTTCCACTGTCCCAATATAATGATGGCGGTACGGTGACAGAGCGCCATATTTGTATGGCACTTGTGAACAAGCTGAAGGAAAAGCTTGTTACAAGCAAGAAAATTATTGCCTTTTTGATTGAAAAATTAGGTATTCCCATTTCCAAGCTTGAGGAGAGAAGAATACTTGAGGAAAACGAAAGCTACTACGATTATGACATATTGTGCATTGTCAAAAAGCACGTTGTTGAAAAATTTTATATTGACGCATACGAGGAGTGCTTGCATATCAAGGATTTTGTAAGCATTGCAAAAAAGCACGGCTGTATTTGCGCTTATGCGTATCTTGGAGATGTGATTGACACAAGCGAGGGCGACAAAAAGACACAGCAGTTTGAGGATTCCTATATCGAAACCTTAATGAAGGAATTGAAAAAGCTGGACTTTGATGCCATAACCTATATGCCATCAAGAAACACAAGATATCAGTTGTCAAAGGTAATGGACTTTTGCAATCAGTATGAGTTTTTTGAAATCAACGGCGAGGACATTAATTCCCCACGTCAGCGCTTTTCAAGTGTATTTGACGATGAAATGTTCGACCACTTGAAGGATATGACATATGCGCTTATCGGTCACGAAAGGGCAGTTACGGAAAATATTGAAAACTCAATGTTTTCTGACAAGATAAAAGCAAAATTCCCTAAAATTCAGGATAGAATTAACTACTATAAGGAAATTGCGAGGGAAAATAATGAGTCTTGAAATTATAGAAAGAATTTCGCATAAATACGGAAAAGACAAAAGATACGTGTTGGCAGGCGGTGGAAACACATCCTTTAAGGATGAAAAACACCTGTATGTTAAGGGCTCAGGCACATCCCTTGCCACTATCACCTCAGGCGAATTTGTCAAAATGTCAAGAGATAGCCTTGATGTCATTTGGCAAAAGGAATATTCCTCTGAGGCAAGGGCGCGTGAGGCAGAGGTGCTTTTCGATATGCTACGGGCAAGATGTGTGGGCGAGGAAAATAAGCGCCCATCTGTTGAGGCTCTTTTGCATAACCTTTTTGGCGGTACATATGTTTTACATGTGCATCCTGCTACAATCAACGGCATCACCTGCTCACAAAATGGCAAGAGTGAAATAGACAGGCTTTTCCCCGAAGCAATATGGGTTGAGGAAACAGAGCCGGGCTATGTTCTTGCATCAAAATGCAAAGAAAGAATAAACGAGTACGAGAGCAGAACAGGCAAAAGAGCAAATCTTTTGTTTTTGCAAAACCACGGTGTATTTTTCTCCGCAGACAGTGAAGAGAAAATGGATGAGCTGGTGAGCTTTGTTATGAGCACAGTTGACAAAGAAATCGGAGAGCAGCCCGATTTTAGAGTTCTTGAGCCACAACACGAGCTTGTTTGTCAAATTGCCCCAGCATTGAGGCTTTTGTACGACCAAGACGGCGGCGCATTTGTGAGATTTACTCTTAACAAGGAAATTGAACGTCTTTGTGCATCCTTTGAGGATTTTGCGGTGCTCCTTCGCCCAATGATCCCCGACCATATTGTGTATTGCAAGAGCGTGCCTATGTATGTTGAAAACTATTCCGTTGAGGCTTTGAGGGAGCAATTCCAAGAGTTCGAGGCGGAAAACGGTTTTTTGCCCAAGGTGGTTTTTGTTAAGGGCGTTGGTATGTTTGCTATTGGAAAAGGCCCAAGGGATGCATCAACCGTTACGGATCTTTGTCTTGACGCGGTTAAGATTTCCGTTTATGCCAAGAGCTTTGGCGGTGCTTCTCCAATGTCAGCGCATATGGTTGACTTTATTGCTAACTGGGAAGCGGAAAGCTATCGTAGTAGTGTTGCGCAAAATGCGAATAAAAAGAAATTTACAGGTAAAATAGCTATTGTAACAGGTGGGGCTAAGGGTCTTGGCAAGGAGCTTGCCCTGTCACTTGCCGCTAAGGGAGCAGTAGCCGTTATTGCAGACAGAGATATAATAAACGGTGAGCGCGTTGCAAATGAGATTAACGCAACATACGGCGCTAAAAGCGCAATGTTTGTATATACGGATGTGACTGATGACACATCGGTAAAAATGCTCATAAATGCGGTTGCTTGTCAGTATGGCGGTCTTGACATACTTATTAACAATGCGGGCATCATAAAGGCGGGCTCTATTGAGGAAACCACAAAAGCGGATTTTGAAAGAATTCTCAGTGTTAACTATACCGCATATTTCACCTGCGTTCAAAATGCTCTTGGAATTATGAAAAAGCAAAGAGAAGCAAATCCTTGCTATATCAGTGACATCATTGAGATTAACTCAAAGTCGGGTCTTGCGGGCAGCACAATGAACTTTTCCTATTCGGGCAGTAAATTTGGCGGCATTGGCTTGACACAGTCCTTCGCCCTTGAGCTTGCTCCCTTTGGAATTAAGGTGAATGCAATTTGCCCGGGCAACCTATTGGATGGCGAGCTTTGGTCTGACCCCGATAACGGACTTTTTGTTCAGTTCCTGAGGGCAGGCAAGGTGCCGGGCGCTAAAACTGTTCAGGATGTGCGTAGGTTCTATGAGAAAAAGGTTCCCCTTGGCAGAGGCTGTGAGGCGCGTGATGTTGCGGTGGCGGTTTGCTACGTGATAGAGCAGAAATATGAAACAGGACAGGCCTTGCCCGTAACAGGCGGTCAAATAATGCTTAATTGAGGTAATTATGAGAAGAATAGCAAGCTTTTCCGTTAATCACGACAAGATTAGCGAGGGCATATACATTTCACGCATTGACGGTGACATAACCACCTACGATATGCGTATGAGAAAGCCTAATATGGGCGACTATATTGACAATTTGACAATCCATTCCTTGGAGCATATGTTTGCAACATATGTAAGAAACTCGGAAATTGGCGGAAATGTTATTTATTTTGGTCCTATGGGATGTCAGACGGGCTTTTATCTTTTGACAAGGGACGTTGATAATGACACGGTTTTGGCGTGCGTTAAGGACGTGCTTTCAAGGATTATCAATCACGAGGGTGAAATGTTTGGCAACACAAGAGAGGAATGTGGCAACTACCGCAATCTTAACCTTGATGCCGCAAGGCTTGAAAGCCAAAGATATCTTGATATTTTAAATGGCAAAGAGGTGACATTTAAGTATGAGGAATAATTTGATTGGAATAATCGGAGCTATGGACATTGAGGTTGATGCTTTAATTGCTTCAATGGAAAATACCGAAGAAAAAATAATCAGCTCCGTTCGCTTTGTCAAGGGCGAGATTTTTGGGCACAACGTTGTTATTGCCAAGTGTGGAATAGGCAAGGTTTTTGCCGCTATTTGCGCACAGACAATGATACTTGAATATAACCCGACAGTGATTATAAATACAGGTGTTGCAGGCTCGCTTGAAAAGGGCTTTAATGTGCTTGATGTGGCTGTGGCAAAAAGCGTTGTTCAGCACGATATGGACACAAGCGCAATAGGCGACCCAAAGGGCTTGATTTCGGGCATTAATGTTATTTACATAGATACTTGCAAAGAGGTATCAAATGCCTTGAAAAAGGCGGCAGAGTGCGTTTCCTGCACTGTTAAAGAGGGTGTTATAGCCTCGGGCGATAAGTTTATGGCAGATGCACAGGAAAAGGCGGAGATTAACCGCGAGTTCGGTGCAATCGCCTGCGAAATGGAGGGTGCGTCCATCGGCCAGGTTTGCTATGTAAATAAAGTACCGTTTGGTATATTGCGCACAATTTCCGACGGTGACGGAGCCGAAATGGACTATATGACCTTTGCACCAAAGGCGGCTATGCAGGCAACAGAAATAGTTAAAGAATTTATTAAAATATACAGTGAGGTATAAAAATGAAGCTTGGTTTTCAATTGTATTCAGTAAGAGACGATATGGCGGCAGATTTTCTTGGCACTCTTAAAAAGGTCAAGGCAATGGGCTTTGAGGGTGGCGAGATGGCAGGCTGGCACGGCTACAGTGCAAAGGAAGTAAAGGCTATGTTTGAAGAGGCAGACCTTACACCAATTTCCGCCCACGTTGCTTATCAGGATTTGATGCCCGATATTGAGGGATTGGTAAGGGATTATTCCTATATCGGCTGTAAGTACATAGTTATTCCATATCTCCCCGAGGATTTGCGCTATGGCACAGAGAAATACCCTGAGGTGGTAGAAGGAATTAAGAAAATCGGTGAGGTGTGCAACAAGTACGGCATTACCCTTTTGTATCACAACCACGATTTTGAGTTTGCAAAGACTGAGAGCGGCGAGTATGTTCTCGATGCGCTTTATAACGAAATCGGTGCAGACATTTTAAAGACAGAGATTGATACCTGCTGGGTAAATGTAGGTGGCGAAAACCCAAGTGCATATGTTAGAAAATATACAGGCAGAGCGCCCGTCGTTCACTTGAAGGACTTTGTTGGCAGCAAGAGCCAGAATATGTATAAGCTCATTGGTATTGAAAGCAACGAGGAAGAGAGCAATACCTTTGAATACCGTCCTCTTGGCTACGGTGTACAAAATGTACAGGAAATCGTTGATGCGGCTCGCGATGCAGGCGCAGAATGGATTATTGCCGAGCAGGATAGTCCATCAATGGGCAAGACTCCCCTTGAGTGCGCTCAAATGTCTATGGACTACATGAAGAATATCAAGTACTAATATGAAAGCGAGTGCTGAAATTCAGCACTCGCTTTTGAACTATTATTTTGCAATGAACATTTGTGTCCAATATTTACCGCTTGGCACATATCCAACACCTATGTGAGTGAAGGATTTGTTCAGAATGTTGGCTCTGTGTCCCTGTGAGTTCATCCAGGCGCTTACCACCGCGCGCGGAGTAGCTTGACCTCTTGCTATGTTTTCTCCTGCGGTTCTATATGATATTCCAAAGCTTTTCATCATTTGAAACGGAGAGCCATATACAGGGCTTGTGTGGGAGAAATAGCCGTTGTCCTTCATATCCTGTGACTTATACCTGGCAACTCGTCCAAGCTGCCAATCGTATGTAAGGGCATTTAGTCCGTTTTTTGCTCGCTCCTCGTTGACAAGCCTTACTACCTCTTGCTCATATGCGGTGATGCTTGTGTCAATTTGGGGTATATTGATTGCTTGTCCCGGGTAAATCAAATCGTAGTTTGAAATTTGTGGGTTAGCGGACTTAATTTCACTTAGTCCCACCTGATACCGTACAGCAATACTCCAAAGAGTATCACCCTTTACAACTGTGTGTGTTGTGGCAGCAGATATACTTACCGAAAGTATTACGATAAGCATTACTACGCCTATTATTGCGAAAAAAGCTTTTTTCATGCTATAATACCTCCTTATTCTTGGCGTTTCCTTAGCGTCGGCTACGCCTTTACAATTATACCATATCCCACCCATCCAATGCAAATGCAATTTCTGCCATAGAAAAAGCGGGGCTGAATTCAGCACCCGCTTCCAAATTATTTATTGCTTCTGTAAATTTCAAATGCAAGGATGGTAGAAGCTGAGGCAGCGGACAGAGCTGCATCAAATCTTCTGCCATAGTCTATGCGCACGATTTGGTCTGCTTCCTTTAGCAAAGCAGAGGAAATTCCTCTTTTCTCGCCGCCTACAATGAGCAAAATCGGCTTTTTCAGGTCGGCATCATAAACGCTGACAGAGTTTTTTATGTCAGCACAAACGATTTTGTAGCCCTCGTCCTTGAAATCCTTGATAAAGGTATCGGTAGAGATATAAGTATTGAGCCTTTCGCTCGCTCCTGCGGAAGAGCGGCAAACAACACCGGCAGCAGATAACCAATTGCGCTCTGACAAAATAATTCCGTCAGCTCCCGCGGCATAAATAGAGCGCAGAGCATAGCCGAAATTGTACGGGTCCTCAATTCCCTCAATCATAACGTAAAATCCGTTTTTGTCAATATGTTCTTTGCTTAGCTTTGAGTATTCACGTTCACCGCAAAGAGCAATAATGCCGCCGTGGGATGCGCCAACTGTGTATTTTTCTATTTCATCCAAGGTCGTGGCGTCAACTGTAAATCCAAACAGCTCCGCCATTTTTTTGAGATACCCAAGCTCCTTAGCCTTTGATTTTTCCTTTTCCTTATCAAAAAGAATTTTTTCAATCCTGCGCGCGTTTGCTTTTCCGTCCTTTAAGTTGTCAAGCAGAGCACGAATAGAGGTCATACCCTCAAACACACAGGAGGGGGCAAATCTTGATTCTTCCTTAATCATTTGCCTGCGTTGTCCTTGAGATAAGCATTGATAAAGCCGTCAATTTCGCCATCCATAACCGCTTGGATGTTGCCGTCCTCATAGCCTGTACGAGTGTCCTTGGCAAGTGTATAAGGCATAAATACATAGGAGCGAATCTGTGAGCCCCATTCAATATTTGTCTTATTGCCCTTAATGTCCTCAATTCTGTCAAGCTTTTCACGTTGCTTGATTTCCATAAGCTTGGATTTGAGCATTTTCATAGCGGTTTCCTTGTTTTGGAGCTGGCTACGCTCAGTCTGACAACCAACAACAATACCTGTTGGAATGTGCACAATTCTGATAGCAGAGTCAGTTTTGTTAACGTGCTGTCCGCCTGCGCCCGATGAACGGTGAGCTGTTATTTCAAGGTCAGCTTCGTTAATTTCAATGGAATTATCGTCCTCAAATTCAGGCATAACCTCAACGGATGCAAATGATGTATGTCTTCTTCCCGAGGAGTCGAAGGGGGACACACGCACCAAGCGGTGAACACCGTTTTCGCTCTTCAAATAGCCGTAAGCATTCAAGCCCTCAACCAAAATTGTTGCACTCTTCAGTCCTGCTTCCTCGCCGTCAAGCCAGTCAAGAAGCTTAACATTAAAGCCGTGCTTTTCGCCCCATCTTGTGTAAAGACGGTAGAGCATAAGCGCCCAGTCCTGCGCCTCTGTGCCGCCTGCACCTGGGTGGAATGAAATAATGGCATTATTTTTGTCATATTCCCCTGAGAGCAATACCTCAATTCTTTGCTTTTCCTCTTCCTTGATAATTGCTTCCTGGTCAGCCAAGATTTCCTCAGTCATGCTTTCGTCATTTTCCTCGATAGCCATTTCAATCATCATAATGGTGTCCTCGAGCTTTGTGGCAAGAGCCTCATAGTTTTCAATTTTAGACTTCATTTGCTTGATTTTTTGAAGAGTCTTGGTGGAATTTTCCTGGTTAGACCAAAAGTCAGGGTCAAAGGTTGTCTGCTCAAGAGCTTCAACCTCTACCTTTAATTCTTCTATTTTCAATGCGTTTCCAAGCTCCTTGATATTCTCACGGAAATTCTGAAGCTCGTACTTTGCGTTTTCAAGTGCTATAATCACAGCATTTTCCTCCTATTTAGGCTTAATACATAATTTATCTAGTATAGTATAGCATAGCAAGACGAAAAAAACAAATACTTTTTTAAGAAAATGTAAAAATATTGAAATTAACCGTATATTATGGTAAAATAAATAAAAACGCGAGGTGACTTATGAAAATATATCTTGACAGAATTGATAAGGATCAAAATGATAACATAATAGCCACCTTTGAGGTCGATGGTGAAATGGTGAGCTTTGCAAAGGGGCAAATGCCTGAGGGGTTTGCACACACTCTTATTAAAAACGCCATTGTTGAGTGCGAAATTGTAAACGGTTGCATAGTAAATCCTGTGATTTTGCACGAAGAAACAAAGCAAAAGGAAGAAGAAATGAAAAATAGACTTCACAGTCTATTCAAGAGGAAAAAGCAATGAGAACAAAGGCAGTCAGAATGTACGGCAGTAAGGATTTGAGGCTTGAAAGCTTTGATTTGCCACAAATTTCCGACAGTGAAATACTTGCCCGCATAGTTACCGACTCCATTTGTATGTCCTCGTATAAAGCGGCGGTGCAGGGCAAGGAGCATAAACGAGTGCCGAGCAACATTGAGACTCACCCTGTTATTATCGGGCATGAGTTTTGCGGTGAAATTATATCAGTTGGCACAAAGTGGCAGGAGCAATATAAAAAGGGCGAAAGATTTGTCATTCAGCCCGCCCTTTGCTACAACGGCTCTCTTGATGCGCCAGGCTATTCCTATGAATTTATCGGCGGCGCGTCACAGTATGTGGTAATACCAAATGAAGTAATGGAAACTGACAATTTAATCAAGTATGGCTCAAATTGCTTTTTCAAGGGTAGCTTAACCGAGCCTATGAGCTGTATTATAGGCGCATTTAACGCAAGCTATCACACGGAAAAGGGAAGGTATATACACAATATGGGTGTGAAAAAGGGCGGCAGAATGCTGATTTTAGCAGGCTGTGGACCTATGGGAATAGGCGCTATTGACTACGCCTTGAACGGACTTGATGTGCCACCCGAGGTGCTTGTTGTTACCGACTTGGACGAGAAAAGAATAAATAGAGCCAAGGCTTTATTCAATGGGAAAAATGTAACTATTGTAAATACAAGCTGCAAGGATGAGCTTTTGAAGCTAAGCCGAGGAAATGGCTATGACGATGTGTTTGTCTTTGCGCCTGTTGCATCCTTGGTTGAGCTTGGAGATAGCTTGCTTTCAGAGGACGGCTGCTTAAACTTCTTTGCAGGACCTACCAACAAGGACTTTTCCGCAAAATTCAACTTCTATAATGCGCACTATGCATCAACTCATATTGTCGGCACAAGCGGTGGCAACCGTGACGATATGGCGCGCTCAGTTGAGCTGATGGAAGGCGGAAAAATCAATCCAAGCATTATGATAACACATATTGGCGGAATTGATGCCGTGGTGGATACAACCTTGAATTTGCCAAAAATTGACGGCGGAAAAAAGCTCATATATAACGAAATTTCCTTGCCACTTACCAAAATTGAGGATTTTGAAGAGCTTTCTAAAAATGGCGGAGCAAACGCGAGTCTCTTTGCAGGCTTAGGGCGGATTTGCCGCGAAAATGATAACATATGGTGTGAGGAAGCAGAGAAATACCTGCTTCAAAATGCCAAGAAAATGGAGCCTTAATATGAAAAACAGAAAGATATCGCCACTTGGCATTTTTGCAATATTGTGCGGTGTTGTTGCCATTGCCGCATCTGTTATTTTGATATTGCATAATTCATACGGATTAATGCAGTTTTAGTCCATTTGCAACAGTTGTGTAATAGTTAAACGAGAATAACATAAAAACAACCGAGCAGCTGCTCGGTTGTTTTTTACGTTATTTAGAGTTTTTCAACAGAAAGTGTTACCTTTTCGCCGTTGATGTCCCATGCCTTTGCGTTAGTGGCAGACTTGCCGTATTCGAACTTGTCGCCAAGAACAATCTTTGCAATTTCTGCTTCGTTGTTCTTGATAATTTCGGCAATCTTATCGTTGTCGTTTACATAAACCACGATATGGTCGGTTACGTTAAAGTCGGAATCCTTACGCATTGTTTGGAGCTTGCTGATAACCTCATTAACAAAGCCTTCCTCAATAAGTGCATCTGTCAAGTTGGTGTCAAGCGCAACAGTTGTGTACTTATCGGAAACAGAGTAGTAGCCTGCCTTTTGCTGAATGTCAATAAGCAAGTCTTCCTCGGCAAGAGCAATTTCGTTGCCGTCAACATCGAATTTGATAAAGCCTGTTGTATCAAGCTCTGCCTTTGCCGCATTACCGTCAAGGCCAGAGAGAATTGTTCTGATTTGACCTAAGAATTTACCGTACTTAGGACCAACAGTCTTGAGCTGTGGCTTAAATGAGTAAGAGGAGAAAGCAGACATGTCAGCGGTAAATTCAACGCTCTTGATGTTGAGCTCGTCCTCAATAATGTCAATACAGTAGCTTGGAAGCTCCTTCTTTGCCTTAACATACATTGTAGAAAGTGGCTGACGGTTCTTCATAGCCGAGCCGTTACGAGCTGCACGTCCCATAACAACAATGTTAAGAAGCTCTTCCATATTTTCCTCAAGCTCTGTGTCAATTGCGCTTTCGTCAACAGTTGGGAAGTCACAGAGGTGAACGCTGATAGGAGCGTCCTTGTAAATGTTGCAAACAAGGTTTCTGTAAATATCCTCAGCCATAAACGGAATCATAGGAGCGCTTGCCTTAGCGGTTGTAACAAGGGCGGTATAAAGGGTCATATAAGCGCTGATCTTATCGTCAGTCATATCCTGTGCCCAGTATCTTTCACGACCGCGTCTTACATACCAGTTGGAAAGCTCGTCAACAAAGGAATCAAGTGCCTTTGCAGCCTCAGGAATCTTATAGTTAGCCAAGCAATTGTCAACGTCCTTAACCATTGAGTTCATTCTGGAAAGGAGCCATTTGTCCATAACGGAAAGCTTGCAGCTTTCGAGTGAATATTTGCTTGGGTCAAACTTGTCAATGTTAGCATAGAGAACATAGAAAGCATATGTGTTCCAAAGAGTACCCATAAACTTGCGCTGTCCCTCAATAACAGCCTTACCGTGGAAGCGGTTTGGCAACCAAGGAGCAGAGTTGGTGTAGAAGTACCATCTGATAGCGTCAGCACCGTATGCTTCAAGCGCTTCAAATGGGTCAACAGCATTACCCTTGGATTTGGACATCTTTTGTCCGTTTTCGTCCTGTACGTGACCGAGAACGATAACGTTCTTATAAGGAGCCTTATCGAAGATAAGAGTAGAAATAGCAAGCAAGGAGTAGAACCAACCTCTTGTCTGGTCAACTGCCTCGGAAATGAAGTCAGCAGGGAATTGCTGCTCAAACAAATCCTTATTTTCAAATGGATAGTGATGCTGAGCGAACGGCATCGCACCAGAGTCGAACCAACAGTCAATAACCTCAGGCACGCGCTTCATTTGACCGCCGCACTTTTCACACTTGATAGTTACGTTATCAACAAAAGGTCTGTGAAGCTCAACGTTGTCAGGACAGTTATCAGACATGGATTTAAGCTCCTCAATAGAGCCGACGGAATGCTTGTGACCGCATTCGCACTCCCAAATGTTAAGTGGAGTACCCCAATATCTGTTACGGCTAAGACCCCAGTCCTGTACGTTTGCAATCCAGGAGCCGAAACGACCCTTGCCGATAGAATCAGGAATCCAGTTGATGGTGTTATTATTCTTAATAAGGTTATCACGAACTGCGCTCATCTTGATAAACCAAGATTCACGAGCGTAGTAAATAAGTGGAGAATCACATCTCCAGCAGAATGGGTAATCGTGCTCAAACTTAGGAGCATCAAAGAGCTTGCCCTCTTTGGAAAGGTCGGCAAGAACCATTGGGTCAGCCTTTTTGCAGAAAATGCCTGCGTAATCGGTTTCCTCAGTCATTTCACCCTTGCCGTTTACAAACTGTACAAATGGAAGGTCGTAGTTTCTTCCAATACGGGAGTCGTCCTCGCCAAATGCAGGAGCGATATGAACAATACCTGTACCGTCTTCCATTGTAACGTAGCTATCGCAGGTCACAAAGTGAGCCTTTTTGTTCTGCTTTTTAGCGCTATTGCCTGCGCAAGCAAATAGTGGCTCGTATTCCTTATATTCAAGCTCCTTGCCCTTATATTCCTCAAGGATTTCATATGATTTTTCGCCTTCCTCTTTAACAAGTGCGCCAAGCACCTTGTCAAGAAGAGCCTTCGCCATATAATATGTCTTGCCGTCAACCGCGCTTACCTTACAATATGTTTCGTCAGGGTTAACGCAAAGAGCAACGTTTGAAGGAAGTGTCCAAGGATTTGTTGTCCAAGCAAGGAAGTATGCATCCTCGCCGATAACCTTAAATCTGACAACGGCAGACTTTTCCTTAACGGACTTATAGCCCTGTGCAACCTCGTGTGAGGAAAGCGGAGTTCCGCAGCGTGGGCAGTAAGGAACAATCTTGAAGCCCTTGTAGAGAAGACCCTTGTCCCAAATCTGCTTGAGTGCCCACCATTCGGACTCAATAAAGTTGTTGCTGTATGTTACATATGGGTGATCCATATCTGCCCAGAAGCCAACAGTTGAGGAAAAGTCCTCCCACATACCCTTGTACTTCCAAACGCTTTCCTTACATTTTGCAATAAATGGCTCAAGACCGTATTGCTCGATTTGCTCCTTGCCGTCAAGACCGAGAAGCTTTTCAACCTCAAGCTCAACAGGCAAGCCGTGGGTGTCCCAGCCGGCTTTTCTTGGAACCATATAGCCCTTCATTGTTTTGTATCTTGGTATCATATCCTTGATAACACGTGTAAGCACGTGACCGATATGAGGCTTACCGTTTGCTGTTGGAGGACCGTCATAGAATGTATAGGACGGTGCATTTTCACGCATTTTTATGCTTTGCTCAAAAATTGCGTTGTCCTTCCAAAATTGTTCAGTTGCTTTTTCTCTTTCAACGAAGTTAAGATTAGTAGAAACCTTATTGTACATCTTTGAAATTCCTTTCTTATTTGTAAAAATAAAAATCTCGCCCTGTATGAACAGGACGAGATAAAGCTATTCGTTACCACCTATTCAACATACCACCATATGCGCTCTGTATAACGGCAGAGAACCGGCAAATGCTACTGCAATTTCACATTGCGACTCGGGAGTGATATTCGTGCAGGGCTACTGACGTTGAGCTTCCACCATCCTCAACTCGCTAATGCCTTTGCCAAGCATTACTGTCTCCGTCACAGTCTTTGTTTAAGTAATTTTAACATTTAGTTATTTATTTGTCAAGATTAAAACATCAATTTTTCTTCGATGTAGTTTTTAAGCTCGGAAATTGGCAATCTCACCTGCTCCATTGTATCTCTGTCACGAACAGTTACGCAGCCGTCTGCTTCAGATTCAAAGTCATATGTGATGCAGAAGGGAGTACCGATTTCGCCCTGACGGCGATATCTCTTACCGATAGAGCCTGTTTCGTCAAAATCAACAGGGAAGTACTTGCAAAGCTCGTCCTGAATTGCAGAAGCCTTGTCAGAAAGCTTCTTGGAAAGAGGAAGAACAGCAGCCTTGAAGGGAGCGAGGGCAGGATGGAAGTGGAGAACAGTACGAACGTCGTTTTCTCCAATAACCTCCTCGTCGTAAGCCTCAACCAAGAAAGCAAGCGTAACTCTGTCAGCGCCGAGAGATGGCTCGATAACGTAAGGAACATACTTTTCGTTTGTTTCTACGTCAAAATATTCCATAGCCTCACCGGACAGGTTTGCGTGCTGTGTCAAGTCATAGTCAGTACGGTCAGCAATGCCCCAAAGCTCGCCCCAACCGAATGGGAACATATATTCAAAGTCAGTTGTTGCCTTGGAGTAGAAGCAAAGCTCGTCTGGGTCGTGGTCTCTCAGGCGGAGATTTTCCTTCTTCATACCGAGGTTGTAAAGGAAGTTTGCGCAATAGTCCTTCCAGAACTTGAACCATTCAAGGTCAGTGCCGGGCTTGCAGAAGAACTCAAGTTCCATCTGCTCGAACTCACGGATACGGAAAATGAAGTTACCTGGGGTAATTTCATTTCTAAACGACTTACCAATCTGACCAACGCCAAATGGGAGCTTCTTACGTGTTGTTCTTGCAATGTTCTTGAAGTTAACAAAGATACCCTGTGCAGTTTCAGGACGGAGATAAAGCTCAGATGTTGAGTCCTCAGTTACGCCCTGGAATGTCTTGAACATAAGGTTGAACTTTCTGATATCTGTAAAGTCGCCGCTACCGCAGGATGGGCAAACGATTTTCTTTTCCTTGATGAAATTGAACATTTCCTCATTGGACATTGTAGCAGGGTTCACAGCCTCGTTGTTTTCAGCCGCCCAGTCCTCAATGAGCTTGTCAGCGCGGTGTCTTGTCTTGCACTGCTTGCAGTCCATAAGTGGGTCGGAAAATCCGCCAACGTGACCTGAAGCTACCCAAACCTGTGGGTTCATAAGAATTGCGCTGTCAAGACCAACATTGTACTTGGATTCGGTAACAAACTTCTTCCACCAAGCTTTTTTGATGTTATTCTTAAACTCTACGCCAAGAGGGCCGAAGTCCCAGGAGTTGGCAAGACCGCCGTAAATTTCAGAGCCTGGATAAACAAAGCCTCTTGTTTTGCAAAGAGCAACGATTTTTTCCATTGTTTTTTCAGTATTAACCATAACAAAATCCTTTCAAAATCATATATGAAAAATTTTCCCTAATATTATATAACATATTTATTGCGATTTCAAGTCAAAAAATGAAAAAATAGCAATATGTTCATAAAAACTATATATTTAAGTGGTAATATAGTAAGAAATATACTAAAATATTGAAAAAAGAAATTTTTTAGAAAAAGGTATTGATTTTTTATAAAAACTTTGTTATAATGAGACACGTATTTATTTTGGATTTGTCCTTATATCAAAAGAGGAGAGAGTTATGTTATCACGTGATGTTAAAATTGTAAATGAGGTTGGCTTGCACGCAAGACCTGCTACCTTCTTTATTCAGAAGGCTAATACCTATAAATCTTCCATTTGGATTGAAAAGGAAGATAGACGCGTTAATGCTAAGAGCTTGCTCGGCGTTCTTTCTATGGGTATTGTTAAGGGTACACTTGTTACCTTGATTGCAGATGGCGACGACGAAAACGAAGCCTTGAACGGTCTTGAAAAGCTTATTCAGGCAGAGCTTAACGACTAATTATACATAACGTGGCGATAGTCTCTGACTGTCGCCTGTTCTTTTAATGGTGGATTTTATGACGAATGAAAGACTTGAATATCTGAGAAAAAAAGCATCCAAGCTGCCAAAGACCCCCGGCATATACATTATGAAGGACAAGGGCGGCAAGGTTATATATGTTGGCAAATCACGATCCCTAAAGGACCGTGTTTCTCAGTATTTTCATTTGTCCTCTGACGCTAATTTGAAAACCGTGAAGATGGTGTCACACATTGAGGATTTTGAAACTATTTTTTGTGACACGGAAATTGAAGCGCTAACTCTTGAAAATGTAAAGATTAAACAATATACTCCAAAATATAACATTCTTTTGAAGGACGCAAAGTCTTACCCTTACATCAAGCTGACGCTTAACGAGGATTACCCAAGAATCAGCGCAACAAGGAAAAGGCTGGCAGACGGTGCAAAGTATTACGGTCCCTATTCAGGCATGGCAATAGTAAACAATGTTATTGGAGTTTTGGAGCGAACACTACAAATACCAATGTGCAAGCGGGTGTTTCCGCGTGATATTGGAAAGGAACGTCCTTGCATATACAAGCAAATCGGCAGATGCGTAGCTCCTTGTGACAATAGCATCAGTCAAGAGAATTACTATAAGATAATGCAGTGCGCATCAAACGTGCTTCGCGGCAATATCAAGGATGCAGTAAATGCCTTGACAGAGCAAATGTATAAGTTTGCGGAAAATGAGAGCTTCGAGGATGCGGCAAGATGTCGTGACGGCATAGAGGCGCTGACCAAGCTCCGCGACGGACAAAAGGTTGTTGGCTCGCCCGATGACGAATTTGATATAATCGCGGTGTATAGTGACAGCTTATCTACCTGCATATCTGTATTTTACATCAGAAGCGGTATTATTTCCGACAGTGATAATTTTATTTACGGCGCAAACGAGCTTACCTCGGACAGTGGGTATGAATATATGTCGTCATTTATTACAGAGCTTTACAGAAAGCGCGAATATGTGCCGTCTGAAATTTTGCTTGCCTTTGATTTTGACCAAAGCGAGCTTGAGCTTGTGCAGGAATATATAAGAGGCATTACAAAGCGCGCGGTGAAAATCAGAATTCCGCAAAAGGGCGACACGAAAAAGCTATGCGATATGGTTGTGCTCAATGCCAAGGAGCAGGCAAACCAATACAGAAGCAGTGCAGAAGAGGACAACCGCGTGCTAACAAAGCTGGGCGAAATGCTTGGCTTGCAGGGAGCGCCCGAAAGAATTGAAGCGTACGATATTTCCAATTTAGGCAGTGAGCATATAACTGCGGGTATGATTGTCTGCGAAAACGGAAAACTAAAAAAGAGTGATTACCGAATTTTCAGGATTAAAAATCAAGATGGGGCAGATGACTATTCTGCAATGACAGAGGTGATTTTGCGCAGAATGTCACATCTTGATGATAGCACAGGCAGCTTTGCTCAAATGCCCGACCTTATTTTGCTTGATGGCGGTGCCACCCACGTGTCAGTTATAAAAAGAGCTCTTTTAGAAAACGGAATAAATGTGCCTGTTTTTGGTATGGTAAAGGATGAGCATCACAAAACAAGAACTATTGTTACAGAGAGTGAGGAAATCAGTATCGCCAAGGAGCAATCGGTATTTGTGTTTGTTTATAAGCTACAGGAAGAGGTACACAGATTTACCGTTTCTAAAATGGACAACGCAAAAAGGAAAACCTTGAAAAGATATTCCCTTGAAAATGTTGAGGGTATCGGAAACACCAAGGCTAAGGCATTAATGGCGCACTTTAAAACCCTTTCCGCCATGCGTGAGGCAACCGTTGAGGAAATCGCTAAGGTTAAGGGAATCGGCTTGAAGGATGCCGAGAAAGTATTTGAATATTTGAAAAATAATTGAGGTAGAAATGAAGATTATAACAGGAATTGCAAAGGGTATGAATTTGGAAACGCTTGAGGGAGATGCAACCCGCCCAACCTCACAGCGCGTAAAGGAAGCTATTTTTTCTATGATACAGTTTGATATTGAGGGGGCGTGTGTCCTTGATTTGTTTGCGGGAAGCGGACAAATGGGCTTGGAGGCGCTTAGCCGCGGAGCCAAGAAGGCAACCTTTTCCGACTCCTCACGTGATGCTATCGACATTGTAATGAGAAATGCCAAGAAATCAAGGCTTTTCGACAAATGCCGAATTTCCAACTGTACCTATGACCAAATGATTAAAGGAATATCGGGCAAGGAGCAGTACGATATAATTTTTATTGACCCACCGTACAAAAACAACTGTATTGCAGATGTCCTTGAAAAGCTTTGTAAGGGTGATGCTATTGCAAAGGGCGCGTTTGTTATTTGCGAAAGCGGAGAAGAAGATATCTTCTGCGGCAACGAGGAATTGAAGGCTAAGTTTACTGTACAGAAGCAGGCAAGATACTCCATTTCCTATGTAACGGTTTTAAGACCTGTGGAGGCATAATATGAAAGCCATAGTTACGGGTAGCTTTGACCCTATAACGCTTGGGCATATGGAAATAATCAAATATGCTTGCGAAAAATATGAGCAGGTATATGTTGTGGCATTGGTAAACGAAGCCAAGGAATATATGTTCACAATGGAGCAAAAGAAAAAGCTGATTGAGCATTCAATTGGTAAATTCAAAAATGCAGTAGCTGATGCTTATGTAGGCTATACTGCCGATTATATGCACGCCCACGGCATTACACACATTGTGCGCGGAGTGCGAAACGAAAAGGACTTAGCATACGAAAAGAATTTAGCGCAAATTATGAAGGAATTCGACCCAAGCTTTGAAACGGAGATAATAGAGTGTAAGACCGAATGTGCGCATATCAGCTCTACCTTAGTGCGTGAAATGATAGCAAGCGGCAAGTCACTTGATGGGCTGTTGCCTGACGAAATTGTCAATGTGGTGGAGCATATTTCCTAATCAAACGAATTTTATGAAAGATTTATGTTAAAATAGCGGCAAGTGGGGGTTTTCCCCACTTTTTGCTTTTTTAGGGTGAATTTTTGCTTATTTTGTGCCAAAAATGTGAAATTAACAAAAAATTAATAAATTACCGATGCCCCGAAAAGGGCATCTTTTTTTGTCTCAAAATGCCTCTTATAAAGAAATAATAAAAAAATTTGAGAAATTTTCAAAATAGTATTGCAATTTTTCAAGCCTTGGTATATAATGGGTACATAAAAGTGGTGAAAAGTGGAGCTTTTACGGTGAAAAGTGGAGCGAAAGGAGTGAGAATTATGCTTTACGGACGTTACGAGCATACTATTGACAGTAAGAATAGAGTGTTTGTACCCGCAAAGTACAAGGAAGCTCTTGGAGATTCATTTAAGCTGAGCCATAACGGCTTTAACAAATGTATTTTGGTTTACTCCAATGAGGAGTGGGCAAAATACGAGGAAAAGCTTGCAACATTCCCACCTACCGAGTTTGAGGACTACATCCGTGAGGTGTACTCAAATACAGTAGATGTTCAAATTGACGCACAGGGAAGAATAATAATTCCTAACTTCTTAAAGGAAAAGCTGAAGGTAAGCGATGAAGCTGTGATTAAAAACCTTGCAATTTTAGGTGTTGGTAATCATTTAGAAATTTGGGCAGTTGAAGGATTTGAGGAAAAGAAGAAAAAGGTTGATATGGAAAACATTCGCAACCTGATGATTCAAATGAAGCTCTAAGGTGGGTAAAATGGAATTTTCACATTATTCGGTTATGTTAAATGAGTGTCTTGAGGGTCTTGATATAAAGCCTGATGGCATCTATGTTGATTGCACAGCAGGCGGTGGCGGCCACTCAGAGGAAATACTCAAGCGCTTAACCACAGGAAAGCTAATTTCAATAGACCAGGACGATGCGGCCATCGCCACTTGTACTGAGAAGTTCAAAAAGTACGGTGAGCGCTCCGTTATCGTGAAAAATAACTTTTCCGAGCTTGGTCAGATTTTAAATGAGTTAAATATTGTCCATATAGACGGTGTCCTTATGGATTTAGGTGTCTCGTCTCATCAGCTTGACACCCCAGTGCGCGGGTTCTCGTATAATAGTGACGCAGAGCTTGATATGCGAATGAACCCGTGCTCCCCTTTCTCAGCATATGATGTTGTAAATACTTATTCCGAGTTTGATTTGAGGAGAATAATCAAGGATTACGGAGAAGAAAAGTTTGCACACTTAGTTGCTAAGAAAATAGTTAGTGAAAGAGAGAAATCCCCTATAAAAACAACGCTTCAGCTTGCAGAGGTCATCAAAGCCGCAATTCCCACAGCGGCTGCAAGAAAGGAAGCACAGCACCCTGCGAAGAGAACCTTCCAGGCAATAAGAATAGAAGTAAACCACGAGTTGGAGGTTATTGATCCTGCCATTGATGCAGCGGTGGCAAGGCTCAACAAGGGCGGAAGAATAGTAATTATGACCTTCCATTCCTTAGAGGACAGAATAGTGAAGAGCACCTTCAACAAATACGCACAGGGATGTATATGTCCAAAGGACTTCCCTGTTTGCGTTTGCGGTAACAAGCCAAAGCTTGTACCGATAAACAAAAAGCCAATTACAGCGAGTGAGCGCGAGTTGAACGAGAATTCCCGTTCAAAATGTGCAAAGCTAAGAGTGGCAGAAAAGCTTTAGTTAGCAAAAAGTTTCAAGTTTTTTAACGCAGAGTAAGACGGGATTTACCGTATAAAATCGGGGTTCAATTGGGTCTCTCTCTGCTAAAGGAGAGTAAAAATGTACGGAACAACAATTAAAAATTATACAGATAAAAATACAAAAATGAAGAAGTATCAAAAGGACGAGCCATACTACGACTACGCGCCTAAAAAGGAAAAGACAAAGGCAAATAAGCCTGAAGATACAAAATATATGAAAATTGAGCAGGAGTCATCCTACAAAATCGAGTGCGAAAGAGGAGCAACAGAGAGCTTTTCCTTCAGAGACCTGCCAATTGCATCAGTTGTTATCACATTGATTTTGACAATGATGCTTCTCGTTATGACATCTGGCTTTGGTGGACTTTAATCAAAATTAAATTTTAAGGACGAACATCTTTGGCGTGATACTCTTATCGGAGTATCACGCCAGTTCTATTCG
The DNA here is from genome assembly GCA_045632405.1 of Eubacteriales bacterium. Taxonomy (GTDB): domain Bacteria; phylum Bacillota; class Clostridia; order Oscillospirales; family CAG-272; genus RGIG2000. The sequence continues at coordinate 48,574 of JAZQWO010000023.1, read as the reverse complement.
CCTTTGGCAAGTGATATTGCTACGCAGTGATATTCGGCTTACGCCGAGTGGTATTCGTTTCGCGAGTTTATGGGCGAATAGAATATCACTGTGAGGCGTAGCCGAACAATATCACTGTCCGCAAGGGCAATATCACTCTTTGCGAAAGCAAAGAATATCACTCATAGACAGCAGAAAAAGAGAGAGTCTTACGGAATCTTGCTTCCGAAGCACTCTCTCTTCTGTTTTTATTGCAAGTTTCGCATTTGTTTTACAAATGCATCGGGCTATGCCCATATCCATATTTCATTTCTCCGCTAAGAACATCAGCAATTCGGTGTTCGTCCTTTTTTTATGCTCATATAAGCTAAGTGCCGGTAATATAATTTACTAAAACGTAATGTAGGTGAATTATATATGATAATGAATTCAAAATCGCTGAAAAGAGCAGTATTTTTGATGCTTGTGTTCGTATTGATAGGCACTATTTTGTTGATAGAGCTTTTTAAAATACAGGTGCTTGGCTATGACGGCTATTATGACGAGGTGTTCGAGCAATTAACGGTTGAAACGAAAATAAATGGGGAAAGAGGGTCAATTTATGACAGAAACGGCAAGCTGCTGGCATCCAACAAAACAGTGTGGACGCTTTACGTTTGCCCGAAGGAAATTGACAATCCTGAGCTTATAGCAAGGGGAATTTCCGAAATTACAGGCAAGAAATACGAGGAGGTCCTTGACAAAGCTAAAAAAACAGGCTACAAGCTACAGCTTATTGACACGGATGTTGAGGAAGCAGAGGCTAAAGAAATTAGAAGATTTATAGATGAGAACGATTTGACAGACCAAATACAATTAAATGCCGACTATGAGAGATATTACCCCTTTTCGACCCTTGCATCACATACATTAGGCTTTGTAAACGCAGACGGAATAGGAATTTACGGTCTTGAAAAATACTACAACAACATATTAGAGGGTACAGGCGGCAGATATATAACCGCGCAAAATGCACAGGGCGGTGATATGCCATTTCAATATGAGGAGCTATTGCAATCGGAAAACGGCTACAATCTCGTCACAACAATTGATTTATACATTCAGTATCAGCTTGAAGCACAGCTGAAGGCAGCATCCGTTGAGTCGGGTGCGCAAAACCGCTCGGCAGGCATTGTTATGAACCCTAAAACAGGGGAAATTTACGCAATGGCGGTTTACCCTGCCTTTGACCTTAATGACCCTTATACTCTTGATAGTGAGTCTCAAATTAAGCTGAGTCAATACGAGAAGGGCACAAAGGAATATAAAAATAATTATTTGAATTTGCTTTTCGGCATGTGGAACAATAAGGCGGTGACAGAGCTATATGAGCCGGGCTCAACCTTTAAGCTTATTACAACATCTGTGGCGTTAGAGGAAGGGACGGCGAGTCTTAGAAATATGTTTACCTGCACAGGCTCGCTAAAGGTTGATGGCTTTTACAGAGCTATCAGCTGTCACAAAAGAACAGGACACGGCACAATTACATTTGCCGAGGCACTTCAGCAATCCTGCAACCCGTCAATGATGAAGCTTGCATTTGGCATAGGCAGAGAAAAATTCTATGAGTATTTCAAAAGGTTCGGCTATACCGCGCGCACAAACATAGATTTGCCATCCGAGGCACTTGGCTACTACCATAGCTACAACGATTTTTCCAACGTTTCCCTTGCTGTATATTCCTTTGGACAAACCTTCAAAACAACTGCAATTCAGCAAATCAGAGCAATTAGCATCGTGGCAAACGGCGGATACAGTGTTACACCCCACTTTATCAAGGCTATAGTTGATAAGGAAGGGCAAACGGTATATGAACATGAGGCAGTTAAAGGAGAGCAGATAATCAGCCAAGCGGTCAGCTCAACAATTTCTAATATTTTAAAGGAAGGCGTTGATGGTGAGGGCGGCGCAAAAAATGCGTATGTAGCAGGCTACAGTGTTGCCGCAAAGACGGGCACATCCGAGAAAAAGGACAAATACGACGAAACAGGCGCAACATCATACCGTGTTTCCTCTTGCATTGCATACGCACCCTCGGAGGATGCGCAGGTGGCGGTGATTATTATGGTTGATGAGCCAAGCATTGGAAGTAAATACGGCAGTGTAGTTGCCGCCCCTTACGTTTCCTCGTTGCTTGAATTGATTTTGCCTTATCTTGGTCTTGAGCCAAGCTTCAGAGAAGAGGACGCCCAATACGAGCAGCACATAGTCCCACAGCTTGAGGGGTTGACACTGGAAGCGGCAATTTCCACGCTTACGGAAAAGAAAATCAAATATGAGGTTATAGGAGATGGCGACACGGTGCTTTCCCAAATGCCGCGTGCCAACAGCTCCATATATGCAAAAGACGGTAAAATCATCCTTTATACAGGTCAGGACAACAATTTTATGGCAGAGGTTCCCAATGTTGTGGGAAAAAGCGCAGAGGAAGCAAACGAATTGCTGATAAACAGTGGATTTAACGTAAAAATAGAGGGTGCTGACGGATTTAAATACGGTCAAGTGGCATCGGTTACCTGGCAAAGCGTTGAAGCTATGGAAAAAATGCCCCGTGGAAGTATAATTACAATTAGGGTATTATTTGTGAATGAGAAGGATTGAGTATGCTTTTATGTAATCTTTTAGATGGAATAAACGTGTTAAAAAGTAATGCGGAAAAATATTCGGACATTAAATATATGGCAACAGACCACAGAAAAATAAAGGAAAGCTATGCTTTTTTTGCAATAAACGGCACAAAGGAAAACGGAAATTCATACATTAACGGTGCGATTGAAAACGGTGCAAGTGTCATAATAACCGATAGCGAGGATGCGTGTAGCAAGGACATACCGTATGTGTTAGTAGATAATATACGGCGCGCGTGTGCTATTATGTGGTCGAATTTTTATAACAGTCCCGCAAAGGGTATTAGGACAATTGCAATAACGGGAACAAACGGAAAAACATCAACCGCTCATTATCTTTACAATATTATGCGTGCATCAGGTATTCCCTGTGGACTCATTTCAACCATAAATTGGCAGGCAAACGGAGAGGAGATAGCGTTTTTGGAAGGTGGCGAAAATGTTAGCTACGCAATGACAACGCCTGACCCCGAGGTATTATATTATCTATATAATAAAATGAAAGAAAAAAACGTAAAAGTGGTGATTTTGGAGGCTTCATCTCACGCCCTTGTGCAGGGTAGGCTAGAGAGAATTGATGTGGAAATTGGCGCTTTTACAAACCTTTCTCGCGAGCATTTGGACTACCACGGAACAATGGAGGACTACTATTTAGCAAAGACGATTTTGGCTAAAAAAAGCAAAGCGTTTATAGTCAATTTTGACGATAACTGTGGGAAAAGAATGAAGATTGAATTTGCAAGGAAGGTTAAGTGCATATCATTCAAGGAAAAGGCTGATTTTTACGGGGAAAATTTAGGGTGCGACGAGCAAGGATGCGAATACGATTTTTCTACTGAAAAAGGGGATTTTAAAATAAGGACATCCTTGGCAGGGGTGCATAATGCTTACAATTCTATGCTGGCATCAGCCTGCGCTTGTGAATTTGGCATTGAAGAAGAGGCAATACAAAGGGGAATTGAGGAAACGAGAATAATTAAGGGAAGGTGCGAAAAATATAAGGACAAACCAATATATATTGACTATGCGCACACGCCGCTGGCAATGGAAACGATAATCAAGGCTATTAAGAAATTAGAGCCTCAAAAAAGAGTGATTGCTCTGTTTGGGTGCGGTGGACAAAGAGATAAAGGAAAAAGGGCAGAAATGGCTGAAATTAGTGGTAAATACGCGGATTTTACAGTAATTACAGGTGATAACCCAAGAAATGAAAACCCAAATGAAATAATTTCCGATATTTTGCGTGGATTTGGAAATAGTGATGAATATATAGTAATTCCAAGCCGAAAAAAGGCAATAGAGTATGCGTGCAAATCAATGAGCGAAAATGATGTGCTATTGCTTTTGGGCAAGGGTCACGAGGAGTATGAAATAAGCATAAACGGAAAAGAATTTTTTGACGAAAGAAAAATATTGGACGAGGTGATGGGCAATAATTGATGGATTGAAATATACCGCTGTGGAAATTGCCGAAATTGTGTCGGGAGAGCTGATTGGTGAAAATGTTGAAATTAACTGTGTCACCACGGATTCAAGGGAAAAAAGCGACTCACCGTCCTGTTTTTTTGCAATAAAAGGGGAAAAATATAACGGAAGTGATTACATTAACGGTGCTATTTCCAACGGAGCTAAATTAATTATTACCGAAGATAATATTCCCTGCACCGCATCTACCATAAGGGTGGAAAATGCAAGGCTTGCCTTAGGCTTGCTTGCCAAGCATAAAAAAGGAAATATAAGTGTCATTGGTGTTACAGGTAGCCACGGCAAAACAACTGTAAAGGATATGATAACCGCTGTTTTGCGAAAAAAATATGAGGTGCGTAGCACGTTTGGTAACCAAAACAATGAAATAGGTGTTGCTTTAACTCTGCTTTCCTGTAAAAACGAGGATTTTTGCGTTTTGGAAATGGGAATGCGCGGGCGCGGAGAAATCGAGTGGCTATCCTATATCGGAGAGCCGGAAATTTCTGTTGTGACAGGGTGTGCTTCGGCGCATATTGGACGACTTGGGGATTTGGAAAGCATATTTAATGCCAAAATGGAAATAATTAAGCATACGGGTAGGCTTGCGGTATTGCCTAGCGAAGAACGGTTTTTGAGGCATGATTGTAAAGGAATAAAAAAGGTTTTTTTCGGTCAAAATACCGAATATAAATACACTGATTTCCGTTTGATTGAAAACGGACAGACCTTTCGCATCAAGGGAAATGACATCTTCCTTGAAAGCATATATGAGCACGATGCACAAAATGCGTCAATTGCTTATGCTGTCGGTGAAATATGCGGCTTGACAGGCGGAGAAATTGCATTGGGGCTTTCTGATTATCGAAAGAATGATTTTCGAGGAAAAGTAGAAAAAATAGGGGATTTTGAGGTCATAAACGATTGCTATAACGCATCCTATGAGAGCGTACAGGGTGCGATTATAAATGCCGCAAAATACTGTAAATTCAAGGGCAAAAAATTGGCGGTGTTGCTTGGAAATATGCTGGAGCTTGGGGAAAAATCGAGGGAATATCACTATAAAATCGGTTGCATGTGCAGTGAGCAAGGGGTTGACAAAATGATTGTTCACGGCTCGCAGGCATCGTGGTATTTAAAGGGCTTTCCGCGTGGCATAATTTGTGAGAAATACGAGGAAATAACGGATACTGTGCTAACTGAAATAGACGAAAATTACGTTTTGCTTGTAAAAGCCTCCAATGCTATGAATTTTAAAAAAATTGTTGACGAGATAAGAGAGAATAGAAATGCTTGATTTAAAGGTTTTTCTTTTAACATTTGTAATTGCGCTTTTATTAACAGTAATACTAACTAAAAGGCTCATCCCTGTCCTTCAGCGGAGGAAAATAGGGCAAAAAATCCTTGACATAGGACCAAACTGGCACAAAAGCAAGGAGGGCACACCCACAATGGGAGGACTTGCCTTTATCGTGGCGTCAGCCGTGGCTTTTACATTGGTGCTGTTGATTTTTTGGCAGGAAATTGAAAAGAGAGAAATGGCGCTATTGGTGAATATTTTCGCCTACGGAATATTGAATTCTTTGGTGGGAATAATTGACGACTCGTCAAAGCTAAGAAAAAACGAAAATCAAGGCTTGACACCGAAGGGGAAGCTATTTTTACAGGGAATTTTTGCTATTCTGTTTTTAGTTGCTATGAAGCATACAGTAGGAATTGATACACAAATAGAGCTGCCCGTAATTGGCTCATTGGATTTTGGTGTTTTCTATTATATAATTTCATTTTTCCTGTTGTGTGGCTTTGTCAATGCCGTTAATTTAACAGATGGCTTGGACGGGCTTGCATCTACCTGCACGCTGACGGTTGGCGCATTTTTTGCCTTTACCGCCTTTACGTTATATGAAAGCACATCCCTTGGCTTTTTTGGTGCGGTGCTGCTTGGCACATCTCTTGGCTTTTTGTGCTTCAATTTGCATCCTGCAAAAATTTTTATGGGGGACACAGGCTCGCTATTTTTTGGTGGAATAGTTGTGGGCGGCAGCTTTGCACTTGAGTGCCCGCTTATCGTGATTATTTACGGATTGATATTCCTGATAGAAGCACTTTCGGTTATCTTGCAGGTGGGATTTTTCAAAATCACAAAGGGAAAGCGACTTTTTAAAATGGCACCGCTTCACCATCATTTTGAAAAGCAAGGCTTTAGCGAAATGAAAATTATTTCAATTTTTGGAATAGCAAGCCTGTTGTTCTGTGCTTTAGCTTATTTGGTGTTAATGTAGTATGAAATCCGAGCTTAATGTGAAAAATAAAGTGAAAAAGATAAGAGAAAGAGTTGACATAAGGCTTTTGGTTGTCGTTCTTTCCATTTTGTTCTTAGGCACTGTAACCGTGTTCAGTGCCAGCTATCCATATGCCCAAAGCAGATATGACGACGGATATTATTATCTAAAACGACAAATCATATTTTTGACAGTGGGACTAATCACAATGTGGGTGATGAGCAGAGTGCCCACACAATTTTATAGAAAGACAACCCCTGCAATTTATGGCGTTTGCATTATACTTTTAGTGCTTGTGCTGGTTGGAGGATTTTCCGAGGGTGTTGCCAAAAGATGGCTTGGAATACCGGGTACTCCCTTGTCCTTTCAGCCGTCGGAAATAATGAAGCTGGGTGTAATTTTGGCGTTATCCTGGTGGTTTGACAGGTGTGACAGCCGCAAAAGCACAATGAAAAACGAAATTATAATACCTGGTGTGCTTCTGTTTGGAGCTTGTGGCTTGGTTATGCTTGAAAAGCACCTGTCAGGCACGGTTATTATTGCACTTATCGGCTTAGCCATAATGTTTATAAGCGGCGCTTCAATCAAAAAAATGCTACTTGCTTATGGTGTTACTGGCTTAGCTGGTGGAATTGCATTTTTGTTGACAAACGACTATGCTATGAAAAGAATAGAATCCTTTTTAAATCCAAATGCAGATATACTTGATGAAAAGTGGCAGACAACACAAGGTCTGTTTGCTATTGGCTCAGGCGGTATTTGGGGGCGTGGGCTTGGCAACAGCGTTCAGAAATATAGCTATGTGTCAGAGCCGCAAAATGACTTCATATTTACAATTTGGTGCGAGGAAATGGGGTACATAGGCGCTATATTGCTGATTTTTTTATATTTGCTTTTGATTATTCGCGGCTATAAAACGGCTATGCGGTGTGAGGACAAATTTTCTTCATTGGTGGCATTTGGAATAACAAGTCAAATCGGCATTCAATCCTTTTTAAATATGCTTGTTGTAACCGACTTGATACCAAACACCGGTATTTCATTGCCGTTTTTTTCATACGGCGGCAGCTCCTTGGTGATTTTGCTTGCCGAAATGGGAATTTTACTGTCAATTTCAAGAAAGGTGAGGCGAAGCTAATGCGTGTTTTGTTTTGCGGCGGTGGTACAGCAGGGCATGTAAATCCTGCAATTGCGGTGGCACAGACGATTTTGAGAAATGCAAGTGATAGCCGCATAGCGTACGTGACTACGCTAAACGGCATTGAAAACAGGCTTGTGGATTTTAAAAAGTACCCAATAGACGTCATTGGCTTAAAGCGCGGACTTTCATTTAAAACTATTCAATTTTTTTATAAGCAGCTAAAGGCAATTGAGGAGTGCAAAAGAATAATAAAGGAATTTCACCCGGACTTGATATTCGGAACAGGTGGTTATGCTACTTATCCTGTGATAAAAGCGGGCAAAAAAATGGGGGTTAAAACCATATTACACGAATCAAATGCTATTCCGGGAAAAGCAATAAAAAGTCTTGAGGGAGATGCTAACAAAATATTGGTAAATTTCAAGGAGAGTATAGATTATTTCAAAAACAAGGACAAAATTATTCATACAGGAAACCCCATAAGGAATGTAACGGAAATTGAAAAGAATGCGGCAAAAAGAAGCCTTGGCATTCTGCAAAGGACAGTGATACTTTGTACAAGCGGTTCACTGGGAGCAGAAAGAGTGAACAGGGCGGCAATTGAAATTATCGATGACATTGTTAAGGACAACAAGGACATTTTGTTTGTGTGGTCAACAGGAAAAAATGAGTATGACGTGTGCATAGATGCCTTGAAGAAAAAATTTCCAAGCCTGCCTATGAATATAATTGTCAAGGACTATTTTCACAACCTGCCGCTTTATATGGCATCATCCGATATAGTGATATCAAGGGCAGGTGCTATGACAATTTCGGAGCTTGCATATCTTGGTAAGGCATCTATTCTTATTCCTTCACCCAATGTGGCAAATAACCATCAGCTGAAAAATGCAGAGGCACTTAAAAATAGCAATGCGGCAGAGATGATTACCGAGGATAGAATATATTCCTTGGTAGATGCTATAAAAGAGCTGTTGCAAAAGAAAGAAAGGCGCAAGAGCATTGAGAAAAATATTTCAGCATACGCAGTCAGGGACGCTAACAAAAAAATATATAGCATAATTGAGGAAATGATTTGATTTGTGTCTTTTAAAGGTCTTGTTCTTGACAAAAGAATAGTCTTATGTTAAAATATAATATAATATTTTAACTAAGGAGAACCAAATGAGATCCAAGTATAAAAAATCTAAAAAGGGAAAGGTGCTTGCTATTGTCATAACCTTGGCGGTTATAGTTGCCATTGTTACAGCACTTGTCTTGGCGGTTGTGCTTACAGACAAGGAGGATGTTAAGGGCACCGATATCCAGACTGAGGGCTTTATTTCCGAAAAGGGAATTTATAAGCTGACGGTTGACAGCTCAGTAAAAACCTATGACATTTTGTCAAAGGTTACCTTAAATAGTGAGGCAACATATGAGCTTTCACTTAAAAGCGATTTTTCAACCAAGCTTAGCAGCAGTGTTGTTGAGCTGAAGCACGGTGAAAACCTTGTTTATTTGAAGGTTGCTTATGAGGACGAGGAAGATAAGACATACACCTTCAATATTTACAGGAAGAAATTATTCACAGTTACCTTCGATACAAACGGTGTTGGCGCTATTGACTCCAAAACCGTAGAGGAGGGCACAACCATTTCCGCGCCTTCCGTTAGCAAGCCCGGACACACATTGAAGTGGGACTATGATTTTTCGAAGCCCATTACTTCAGATTTGACTGTCAAGGCTATCTGGACACCGTTTGATTGTGTTATCACAACTAACGTTGACGGTGTTAAAACAGAGTATAAGCTTTTGTATGGTGAGATAGCAACTGAAATTCCAACACCTGACAAGCTTGGCTACAAGTTTATCGGTTGGAAATACGGAGATGTTGTCTTTGACGCAACAAAGGCATTTGAATATAGCGAAACTGAAATTGAAATTGTAGCAACATTTGCACCGATCGTGTATAATGTTCAGTACGTTATGGGCAACGGCGCAACCAATAGCGCAGATAATAAGAGCTCATTCACTATTGAAGACTTGAGCCTTGTGTTGTCAGACCCTACACATTCTTCACCCAACTATGTGTTTATCGCTTGGCGCTTGGACACTGTGGACGGTGAGCTTGTGGACGTGATTGATGATGCATTTATTGAGGCATTGAACGGCGCTGAAGCTATTGTTTTGCACGCAGAGTGGAGAATTGACTCCAAGGTTACATACAACGCAAACGGTGGCGTATGCGATTTAACAGGAGCAACCTTCAGTGTAAATTCCGAGTATAGCTTGCCAACTCCTAACAGAGATAATTATATCTTTGATGGTTGGTATTATAATGGTGCGAGGATTGAGAGCACAGGCGTTTGGACTGTTCCAACGGATGCAGAGCTTGTGGCTATGTGGACACCTCGTTCAAGCGACATAGAATATGTTCTTAACGGTGGTACTAACGGCGCTAACCCTGGCGTTTTCGACTTTGAGGATGAGGATTTTATTCTCTTAGACCCAACATATGACGATTCGCATATCTTTGATGGCTGGTACACTGATATTAGCTGCTTGCCTGAATTCAAAATCGAAAAGCTTACCAAATCAATGGTTGGAGACAATGACATTACTCTCTATGCAAAGTGGATTACCGTTGTTGATGTAACTCTTAATGCAAATTCCGGCACCTGTGAAGAAAATAGCATTAAGATTAATTTCGGCTCAAGCTACAAGCTTCCTGTACCTACAAGAGATAAGTATATTTTCTCAGGCTGGTACTATGGCACTGCTCCTGTTAGCCTTGAGGGTGTTTGGTCATATTCTGTTGATTTGGAATTGAAGGCAGAATGGACTCCAAAGGAATATAAGATAACATATGAGCTTAACGGTGGCGCCAATAATTCCGAAAACCCACTTGTTTACACCGTTGAAACCGATATTAATGACTTGCTCTTCAAGAACCCAACAAAGCTTTATTGCACATTCCTTGGTTGGTTCCTTGATAAGGAGCTTACCATTCCTGTGACAAGCATTGATCCTACAAGCTACGAGGGTGTTACTGTTTATGCATCCTGGGAGCATATTGAGGTGACATTTAATTTCGATGCAAACGGCGGTGAGGTTTCCAAGGACAAGGAAGTTGTTTTCTTAGGTGACAGCTACATTCTTCCTGAGCCTACACTTGCAGGACACAAGTTTGAGGGCTGGTATTTTGGTGATGTTCTTGTTCCTACCAAGGGCGCTTGGACAGATGAAAATGCTTTGACACTTGACCTTGTTGCTAAATGGAGCTTGATTGAATATAGCATCAGCTACGATTTAGCAGGCGGAGAGTGTGACGAGAACGCTCTTGTTAAAAAGTATACCGTTGCTTCCGGTGATATTGTTTTGCCAAAGCCAACAAGAGAGCACTATTACTTTGTAGGATGGTCCATTGACGGCGGCTACGCAAATCCAAATGTAATTATCACAAAAGGTAGCACAGGCAACCGCGAATATAAGGCTGTTTGGGCAGAAAAGAAGGATTCTACAACAGGACTTTTGTTCTCAATGGTTGACGGCAAGGCTGTTGTCGTTGGTATTGACAGAGAAATCACCAGCTCTATTACTGCTGGAATAAAAATTCCTGCTACATACAATGGAGTAGATGTTGTTGCTATTGAAAGCGGTGCTTTTAAGGCATTTGGAGAAAAGTTCTCTAAGACATCATACGCGAATATGCAAAGCTCCTATGTAACAATTTCTATTCCAACATCCATCCAAAAGGTTGGTGCTAACGCATTTGAAAACTGCTTCGGTATAAAGGTTAGCTTGTATGACCCTGACGAGAAGACTGCTGATTACAAAGCATGGGATAAAACAGTTCTTTGGGAGGCAGGAAACATTTCCGCCCGTGACTGTATCTGGGGCTTCAGACCCGCAATCGGCTGGACAAGATATTCTATGGTTCAAATCCCAGACGATTACGAATAATACCGACGTTATATCTGTAATTATGCTTAAATCATAAAACAAAAAAATCAGGAATTCGCAAAAATTCCTGATTTTTTGTTTGAGATTTTTAATTCATTTTGAACATTGATGAAATGCTATCTGTGGTGTTTTCAATTGCCTTTTTCACCTTTTTTGATGCATTATTATTTGAAATAAGCATTGTGGCAATAGCTCCAATGGTAGCTCCTATTGCCATATTTTTGATTGTGCTGCCGAATGAGGATTCAGTGTTTTTCATAATTTCACTCCTTTTTTCTTTATTATTTCAAAATTTGGTTTTTATATGCAGTAAATGAAGATTTTTTTGAAAATACAACAGTGAAAAATGCACATAATAAATTTGCAAAAGCGAGGTGAAAAAATGAAGGTAGTCAAAAGCGTATTTTTGCTAACAGTAATGGTGCTTTTAATGTCGCTTACAGTTAGCGCAAGGTCTGCCTGCTCCTGGTATTGTGTAAGAAAAAAGGATCATACACAGCCAACACTGTCTAAGGAGCTGTCTTTTGTTGAGGAATATGACGTGTTTTGGTGTGACCAAAATCACAAGGATATGAATGACGGTGATAAGGTTGTATATTTGACCTTTGATGCAGGCTATGAAAACGGAAATATCCAAAAAATAGTCAATGTGTTAAAGGAGCAGGGCGTCAAAGCAACATTCTTTATTCTTGACAATATGATACTAAAAAATGAAGCGTTGGTAAGAGAAATGATTGATGACGGTCATATAGTTGCCAATCATACAATGAAGCACAAGGATATGACAAAAATGACGTGCAAAGAGGCGTTTGAAAGAGAGCTTACCGACTTAGAGGATTTGTTTAAATCAACCTACGGCACAGAAATGCCAAAGTATTACAGACCCCCTGAGGGCAAGCTGAGTGAAGAAAATTTGAAGTGGGCAAGGGATTTGGGCTATAAAACGGTGATGTGGTCTTTTGCATATGCCGACTGGGATAATGATAAGCAACCGTCACACGAAAGCGCAATGAAAAAGATACTTGAAAATGTTCATAATGGAGAGGTTATGCTTCTTCACCCCACATCTTCGACAAATGCCGAAATTATTGGCGAGCTAATAGATAGCTTGAAAAAGCAGGGCTTTAGATTCGATACGGTTGACGGATTATGCACTTGAAAAAGAGTAAAAAATTAATAGCTTTTTTGGCTATTATATTTTCCGCTCTTGTGCCAATTTATGCCTATGCGTCGCAACTTCAACGACCTGTGTATTCATCAAACTGTAAGGAAACCAAGAAAATAGCCTTGACCTTTGACGACGGTCCGCATCCGAGAATTACACAGGAAATTTTAAGCATTTTGAATAGATACAACGTAAAAGCAACCTTTTTTGTAATAGGAATAAATGTAAAAAATTATCCTGAAGCGCTATCACGAGTAATCGATGCAGGCCACGAAATAGGAAATCATACCTATTCCCATAAAATTCTAAAGGATAAGCCTAAGGATGTAATATACAAGGAGATATTTGATACTGAGAAGGAAATTTCTCAAAAAAGCTCCAAAGCGTTGCAGCTTATAAGACCACCCTGTGGCTTATATGACGATAATTTGGTGTCAATTGCAAAAGAGAATGGCTACAAAATTGTCTTATGGAATATTGACACTCACGATTGGGCGCACTCATCAAGCCAAAGCATGGTATCAAACGTACTGACAAGGGTTAGCGGCGGTGATATAATTTTGTTTCACGATTATATCAGCGGCGAGAATAATACACCAGAAACCCTTAAAATTCTCATCCCAAAGCTTTTGAATATGGGCTATGAATTTGTAACCGTCAGCCAGCTTTTGCAAACTGTTGAATAACAGAAAAAGACATCTGCACATTATCCGTGCAGATGTCTTTTTAAATCTAATTATACTTGAGCTTCTACCCCGCCATTTTCTTCATCATCGTCAAGGTCATCTTCAAGCTCATCATCCTCGTACTCATCTTCTTCGTACTCTTCGTCGTCCTCGTCAAGGGGTCTTTTTTCAATGATTGCCTGTGCATCCCTCTCGTCCATCATATACTTAATTATGTTTGGATAAGCGGCATAAACAGCGGCAAAATCACAAAGAGCCAGAGTAAAAATAAACGGTAAAAGTGAACCAAGCGGCATAAATATCATAAATAATGTGTAATTCAACGCAACAATGAACAATATACCGATAAAGGCTATCAAATTCCTCTTAACGCCAAGTATTGTGAAGTAAAGGGCGTTTTTAAGTATTTTTGTCAGCTTCAAATCAAATGTAAATACCATAATGAATGCGTAGGGTCTTGCAAAGGAGTAAAGAATTGCCATTGCAACCGTCAAAAACAGCATAACAGCGTTCAATCTTTCAACATTGTAGTTGATTGAGAGAAAATAAATGTTATATGCAAACATAGCAATAATCAAGGCATCGAATATTCCAAGAAGCAAGGATTGCTTTACATTTCTCTTGATCACATACCAAGCGTCTGAAAGTGGGAAAACAGGCTCGCCACTCATCATATTTCTGTAAAGATATGTTGTGCCGACTCTTGTAAATCCCCAAGTAAAGAGAATTAAAAGGCCAAGACAGAAGAAAACAATAGTTGGAGTGTTAATAACGCTTACGTTGGCATGCGCACCGAACGCACCAAAAAGTGGCTGAAAAGCAGGGGAATTGGTATGTAAAGCGGCTCCTGCCAGCGGTCCCCAGGCTTGATAAAGCGGTGCAGCGGAGCTTTCGCTAAGCACGTTGGTCATAGCAATCAGCACAAAAAATATTGGGAAATTACCAAAGGTAATAATCAAGTTTGCACTGATGAGCTTGCCAAACCTGCCACCGACTAGCTTGAAAAAGTTAATGATGCTCGGGTCCTTGAGGGCATTGACACCCTCTTTGTCATTTGTTTTTTCACGGCGGTAAAACCAGTCAAATAAATTAAAACGACTTTTTTTGGTTCCGTTTTGTTCGTTATTTTTCATTGTAGTTCCTTAATTCAGTTTTGATAATTCTTCTGCGCGCCTTTGACACGCATCCATTGCTTGATAAATGATGTCGGTAAAGCACTTGTCATCCAAAACATTGAGCGCTCTTTCGGTTGTTCCGTTGGGCGACTTTACCATAGCGATCAGCTCATCCACGCTTTTGTTAGTGGACAAAATCATATTTGCGGAGCCGATAAGGGTATAGCAAATCATTTTCAATGTGTCTGCGTAGTCAAATCCTAATTTTTTTGCACCATCCTCGAGTCCCTTGGCAAACAAATAAATATAAGCAGGAGAGCTTGAGGTAAGGGCGGTTAAGGTGTTGATGTCGCCCTCATCAATTTCTGTTGTGTAGCCTGAGGATGCAAAAATAGATTTTACAAAATCAAATTCTGCAGAAGACACGTAGCTATTCTTACAAAGAGCGGTAACTCCTTGACCTAAAAGCAGAGGAGTGTTTGGCATTGTTCGTATGATTTTAGCGCCGTTTAAGATGTTGCTGATTGACTCAATTGTAACACCTGCACAAATAGAAACAAACACCTTGCTTTTGTAATCGAATTCCTTCAAGAGAGAAAGAACATCCTTAATGTTCTGTGGCTTAACTGAAAGAAAAACATAATCTGCCTTTAGAAAGTCCTGCTTTAAATCAACGGACTTGATACAGTCCTTATGGAATTTGTTGTATTGCTCAGGAAATTTGTCAAAAAGGCAAATATCACAAGGAGCAACTATGTTTGATTTTATAATGCCGCCAACAATGGCAGATGCCATATTTCCTGCGCCGATAAATAAAATATTCTTCAAAAAAATCACCTTGCCTTGTAGTTTTATACTATTCTATCACAAAAGAAAGTAGATAACAACACAATTTTGCAAAAAATAAAAAATTATGTTGACTATTTTATTTTAGTGATATATAATCAAACTGTGAAAAGGGGGTGTTCATATGGGATTTATCGGCAAGCTATTTTCAAAGGTGCCTGAAATGGAAACGGATAGGCTAAAATTCAGAGCCATCAAGCGCTCTGATGATGCTGATATTTATGAGTATTCCTCAAACCCTGAAACCTCGCGATTTTTGTTGTGGGAGCCTCACGGTAGTATTGCGTACACAAGACGTTTTATTGAGGCTATTTTGACTAAATACAAGATTGGCGAATATCACGACTGGGCAATCGTTACCAAAAATGGCAATAAAATGATAGGCACCTGCGGCTTTACAAGGATTGATCAGGCAAACGGAGTTGTTGAAATAGGGTATGTTATCAATCCTGACTATTGGGGCAATGGCTACGCAACTGAGGCAGCGCGCAAGGTTATGCGGTTTGCCTTTGACGAGCTTTTGGTTAATCGCGTTGAGGCAAAATTTATGTTTGGCAACGATGCAAGCTTAAAGGTGATGAGCAAAATCGGCATGAAGTTCGAGGGGTATTTGCGCGAATCAATGCTAGTGAAGGGCAAATATAAAACTATTGGCGTGGCTTCAATCTTGAGACGCGAATATCTTCTTTTGGATAAATACAATTAAAGGCATTTTTTTGATGCCTTTTTTTGTTTTCTGCAGAAAATATTAAAAAAGTGAAGGAATTTGTAAATTTTTTTTAATAATTGCGAGCAAATGGTATTGAAAACGCGTGCAAATAGTAATATAATAAAAATAAAGAATTTGAAAGGCTGTGTTGTATTTGAGTAATTTCACAAATAATACGGATTTAGCATCTTATTATTTTCACCAAGGCACAAATTATAGTGCTTATGACTATATGGGCTGTCACGAGATAATCGGCGACGGAGAATATAAATATGTGTTCAGAGTGTGGGCTCCCAATGCTGACAGTGTTAGATTAGTGTCTGATTTTACATCCTGGGATTTTGGCGAGGCTATGAGCAGAATAACCGACGGTGGAGTTTGGGAAATTGTTGTCAATTCCTCGGAGCGCCTGATAGGTAAATTTTATAAGTACAAGATTTGGAACAGAGGCAATGTGTTTTATAAGGCAGACCCGTACGCGTTTCATTCACAAACACACAATGACACAGCATCTGTTATTGCAAATATTGATGGCTTTTCGTGGACAGATGAAAATTGGCTCAAGTATAGAAAGTCTTTTTTCAATCGCAATAGCGGAAGCGATGGGGAAAGGTATTTCTATTCCGCACCGTTAAATATCTATGAAATGCATTTAGGCTCTTGGAAAACAAGGGACGGAAACGGTGAGTGTGGCGGTTCAAAATACTTGAATTACAGGGAAATTGCAGATGAATTAGCTCCCTATCTTAAACAAATGGGATATACCCACGTGGAGCTCATGCCCATTATGGAGCATCCATTTGACGGGTCGTGGGGATACCAGGTGACAGGCTATTATGCCCCCACATCAAGATACGGCTCACCTCTGGACTTTATGTATTTCGTTAATAAGTTACACGAGTGTGGCATTGGAGTTATACTTGACTGGGTGCCTGCGCATTTTCCGAAGGATGCTCACGGCCTTTATGAATTTGACGGCCAGCCTCTTTACGAATACCAAGGCTATGACAGAATGGAGCATAAGGTTTGGGGAACAAGATTTTTTGATGTTGGCAGACAAGAGGTTCAGTCCTTCCTTGTTTCCAATGCGCTTTTCTGGCTAAGGAAGTATCATATCGACGGCTTGCGTGTTGACGCGGTTGCCGCTATGCTTTATCTTGACTATGACCGCGAGCCTGGACAGTGGGTGCCAAATGACGAGGGCGGTAACCAAAACAAGGAGTCCATTGCCTTTTTCAAAAAGCTCAACACAGCTATTTTTAAAGAATTTTGGGACACTCTTATGATAGCAGAGGAATCTACCGACTGGCCTATGATAACAAAGCCTGTGTATATGGGTGGTCTTGGCTTCAATTTCAAGTGGAATATGGGATGGGCGAATGATATGTTTGAATATTTATCGTCCGATTCTGTGTACAGAAGGTACAAGCACGACAAGCTCACCTTCCCAATGATGTATGCTTTCAATGAAAACTATATTCAAACCATATCTCACGATGAGGTGGTACACGGCAAGAAATCTCTTGTTGATAAAATGTACGGTGCGTATTACGATGATAAGTTTTCAGCAATGCGTGCATTTTTGACCTATATGATGACAATGCCGGGCAAGAAAATGACCTTTATGGGAACTGAATTTGCTCAGTTCAGAGAATGGGATTATGAAAATCAGCTTGAATGGTTTATGCTTGATTTTCCAAGGCATAAGCAAATGCAGAGCTTTGTTGCCGAGCTGAACAATTTTTATTTGGAAAGTAAAGCGCTTTGGGAAATTGATACGTCCTGGGATGGATATGAGTGGATAGAGGCAAACGATGCGGATAACAACGTAATTGCATATAAGCGCAAGGCAATTGATGGCACAGAGCTTGTTGTAGTTGTGAATTTTTCTCCCATATCCCATACGTCATATTCATTGAATGTGGGAGAGAGTGGCTCTTACGAAGAGGCTTTGAGCTCTGACAAAGAAATATTCGGCGGACGTGGAATGACAAATGACGGCGTTATAAAGTCAGTTGTGCAGCATAATTCAAGCTGCGAAGAAATAAATTGTATAAATATTAACCTTCCTGCATTGAGCGGACTTGTTTTCCGCAAAATTAACGGAAGAGTAAGGAGAGTATAGACTATGTTTAAGAAAAAGGAATGTGTCGCTATGCTTTTAGCAGGCGGACAGGGAAGCAGACTTTACGCATTGACAGAGAAAACAGCAAAGCCGGCTGTTACATTTGGAAGTAAATACAAGATTATTGACTTCCCAATGTCAAACTGCATCAATTCCGGCATTTACACTGTTGGTGTTTTGACACAGTATCAGCCCCTTGTATTGAACGAGTATATCGGTAACGGTCAGCCTTGGGATTTGGATAGAATGAGCGGAGGCGTTATGATTTTGCCACCATATCAGGGCAAAAACGGCGCAGACTGGTATAAGGGCACAGCAAATGCTATTTATCAGAACTTAGACTTTATAAGAAGATACGATCCTGACTATGTTTTGATTTTGTCTGGCGACCATATATACAAAATGGACTATAATGCTATGCTCAAGGCACACAAGGCAACAGGTGCAGACTGTACAATTGCTGTATTAGAGGTTCCGCTTTCTGAGGCAAGCCGTTTTGGCATTATGGTTACTGATGAAACAGGAAAAATTACAGAATTTCAGGAAAAACCAAAGAACCCAACGAGCACAAAAGCATCAATGGGTATTTACATATTCAATCGCAAGGTGCTGGAAAAGTATCTGATTGATGATGAAAATACTCCTGGCTCAAGCAACGACTTTGGTAAAAACATTATTCCAAGCATGCTAAACGACGGTATGAGCATGTTTGCATATCCATTTGAGGGATATTGGAAGGACGTTGGAACTATCAGCAGCCTTTGGGAAGCCAATATGGATTTACTTGGTGAAAATCCCGCATTTAATATTCACGATAAATCCTGGAGAATTTTCTCAAGAAACTATGCAGCGCCACCTCACCATATAGGTGAAACCGCAAGTGTTTCAAACTCCATAATTTCAGAGGGATGTGAAATCCAAGGAACAGTTGAGCACAGTGTTCTTTCAAACGGTGTTATTGTGGAAAAGGGCGCAGTTGTCAAGGATTCTGTAATTATGAGTGGTACTGTAATCAAGGCGGGTGCTATTGTAAATTATTCAATCATTGATAGTGAAAGCATAATTTCCGAAAATGCCGTGGTTGGCGAGGACAAGGACAACGCAAAGGGAATTGCGGTTGTTGGCACCGGGCTGTGCGTTGAGCCTGGCGTGGTGATTGCTTCGGACGCTATGATTAATAATGATTCCGTTGACGGTGTATCCGTTATACAAAAGTAGGGAGGAGATAGATAATGTCAGCAGCAGGAATAATTTTTTCTAATATTCACGATACAAACCTACCTGAGCTTACAAGAAACAGGACTATGGCATCTGTGCCCTTCGGTTGCAGATATAGGCTCATAGACTTTACACTTTCAAATATGGTAAACTCTAATATTAACAATATCAGTGTTATTACCCACTACAATTATCAGTCCTTGATGGATCATATCGGCTCGGGCAAGGACTGGGATTTGGCAAGAAGATCTGGCGGTATTAAGATTTTGCCACCATTCATCACCGCATATGCCAACAATTCAAACTCCCTCTATACTACAAGACTTGAGGCTTTGAAAAACGTTTATAGCTCCATCAGTAAGATAACAGATGATTATGTAGTTTTGGCTGACTGTGATGTAATTTGCAACATAGACTTGAAGGATATGATCAAAAATCATATTGATAACAATGCCGACATTACAATTGCCGTTAAAAAGGTTTCCTTGACTAAGGAAAAGGCAAAAATCAATGTAATTGTTGACTCGGACTCTAATGGAAAAATCGTTGATTTTAAAGCGGGCCTCAACAATTTTGAGGGAGATGCAGACATTAACCTCAACATTATGGTTATGCACAGACAATATTTGCAGGAAATCGTTCTTGACGCAATTGCTCATAATTACAATAGCCTTACCAAGGATATCCTGCTTAAAAATGTAGAGCGCCACACATATCGTACATACAGATATGATGGATATTTCGCTTGCATTTCCTCATCACAGGATTATTACACATCAAGCATGGAGCTTATTAATGATAGTAGCGTAAGAGCGCAGCTGTTCGGTGTTCGCAATAGACCAATTTACACAAAGGTCAGAAACTCCGCACCAACATATTATAGCCCTGATGCAAAGGTAAAGAATTCACTTATTGCTGACGGATGTCAGATTTTCGGTGAGGTGGAAAATTCCATTATATTCCGTGGTACTAAGGTAGGCAAGGGAACAGTTGTTAAGAATAGCATACTTTTCCAGGACACATTTACAGGAGAAAATGTTACTCTCAACTGTGTAATTGCGGATAAAAATGTTGTTGTAAGAGATAATAAGACGCTTTCAGGAGATGAAACCTTGCCATTCTATTTGGCTAAGGGTAAGATGATTTAAGGAGAGAAATATGAAAATATTATTCGTTGGTGCAGAAGCGCTTCCGTACGTTTCCACAGGTGGACTTGGCGATGTTTTGGGCTCACTTCCACAGGCTGTAAAGGCTGATGACCCAAATAGCGACATCAGAGTGGTGCTTCCTCTTTACAAAAAGGTGAAGGAGCTGTTTTCCGATTCCTTGCAATATGTTGGATACACAACAGTGGATCTTTCCTGGAGACGTCAGTACTGTGGGGTTTATAAGTGCGCAAACGGTGGTGTAACATACTACTTCATCGACAATGAGTATTACTTCAAAAGAGAGTCAATATATGGCGACTTTGACGATGCGGAAAGATTTGCGTTTTTTGGCAAGGCGGTTCTTGATATTATGCCAATGATAGGCTTTTATCCTGATATTTTGCACACGAATGACTGGCAAAGCGCCATGTCTGTAATATACTTGAAGAGGAAATATCAGCATTTGCCAAATTATAAGGACATAAAAACAATCTACACAATCCATAATATAGATTACCAAGGTATTTTTTCAATGTCCATTTTAGGCGATGTGTTTGGCCTTGATGATGGCGGTGACAGAAGCATTGTTGAGTATAATGGTAGCATAAATCTTACAAAGGGTGCGCTTGTCTGCACTGATATGATTTCAACCGTTAGCCAAAGATATGCCGATGAAATTCAAACAGAGTATTTTTCAAGCGGATTACACTACGTTTTGCGCTTATATGGCGGCAAAATCTGTGGTATTGTCAATGGCATAGACGTTAATTACTATAATCCAAAAACCGACAAGGTGATTGCATCAACCTTTGCGTCAAATCAGCTTGAGGGCAAGGCGGAATGCAAGCGTATGCTTCAGGAAATGTGCGGCTTGGAAATTAATCCCGATATACCTGTTATCTCAATGATTTCAAGACTTGCATCACACAAGGGCTTTGACTTGGTTAAGTTCATTTTGCCCGAAATGCTGGAGCTTGGCTTCCAATTTGTTTTGTTGGGAACGGGTGAAAAGGAGCTTGAGGACTATTTCAAGACCATCCAGTACAGATACCCCGACAAGGTGAAAATTTTCTTGGAATTCAACAAGGATTTGTCTAAGAAAATCTATGCAGGCTCCGATATGTTCTTGATGCCATCAAAGAGCGAGCCCTGCGGACTTTCACAAATGATTGCATCTGTGTACGGCGCTGTGCCCATTGTAAGAGAGGCAGGCGGACTTTACGATACAATCAAGCCATACAATCAATATACAGGCGAAGGCAATGGCTTTACCTTTGCTAATTACAATGCCCAC
Source organism: Eubacteriales bacterium (assembly GCA_045632405.1). GTDB lineage: Bacteria > Bacillota > Clostridia > Oscillospirales > CAG-272 > RGIG2000. The sequence continues at coordinate 26,794 of JAZQWO010000023.1, read as the reverse complement.
GAAATGAAGGATGCGGTAGCAAGAGCTATTGATTTGTATAAGGATAAGGAAAAATGGAATGCTCTTGTTAGAAGGGTGATGGAGATTGATTTTTCCTGGAGCGCATCTGCAAAGGAATATTTGAAGCTATATAAGCAGCTTTCTGAAAAATAATTATGTACAGCTGTCCCGTGAGAAGCTTGCGGGACAGTCTGTTCTGATAATTGGCAAAATTTGTAAATAATTGTAGTTAATCATAGGAGTACAACCAATGAACAAGAATTTTTCTAAAGAAACCGTTAAGGAAGCTCTTGATCTAAAGCTATCAAGATACTTTGGTGTCAATGCTGAGGATGCAAATCAAGAGCAGATATACAAGGCAACAATCTTGACGGTCAAGGATATTCTTACACAAAAAAGATCGTCCTTTAAGCACAAGGTGAAAAAAGAAAAGGCGAAGAAGGTTTACTATCTTTGCATGGAATTTTTAATTGGACGTTCCTTGAAAAATAATTTGAGAAATCTCGGCTTGGCAGAGTATTATACCGAGGTTTTGAAGGATTATGGATTTGATATTGAAGAAATTTATGAGATGGAGCCAAATCCGGGCTTGGGTAATGGTGGTCTTGGCCGCTTAGCTGCGTGCTTTATGGACTCCTTGACCTCTCTTAATTATCCTGCGGACGGCTTTTCCATCCTTTATGAATATGGCTTGTTTAAGCAAAAGATAATTGACGGAAATCAGGTGGAATTACCTGATACTTGGCTCCCTGGCGGAGAATCCTGGCTCGTTCCGAGAACTGACAAAAAGTTCACAGTTAGATTTGGCGGTCACATAAAGGAAGAGTGGGAAAACGGCAGACTTGAAATTAAATATGAAAATTATGAAGAGGTAGAGGCTGTTCCCTACGATATGATGATATCGGGAGCAGACAGTGCCGTTAACCGTCTGCGCTTGTGGAAGGCACACGACATAACAAACTTTAATATGAGTCTGTTTTCACAGGGACAATATGTTAAGGCAATACAGCAAACAACAAACGCGGAGGTTATTTCCAAGGTTCTTTATCCTTCAGATGAGCACACCGAGGGCAAGCTCCTTCGCTTGAGTCAGCAATACTTCCTTGTTTCTGCATCACTTCAGAGCATTATCAGTGACCATATAGCCGCATATGGCTCTATGGCGGGCTTTGCCGATAAGGTGGCTATTCATATTAATGACACTCACCCTGCCCTTTGCGTTCCTGAGCTTATGCGAATTTTGATGGACGTTTATAACTATTCCTGGGACGATGCGTGGCATATTGTAACAAAAACGGTATCTTATACAAACCATACTGTTATGCCTGAGGCTCTTGAATGCTGGAACGAGGATTTGTTCAGCTTCAAGCTGCCAAGAATTCATTCCATTGTTAAGGAAATTAACCGCCGCCTTTGTGAGGACTTGTGGAAGGCATACCCCGGTGATTGGGACAGAATATCAAAGATGGCAGTTATCGCTTATTCTCAGGTGAGAATGGCAAACTTGAGTGTTATCGCATCTCATACAGTTAACGGTGTTTCGAAGCTTCACTCCGATATTTTGAAAAAGACAGTTTTCCACGACTTCTATAAGTCAACTCCATATAAGTTCACCAATGTGACAAACGGAATTGCACACAGAAGATGGCTTAATTATTCAAATCCAGAGCTGGCATCACTTATCAATGAGTGTATTGGAGAAGGCTATTATACCAATCCAAGCGAGCTTGAGGGACTTATGAAGTACGTAGGCGACCAAGAAATCAGCCGTCGTCTTGCGGAAATTAAAGAGAACAACAAGCTAAAGCTTTCAAAATACGTTTTCAATAAAACAGGCAATTCATTGGACACATCATCTGTATTTGATGTTCAGGTTAAGCGTATGCACGAGTATAAGCGTCAGCTTTTGAATGCTCTTAAAATCATTTGCTATTACGCTGATATTGAGGAAAATCCCGACAAGGATTTCACAAAGAGAACCTTCATTTTCGGTGGCAAGGCGGCACCGGGCTACTATATGGCAAAGGACATTATCAAGCTGATTTGGAATCTCGGTGAGGATATTAGAAAGAACCCAAGGGTAAAGGATAAATTGTCCGTTGTTTACTTGGAAGACTACAATGTAAGCACTGCGGAAATTCTTATGCCTGCATCCGATATCAGTGAGCAGATTTCCTTGGCAGGCAAGGAAGCAAGCGGCACAGGATGTATGAAGTTTATGATGAACGGTGCTCTTACCATCGGTACGCTTGACGGCGCAAATGTAGAAATGAAGGAAGCGGTAGGAGATGATAATATTTTCATTTTTGGCTTGACCGCTAAAGAGGTAGATGACCTTTGGGAAAGAGGCTACCATTCCATTGATTACTACAACAACAGTGTGCGCATCAAGAAGGCGGTTGACCGCTTGAATAAGGGCTTCAACGGTGTATCATTTGCTAACATTGCCAACTACCTAATTGGCGGCTTTGGCGGTGTTGCAGACCCTTATATGTGCTTGGCTGACTTCGATTCATACTTTATAAAGTCCGAGGAAATAATCAAGGCGTATAATAACAAAGAACAGTGGGGTAAAATGTCACTTGTTAATATTGCAAAATCAGGCTTCTTTGCTGCCGACAGGAGCATTAAGGAGTATGCTGATAACATTTGGCATCTGACAAGCTTAAAATAATTGATGAAATTTAGCGAGAAAAAATATATAAGTGGCAAGGATTTTTCCTCTTATGGTGCGTTTTCGTCTGACGATAAGACCTTGTTCAGGCTCTATATTCCAAGAAGATGCGGAGCAAGTGCAGCTTGTATGCATCTTGACGGAGAAGGAATAGAGAATAAAAGCTACAAAAGAATTGATTTCAAATGGGCTTGGACAGAGGGGCATTATGACATATACGAAGCGATGGTTGATATGTCAGAAATTGGCGTTGGACTGTATTACTACAAGTATGAGATAAAGACCGATAAGAGCATTTTTTTAGGATGCGTTAACGGTGAAATCGGCATATACGATCCTTGCGCTGACAACAAAATACAGCTTTTGATATATGAGGAAAATACTCGCGGTGCAGAGTGGATGCTCGGCGGCATTATGTACCACATATTTGTAGATAGATTTAATAAAAGCGGAAAATCTGAGCCTAAGAAAAATGCTGTTATGAATGAGGACTGGTACGGTGGTATCCCTCAATATGCCGATGTCCCCGGTGGCTATGTTGAAAATAATATGTTTTTCGGTGGAGATTTATACGGTATAATTGATAAGCTTGACTACATCAAGAGCCTCGGTGTTACCTGTCTTTATCTCAGTCCTGTTTTTGATGCTTATTCTAACCACAAATATGACACGGGAGATTATATGACCGTTGACTCTATGTTCGGCGGTGAAAAGGCTCTTGAGGATCTTATTCGCGAGACCCGAAAAAGGAATATACACATTATTTTTGACGGTGTGTTCAATCATACAGGAGCCGACAGCATCTACTTTAACAAGTTTGATAATTACAATACCTTAGGTGCATATCAATCCAAAAATTCACCGTATTATGATTGGTATAATTTCAGGAGCTTTCCAAACGACTACGAATGCTGGTGGGATGTTAAAATTTTGCCACGTGTCAACAGCAATAACCCCGATTACCAAAATTATATTTTGGGTGACTCTGGCGTTATCGAGAAATGGATGAAAAAGGGAATAGACGGCTTCCGTCTTGACGTTGCCGACGAATTGAGCGATGACTTTTTGAAAAGGCTCAATAAGAAGGTCAAATCCATAAATCCAGAGGGCATTGTTTACGGTGAGGTTTGGGAGGATGCTTCAAACAAAATCGCATATGGAAGCAGGAAAAAATATTTCCTTGGAAATGAGCTTGATTCTGTTATGAATTATCCCTTGCGAGAAGCGGTAATCAAATATATCAAATATGGGGATTGCGATGCGCTTTGCGATACCTGTAAAATGCTGTATTCCCATTACCCAAAGCACAACGCGGATTTGCTTATGAACTTGCTTGGTACACACGATACGGAAAGGATTTTGACCGTGTTGGGAGGAGAGAGCAGTGACGGCTATACTAACGAGCAGCTATCAACTAAAAAAATGTCAAAGGCAGAGCGCAAAAGGGCGATTTCTCTTTTGAAGCTAGCTTACACCATAATAGCCACTGTGCCCGGTGTTCCTTGTATTTATTACGGTGATGAGGCGGGAATGGAAGGCTATCGCGACCCGTTTAACAGACTACCTTACCCTTGGGGAAGAGAGGACGATGAGCTTTTAGAATTCTACCGAGCTATTGGCAAAATTAGGCTTGGTGAGGAGCTTTACAAAAGTGGCGAATTTGACATTGTTGAGTGTAACAGTGATTTGTTGGCATTTGCGCGCTACAATGAAAGTGGCTTTGCTCTTACCGTAGTTAATCGAGGCGAGAAAAAGTATTATCTTGATGCTGATGCTGTGCTTGTTAATGCAAGCAACGGCAGGCGCATCAAGGTTATTAACCCATGCAAAGCTTATATTTTGAAATGCAAATCTTTGTATAATGTGGAAAAAATACGATTTTACAAATAATGCTTGGTGCTCAGTTAAGTGCTGAGCACCTTTTCTATAAAAAATTTTCACAAAACAAATAAAATATATAGACATTTTGTTTTTTGCGTGCTATAATAATTTAAATATTGTGAAGTACACGAGGTATTTTATGGATTACAATTATCTTGCGGAATTACTTTTTCCACATATAACAGAGCTTCCTGCGGATGTTGAGGCGAAGTACCCACCGCGTCAGCTCCCTGAGGGCGCAAAGGTAACAAGATTTGCTCCAAGCCCAACAGGCTTTGTTCATTTCGGCGGTCTTTTCCCATCAACAGTAGGTGAAAGATTGGCGCATCAGTCAGGTGGAGTTTTCTATTTGCGTATTGAGGATACAGATGCTAAGCGCGAGGTTGAGGGGGCTGCTGAGGGTCTTATCAAGACTCTTGCAAAATATGGCATTCACTTTGACGAGGGTGCTATTCTTGATGAAAACGGCAACATCTCCGACAAGGGCGCATATGGTCCTTATAAGCAGAGCTTGCGCGGACATATCTATCAAGTATATGCAAAGCAGCTTGTTCGCGAAGGCAAGGCATACCCCTGCTTTACCACTGAGGAGGAGTTGGACGAGCTTCATGCGGTTAACAAAAAAGAGGAAATCAAGAATACCGACTGGCAGGCAGAGGCTGAGGCAAGACGTGCGGAAATGCTCGCAAGACGCAACTTCACCATTGAAGAGGTAGAGGAGCATTTGTCAGCGGGACATCCGTTTGTTTTGAGAATTCTTGCAAACGGCGACCCTGAAAAGAAGGTTAAATTTACTGACCTTGTAAAGGGCGGACTTGAGATACCTGAAAATGACGAGGATTTTGTATTACTTAAATCTGACGGAATTCCAACATATCATTTTGCACACGCGGTTGATGACCATTTGATGGGCACAACACACGTTATTCGTGGTGAGGAATGGCTCCCAAGCCTTGCAAAGCATATTCAGCTCTTTGCTTACCTTGGCTTCAAGCTTCCTAAGTATATGCATATTGCTCAAATTATGCGTATTGACGAAAACGGAAACAAGAAAAAGCTTTCCAAGCGCGATATGGGCGCAAATATGGACGATTACATGTCAATGGGATATTGCCCTGAGGCTGTATGCGAATATGTTATGACGCTTCTCAATTCCAACTATGAGGAGTGGCATATGCAAAATGCAGATAAGCCATATACTGATTTTCCGTTCAATATCAAGAAAATGTCAACATCTGGCTGCCTTTTCGACTTTGCTAAGCTCAATGACGTTTCAAAGAATGTTATTTCAAGAATGACAGCGGAGAAGGTTTATGACCTTTCTACTCAGTGGGCTAAGGATTTTGACACTGAGCTTTATGAGGAAATGACTGCAAACCCCGAATATACAAAGTCTATTTTTGCTATTGGTAGAGGTGGCAAAAAGCCAAGAAAGGACTTGTCTGTTTGGAAGGATGTTAGAGGATACATCGACCTGTTTTATGATAAATTCTTTGAAATCAAGGATTCTTATTCCGAGGAATTCGACAAGAGCGACATTAAAATCACACTTACAGAGTTTTTAAAGACCTATGACCCTGCTGACGATATGAATGCTTGGTTTGAAAAGATTAAGGATATTGCCGATATGCTTGGCTATGCTTCAGATATGAAGGCGTACAAGCTTAATCCTGAGGCATATAAGGGCAATGTTTCCGATATTAGTATGTTTATAAGAATTGCGGTTACAGGCAAGCTGAATTCTCCTGATATGTACACTGTGATGCAGATTTTGGGATGCAAGGCTGTAACCGAGCGTATAAACGCAATGATTAATTCGCTTTGAGAGGTTTTCTTATGGAAGAAATGAGTTCAAATTTTATACACGACATTATTGACGAGGATTTGGCAAACGGCTTTGCGAGAAAAATCCACACCCGTTTTCCACCTGAACCAAATGGGTATCTTCACATCGGTAGTGCAAAGGCTATTTGGATTAACGCACAGACCGCTAAAAAGTACGGTGGAGAATTCAATTTAAGATATGACGATACCAACCCTTCAAAGGAAGATACTGAATATGTTAACAGCATCTACGAGGACTTGAAGTGGCTTGGCGCTGAGCCAACAGGCGGCGTATATTATGGCTCTGACTATTTTGATAAGTGCTATGAGTATGCTATCAAGCTTATCAAGGATGGCAAGGCGTATGTTTGCGACTTGACAGCAGAGGAGCTGAAGGAGTACAGAGGCACACTTACCGAGCCTGGTAAGAATAGCCCATATAGAGACAGAACTGTTGAAGAAAATCTTGACCTCTTTGAAAGAATGAAAAATGGTGAGTTCCCTGACGGCTCAAAGACCTTGCGCGCAAAGATTGATATGGCATCACCTAACATCAATATGCGTGACCCTGCAATTTACAGAATTTTAAGAGCGCATCACCACAGACAGGGTGACAAGTGGTGCATTTATCCTCTTTATGACTATGCACATCCAATCCAGGATGCTATTGAGGGTATTACACACTCACTTTGCTCCCTTGAGTTTGAAAATCACCGTCCTCTTTATGAGTGGGTTGTTGATAACATTGGCTTTGAAAACAAGCCAAAGCAGAGAGAGTTTGCCCGTCTTAACGTAACATATACCGTTATGAGCAAGAGATATTTGAGATATCTTGTTGAAAACGACATGGTTGACGGCTGGGACGACCCAAGAATGCCAACACTCTGCGGCTTGAGACGTCGCGGTTATACACCTGCATCAATCATTGACTTTGTTAGCCGTGCTGGCGTTGCTAAGGCATATAGCATTGTTGATATTGAGCTTTTGGAGCATTGTATCAGAGAAGAGCTCAATATGACAGCACAGAGAAGAATTTGTGTGTCTGACCCTATAAAGGTTGTTATCACAAACTACGAAGATGGCAAGGTAGAATATTTCCCTGTTTCCAATAATCCAAACGATGAAAATGCGGGCACAAGAAACGTTATGTTCACTCGCGAAATTTACATTGACAGAAGCGACTTTGAAGAGGTGCCACCACCAAAGTTCTTCCGTATGAAGCCTGACGGTGAGGTGCGCTTGATGGGTGCTTACATTGTTAAATGTAATGAGGTTGTCAAGGACGAAAACGGTGAGATTGTTGAAATCAGATGTACAGCTGACCTGGAATCCGGTAACGGCAATCCTGTTGACGGACGTAAGATTAAAGGTACAATCCATTGGTTGAGTGCTGACAATGCAGATAAGGTTGATTTGATGCTTTATGACAAGCTCTTCACAACCGAGAACTTGAGCGATATTCCTGAGGACAAGACATATAATGATTACCTCAATCCAACATCATTGGTTAAGATTGAAAATGCTTTGGTTGAAAAGTGCTTAGCTGATGCCAATGATGGCGAAAAGTTCCAGTTTGTAAGAAACGGTTATTACTGCAAGGACACAAAGCATCCTAACACCTATAACAGAGTAGTTGGACTTAAAGACAGCTATCCTAAGAAATAATTTTAATGCGTGCAATAAAATGCACGCATTATTTATTGACTATTTTAGAAAAGTGTGGTAAACTTATTTTGTATAAATATTTACCCGCAAGGAGAACACATATGTTAAGACAAGAAAAATTAGATTTTGCAAGAAAAGCTGCCGCTGACGGTATGGTGCTTTTCAAAAATGAAAACAACGCACTTCCAATTGCTATAGACAAGGAAATTGCTTTGCTTGGTATATGCTCATATAGATGCTTCAGACTCGGCTGGGGCTCTGGTGATATGATGGCGCAGACAATCTCTCAAATTAACGAGGGCTTGAAGTCTGCAGGCTATAAGCTTAACTCTGTGATTGAAGAGTATTGCTTGAATTATGTTAATACACTTCCCGACCAGCGTCTAATGAACAGAAGCTGGGATGAGTGGACCTGGCGACAGGAAGAAATTAAAATTGAAGAAAGCATGATTGCCGAGGCTGCTAAGACATCCGAGGTTGCCGTTGTAACTATTGGTAGAAATAGCGGTGAAGGCTTTGACTTGAAGGACGAAGAGGGCTATTTCAGACTTCACAGTGACGAAATTGCTCTTATCAAGGCTGCATCTAAATATTTTAAGGAAACAATTTTGCTTCTTAACACCTGCGGTCCTCTTGATATGAGAGCTATTGACGACTGCAAGATTGACGCCATTGTTGATGTTTCCTTGGGTGGCGAAATGTTTGGCTTTGCTGTTGCTGACGTTATAAGCGGCAAGGTTACGCCAAGCGGCAAGCTTTCAACCACATGGGCATATAAGTACGAGGACTACTCAACAAAAGAGGGTATTACAACCAAGGAAGTTCCATATAAGGAAGGAATTTACGTTGGTTACAGATATTTTGATACATTTGGTGTAACACCAAGATACCCATTTGGCTTCGGTCTTTCTTACACAAGCTTTGATAGTGAGATTTTGGATGTGGAGCTTGACGGTCAGGTTGTTGACATCACCGTTAAGGTAACAAACACAGGCAAATTTAACGGCAGAGAGGTTATTCAGTGCTACTTGTCCGCACCACAGGATAAGCTCGAAAAGGCATACCAGGAGCTTTGCACATATGCAAAAACAGATGTTTTAGCGCCAAATGAAAGCTGTGAGCTTTTGCTTTCCTTTGATTTAACTGAAATGGCAGCTTACGACGAGGAAAGAGCAAGCTTTGTTCTTGAAGCAGGCAAGTATTTTGTAAGAGTTGGTAATTCTTCACGTAGCACCAAGATAGCTTGCGCTATCAATCTTGCAAAAGAGGTTGTTTGCGAGGTTATGAGGAACAGATGCACAAAGATAAATGACTTTGAGGATTTGTCTAACAAAAATGCAACACCATACACATATGACGGTGAGGACACTGAAAAAGCAAGTGCGAAGGTGTTCGAGTTCGATTGCGATTCCGTTGAAACCGTTGTTCATGATGTTATTGAAAATGATGTACCAAAGCTTTTGACACCAAAGGATAACGTGCTTTACTCCTTGAAGGACGTTTATGAGGGCAGAGCAACTGTTGAGGACATTGTGGCTCAGTTCTCCGATGCGGAGCTTGCAGATATACTCAATGGCGTTATCTATGAAGGCTCTAATGCTAACGCAAATGTTGGTAGTATGGCTATTAAGGTTCGCGGTGCTGCAGGCGAAATGTGGTCAAGCGAAAAGTACGCAATCCCTGTAAATGCTTGTGCTGACGGCCCTGCAGGTGTTCGTCTTGCTATATTTACAACACCGATTGAAACAGATACAGACCTTTCACGTGAGGTTGTTGCATATCCATCGGGTACTTGCTTTGCAAATTCTTGGGATTTGGAGAGCGCAAGAAAATTTGGCGAGTGCGTTCGTGATGATTTGGAAATCTCCGATATCGAGGGTTGGCTTGCTCCGGGTATAAATATTCAAAGAAACCCACTCAACGGTAGAAACTTTGAGTATTTGTCTGAGGACCCAATCATTTCTGGAAAAATTGGCGCTTATATCACAATCGGCGTTCAGTTCAATGACGAGGCAGAGCCGACAGGCAGATACGCAACAGTTAAGCATTTTGCTTGTAACAATATTGAGTACGAGCGCGGTGTTTCTGACTCACAAATGTCCGAGCGCGCACTCAGAGAAATTTATTTGAAGGGCTTCAGAATTGCAGTTGAGGAAGGTCATCCACACGCAATTATGACCGCATATAACAAGATTAACGGCACATTCGCTTCAACCAACTATGACCTGTTAATGGGCATTTTGAGAGGCGAATGGGAGTATGACGGCATCGTAATGACCGACTGGAATCCTTGTCCGGACCCATGCGAGCACGTTCATGCCTGCAACGACCTTATTATGCCAGGTAGATTTCGTAAGAACATTATCGAGGGTCTTGCAAGCGGCAAGGTGAAAAAGGAAGAAGCACAGCTCTGCGCCGTTCGCTTGCTCAAGCACATTTTAAAGACAAATTACGTGATTAAAAAGTAACATTTTACGTACCGCCAAGGTGCTTGGCGGTACGTATGAAAAAAATTCAAAAAAGTTGAAAATAACTATTGACAAATGAGTGTTGATGTGATACAATCATAGGGCAAAAAGAAGTAGAACTCTCCGTTCTCACCTAAGTGCAAGGGCGCTTTGGGTTAATAACTTACACGTTTAATAGTGTTTTTTGTTATTGTGCGGAGATTTTATGTCTTCCGCACAATTTTTATTTTTTATGATAATTCAATGCTTTTGGATTAATTGGAGGTGCTTTCTTATTAGCAACGCAAAAGAAATGTCTATTAATGAGGAAATCAGACTCAAAGAGGTAAGAGTTGTTACTGATGCAGGCGAACAATTGGGCGTTATGTCCTCTGATGTGGCTTTGGAAAAGGCTTATTCTATGGGACTTGACCTTGTTCTTATTGCTCCAACTGCAACACCACCTGTATGCCGTATTATGGATTACGGTAAGTTCCGCTACGATCGTGATAAGAGAGAGAAGGAAGCTAAGAAAAAACAGCAGGTTGTTAACATCAAAGAGGTTCAGCTATCTTGCACAATAGACACTCACGATTTTAATACTAAGGCAAATAATGCTATCCGTTTCTTAAAGAACGGTGACAAGGTAAGAGTAGTTCTTGCGTTTAAGGGCAGACAGATGGCTCATACTGAGGTAGGCGTTGAAATCATAGAGAAATTTATCGCACTCTGCTCAGAGTTCGGTTCAACAGACAAGGCTCCTGTCCTTGATGGCAGAAGACTTTCTGTTATTATTTCACCAGTAAAAAAATAAGTTAATATACTTAACATGAAAGGAATTTAATATCATGGGAAAGATCAAAACACATAAGGCTTCAAGCAAAAGATTTTCTTTGACCGGCACAGGCAAGGTAAAGATGTTTCATTCACAGCACCGCCACAACCTCGGTCTTAAGACAGCTAAGCGTAAGAGAAATCTTCGTTCTGGCTCTTATTTGAGCGAGAGCATGGCTCCAACAATCAAGAAGCTTATCAACAAATAATTTGAGTGAAACGTAAACAAGGAGGATTTAAAAGATGGCAAGAGTTAAGGGTGCTATGATGGCACGTAAAAGAAGAAATAAAGTATTAAAGATGGCAAAGGGCTATTGGGGCGCAAAGAGCAAGCACTACAAGATGGCTAAGCAGGCTGTTTTGAAGAGCGGTAACTACGCTTTCGCTGGCCGTAAGATGAAGAAGAGAGACTTCCGTTCTCTTTGGATCACAAGAATTTCTGCTCAGGCTAAGGTTTGTGGCGTTAACTACTCCACATTTATGCACGGCTTGAAGCTCGCTGGTATTGACCTCAACAGAAAGATGCTCGCAGAGCTTGCAGTTTCCGATAAGGAAGCATTTGCAGCACTCGTTGAGAAGGCAAAGGCAGCTCTTTAATTTAAAATAAACTCGGCTTTTTGCCGAGTTTTTTTAAAATTTATTAAAGTTAGGTGGACTAAAATGAATTCGCAAATTTTCGGTGTTGAATATATCACTAGCAAAGCAAATTCAACTGTTGTAAAAATTTCCAAGCTAATGCAGAAAAAGGCGAGAAGGGAAGAACAACTTTTCACATTAGACGGTGTAAAGCTCTTTGTTGAAGCACACAATTTTAGTGCTAAAATTAAATATATTGTGTTAAAAGAGGATGCGATATTTGAAGAAAATATCACAAAAATGATATTTGAAGAGAAGAAAAAGGGCGCATCAATTTTATGCGTGAACGAGGCAGTTTTTTCTAAGCTGACCGAGGAATTTTCACCTCAGGGAATTATAACTGTGTGTGAGTTTTTAGACACAGGGAGTGACTTTTGCTTCAAAAATGACGAGAAAATCATGGCTTTTGAGTCTGTGCGTGACCCTGGAAACGTTGGAGCAATCATAAGAAATGCTGCGGCTTTTGGCATAAACACCTTGATATTTTCATCCGATTGTGCGGATGTATATTCTCAAAAGGTGATAAGAGCCGCTATGGGTGCAATTTTCAAGGTTAAGATGTACATTGTAAATGACTTTATTGGTACTTTGAAGGCTTTGAGCAAAAATCGCAGAATAATCTCCACCACCCTTGGGGAAAATTCATTGAAGCTCGGCACATCTTCAATTAACCGAGAGGATGTTTTTGTCATAGGCAATGAGGGTCACGGTGTCAGCGAGGAAGTGATTGGATTGTCACACGAGACGTTGTTCATTCCAATGTGTGAAAACACCGAATCGTTGAACGCATCGGTTGCAACTGCCATTTTGATGTGGGAAATGTACAAATTATAATTTAAAGCCTCGGCTTACATAGCCGAGGCTTTGATTTTCTATAATATATAATATAAATATTTATAGAAAACAATTGACAATCCGAAAACAAAGTGATATTATAGTATAGAGTATTATTATTTTGAGGGAATTATGTTTGATAATAAAATTTGGTTATGGCTATCCCTTCACTTTGGTGCAGGCACTACCTTATACAAAAAGCTTTATTCTCATTTCGGCTCAGTTGATGCAATTTACGATTGTGTAGATGCAGACGTGGACTGTATTGATTGGTTAGCACCTCATCAAAGGCGTAAGCTTCTTGATAAAAATATGGACCATGCCGAGGAAATTTTGGAATGGTGCGACTATTACGGTGTTAAAATTGTTACTCCGTCTGATATAGATTATCCGTTGCCGTTGAGAGCTCTTGATAATTTCCCGGCTGTATTGTATTATCGCGGCAATTTGCCTGATTTTGAAAAGGTGCTTTGTATTTCTGTTGTAGGCACTCGCTCCTTAACAATGGAAGGACAGAGAAATGCATATAACTTAGGCTATGGACTTGCCAAGGGTGGCGCGCTTGTTATCAGCGGAATGGCAAAGGGAATTGATAGTGTTGCTCAAAAGGGTGCTTTATATGCAGGTGGATCTTCAGTTGCAGTTTTGGGTTGTGGTATTGATGTGGTTTATCCACGAGAGAACCTCGCCTTAATGGAGAAAATTGCAAGAGTTGGTGCTGTTTTGACAGAATACCCACCGCACACTCCACCGTCAGGGCATAACTTCCCTGTGCGTAATAGGTTGATTAGCGGTCTTTCCAAGGCGACGGTAGTTGTTGAGGCTGATATGAACAGTGGCGCCTTGATTACCGCAAGGCTAGCAAGGGAGCAGGGCAGAGAGCTATTTGCATTTCCCGGCTCTGTTAATAATTTCACCTCAAAGGGAACAAACCATCTTTTAAGCGAGGGCGCAAGGGTTGCAACAGCAGCTATTGACGTGCTTGAGCAGTTTATGGATATTTATCCTGCACTTGATCTTTCAGCGTCAAAGCAAAGACCTGATTTGAGCAATAGAAACAAGGTTGCACAGACTGTTGAGATTCCTGCGGATTTTTATTCAAACTTGAAGAACAATAATTCCAAGCATAATACTAAAGCGATTGCACATAATGTAAAAGAGCAAGCCTTTGATGCATCCGTTCTTGATGAAAGAGAAAGGCTTGTGTATGATGCTATGGAGTATGGTAAGACAATAACACTCGAAGGCTTTATGGATGTGGAAATAGACATTTCAGAGCTTGTATCAATAATGACAATGTTGGAAATTAAGGGCGCTGTTGAAAGCGTACCTGGTGGTTTTTACATAAAGAAATAGGCGAAAGGATTTTATAATGGCAAATAATCTGGTAATTCTGGAGTCACCCGGTAAAATAGGAGCTGTTAAGAGCTATTTGGGCTCAAACTACAAGGTAATTGCTTCTGTGGGCCATGTAAGAGATTTACCTAAGTCTTCCTTAGGTATTGACATGGAAAACGGATTTGCTCCGCATTACATTAACATAAGAGGCAAGGGCGATTTAATCAAGGAGCTTCGCAAGGAAGCAAAAAATGCAGACAAGATATTTTTTGCAACTGACCCTGACCGTGAGGGAGAGGCAATTTCTTGGCATTTGGCGGCACTGATCGGTGAGGATGCCAAAAAAGCAAAAAGAGTAACATTTAACGAAATTACAAAAAGCGCGGTTAAGGATGCTATCAAGCATCCAAGAAGCATAAATATGGATCTTGTCAATGCGCAGCAGGCAAGACGTATTCTTGACAGAATAGTTGGCTATCAAATCAGTCCATTCCTTTGGAAAACAGTTAAAAGTGGCTTGTCAGCAGGACGCGTTCAGTCTGTTGCAACTAAAATCATTGTTGAACGTGAGGAAGAAATCAAGGGATTTGTTCCTGTGGAATATTGGACGATTGCCGCCGATCTCGTTAATGATGAAAAGTCCTTGACGGTTTCATACTATGGCGACGGCACAAAAAAGATTAAGGTTGAAAACCGTGAGCAGGCTGATAAGATTTTAGCTGATATACAAAATGGTGTATATAAGGTTTCAGCTATTAAAAAGGGCACCAAAAAGCGCGCACCACAGCCACCTTTTATAACATCTACGCTTCAGCAGGAGGCGTCAAGAAAGTTGAATTTTCAGTCACAGAGAACAATGAAGGTTGCCCAGGAGCTCTATGAGGGTGTTAACCTTGGCTCCGAGCTTGGTGGCGTTCACGGTTTGATTACTTATATGCGTACTGACTCATTGAGAATTTCCCTTGAGGCGCAGGAGTCCGCAAGAGGCTTTATTGAGGCAAGGTTTGGAAATGAATATGTTCCTGACAAGCCAAGACAGTATAAATCCAAGTCAAATGCACAGGATGCTCACGAGGCAATTAGACCGTCCAAGGTTGCATTTGAGCCTTCAAAAATCAAAAAGCATTTAACAAATGACCAATATAAGCTTTATAAGCTGATTTGGGACAGATTTTTGGCGAGCCAAATGTCATCTGCGGTAATTGATACTGTTGTGGCAGATTTTGAAAATAGCGGACATATTTTCAGAGCAACAGGAAATACTGTTTGTTTCCCAGGTTATACCGCTATTTATACAGAGTCCCTTGAGGCTGCATCTAACGGCGAGGATGATGCTGCATCATTGTCAACTGACGACAAGCTTCCGATTCTTGAAAACAATGAGGTATTCAACACCAAAAATGTTGAGGCAGCTCAGCATTTTACCGAGCCGCCGCTCCGTTATGACGAAGCTTCCTTGATTAAGTTCTTGGAGGAAAAGGGCATTGGAAGACCAAGCACATATACTCCTATCATTACAGTTATCCTTGCTCGTGGCTATGTTGCGCGTGAGGGCAAGTATTTGAAGCCTACACAATTGGGTGAGGTAATAACACAGATAATGAATGAGTATTTCCCCGATATTCTCAATTACAAGTTTACCGCCGTTATGGAGAATAACCTTGATACTATCGCAAATGGAAGCATGTCTATTGAGGGCGTAATTGGCGATTTTTACGGCGGATTTAAAAAGCAGCTTGATGTTGCATCCGAAAAGCTCGACAAGGCAAACGTTGAGGTTCCTGTTGAGGAAACAGACATTGTGTGCGAGCTTTGCGGAAGTAAAATGATAATTAAAAACGGCAGATTTGGAAAGTTTGCCGCTTGCCCTAACTATCCAAAGTGTAAAAATACTAAGACAATTGACAGTAGCGGCAAGGTTACCGAGTCCAAGTCTGTTGAAAAAGCGGAATTTAATTGTGAGCTTTGCGGTGCGGAAATGGTTTTGAGAAAGGGCAAATTCGGTAACTTCTATGCTTGCTCAAATTATCCAAAGTGCAAAAACACTAAGGCTATTGACGGCAAGGTGGAGGTTGCTTGTCCTGATTGCGGTGCAGAAATTGTGAGAAAGCAAACCAAGAGCAAAAAGCAGTTCTTCAGCTGCTCTCAATATCCAAAATGTAGCTTTTCTACATGGGATACACCAACGGACAAAAAGTGTCCAACCTGCGGTGGCATGCTCTTAGAAAAGAGCAACAAGGCTCAGCATTATCTATACTGTCACAACAAAGAGTGTGACTATAAGCTGGATGTGGAAGATGAAAGCAAATAATTATATTAACGTAATTGGCGCAGGCTTGGCAGGATGCGAAGCCGCATATCAGGCAGCTATTCGCGGTGTGAAGGTCAATCTCTATGAAATGAAGCCAAAGGGATTTAGCCCCGCTCATCACAATCCGAATTTTGCGGAGCTTGTTTGCTCAAACTCCCTAAGGTCTGACGAATTGTCTAATGCTATTGGTGTTTTGAAAGCGGAGCTTCGTTCTATGAATTCGCTGATAATGGAAGCGGCAGATAATACAAAGGTGCCTGCCGGCTCAGCGTTGGCTGTTGACAGAGAACAGTTTTCCGCATATATTACCAATAAAATTAAAAATCACCCAAATATTACAGTGATCTCCGAAGAGGTTACAGAGATAGACCCAACAGAAATTACTGTTATTGCAACAGGCCCGCTTACATCAGATGCGTTTTCTAAATATATTTCTGACGTTATGGGCTTGTCAGGTCTGCATTTCTTTGATGCGGCGGCGCCAATTGTTGATTTCGACTCTATTGATATGAGCAAGGCATTTTTTGCTTCTCGTTACAATAAGGGGGACGCGGATTATATTAATTGTCCTATGAACGAGGAGCAATATAAAGCCTTTTATAATGCTCTTATATCAGCAGAAGAGGCTGAATTGCATCAATTTGATGCCGAGGCGCAAAAGCTGACTGTATTTGAGGGATGTATGCCTGTTGAGGTAATGGCAAGACGTGGAATCGACACCTTGCTTTTCGGTCCCTTGAAGCCTGTTGGCATTGAGCATCCCGAAACAAAGGAAACCTATCACGCTGTTGTTCAGTTGAGAAAGGAAAATGCTCAAGGAACAATGTTCAACATCGTTGGCTTCCAAACTCATTTGACATTTTCAGAGCAAAAAAGAGTGTTTTCTATGATACCCGGCCTTGAAAACGCAAGCTTTCTAAGATATGGCGTTATGCATAGAAATACATATATTGACTCTCCTAAGTATCTTAATCACTTTTATGCACTGAAAAATAATCCTTGCGTTTACTTTGCAGGACAAATGACAGGCGTTGAGGGTTATATTGAATCTGCATCCTCAGGATTTGTAGCAGGTATTAATGCCGCAAGACAAGCAAGAGGACTTGAAGAAATTGACTTAACTGATAAAACTGTAATCGGCTCTTTGGCTCATTTCGTGGAAAATGGCGCATACTCTGGCAACTTCCAGCCGATGAATGCTAATTTTGGCATAGTTGCGCCCCTTGATTACAAAGTGAAGGGCGGCAAAAAAGCGCGAAATGAAGAAATAGCAAAAAGAGCAATATTCACAATAGAATCTATGAAAGGTGATATACTCGAATGAAGATTGCAATTGATGCAATGGGTGGAGATAACGCCCCTTTTGAGATAGTAAAGGGCGTTGTATTATCAGCTGAGCAAAATCCTGATGTGGAGCTCGTTTTGGTTGGTGATACAGATAAAATCAATAATTGCTTTTCGGAATTTGAAACTGAAAAGCCTCAAAATATAACTATTATTCATTCCGATTCAGTTGTTGAAATGGATGATGATCCAATGGTAATTATGAAAGAGAAGAACAATTCTTCTATGGCACTCGGCTTGAAAATGCTGAAGGACGGAGAGGTTGATGCTTTCATAAGTGCAGGCAGCACAGGCGCTTTGCATACTGGCTCAACATTGATTGTTAGAAAAATCAAGGGCGTGCGCAGAAGTGCTATCGCAAGCATTCTTCCGTTTAACCCTCCTGTGCTTTTACTTGATTCGGGAGCTAACCCAACTGTGACAGAGGATATTTTGAATCAGTGGGCTATCATTGGCTCTGCATATGTTAACCAAATGCTCGGAGTTGAAAAGCCGAGAGTTGGCTTATTGAATAATGGAACTGAGGAGCACAAGGGCACACCTGTTATGCAGGCTGCATACCAGCTTTTAAAAGAAAACGAATACATTAATTTTATCGGCAATGTCGAATCAAGAGAAATCCCATATTCTCCATGTGACGTTTTGATAACAGACGGATTTACGGGAAATATCACCTTGAAGCTGGCTGAGGGAATGGGCACGTTTTTCTTTTCAACATTGAAGGATTTGTACTTGACAAATACTAAAACCAAATTGTCCTTTTTGCTTGTGAAAAATGAGCTCAAGGGACTCAAAAGCCTATTTGATGCGTCAAGCTATGGCGGAGCACCTCTTTTGGGACTCAAAAAGCCTGTTATCAAGGCTCACGGTAGCTGCAAGGCATCAAATATTCTAAGTGCTATTAAGCAAGCGATTAATTACAGCAAATCAAATATTATTGAAAAAGTGGCGGAATCATTACAGTAAAGGAGAAATAAAATGAGTTTTTGCATCGAAAATTTAGAAAAGACCATTGGATATACCTTCAAGGATAAGAATATTATTTTGACCGCATTAACTCATGCATCCTATGCTAATGAGCAAAAGGCAAAAAAGGTTGCATGCCAATGCAATGAGCGCCTTGAGTTCTTGGGGGATAGCGTGCTTTCCTTAGTTGTAAGTGAATTTATCTATAAAAAATATTTGGACAAGCCTGAGGGGGATTTGTCCAAAATAAGAGCATCTGTTGTTTGCTCAAGATCCCTTGCTTCTCTTGCTGACTCTATCAATCTTGGCTCATATTTGCTCCTTGGCAAGGGAGAAGAGGGCACAGGAAGAACCAACCCTAAAATCCTTGAAAATGCCTTTGAAGCACTTTTGGCGGCAATATATCTTGATTCTGGACATTCAAAGGAGCAGGTGGCAAAATTCCTTTTGCCAATCATAGAGGGTGAAATCGTCGCTGCTTCCAAGGATGAAATGGCATATGACTATAAGACCTCGCTTCAACAGTTTGTTCAATCAATAGGAACTGACAGGCTACAATATGCTTGTGTCGGTGAAAGTGGACCTGACCACAACAAAACATTTGAGGTTGAGGTGCGCTTGAATTCCAATGTAATCGGCAAGGGCGTTGGTAAAACCAAAAGAATGGCGGAGCAAAACGCCGCAAAAGAAGCGCTAATGCTATTTGATGTTATATGAGACATATAAACATTCCTGTTTTTATTCCGCATTTAGGTTGTCCTAATCAGTGCATTTTTTGCAATCAAAGATTTATTTCTGGCACTGTGGAATTCGATATTTCCTCTGTTCGCAAAATAATAGAGGAAGTGCTTGGCACTATTAAGTGTGGTGATACTTGCGAAATCGCATTCTTTGGTGGCTCGTTTACAGGCATTGATAGAGAGTTGATGATTCGACTACTGGAAATCGCTGAGGAATATGTGAAAAGTGGCGCGGTTGTTGGCATAAGAATGTCAACAAGACCCGATTATATCTCGCAAGAAATCATTGACATCTTGAAGAAATACACAATTACCTGCGTGGAGCTTGGCATACAGTCAATGAATGACAACGTGCTTGCATTTCTCAAGCGCGGCCATAACGTGGCTGATACTTGTATGGCAACAAGACTTTTGAATGAAAATGGTATTCCGTTTGTGGGGCAAATGATGATTGGCTTGCCAACATCAACTCAAAATGACGAGATACACTGTGCGGAAATGATATGCAAGCTGGGTGCAACCGCCTCTCGCATATATCCCACATTAGTTTTTTGCCACACTGAGCTTGAAAATATGGTTAAAAGCGGTCAATATACAGCGCTGTCTCTTGACGAGGCGGTTGAGCGAAGTGCGGCTGTTTATGGAGTTTTCAAGCGAAATAATGTTAAATGCATACGAATCGGATTGAGTGACAGTGAAAATCTTCATTCAAGCGATACATATGTGTGCGGACCTAATTCACCATCAATTGGTGAAATGGTCAAAAGCAAAATGATTTTTGACGATATATGCATGCAAATTGGAGAACGCAATTGTGTTAGCCGCATTTTGTGCATTGAATGCTCGAGGGGCTTGACATCCCAAGTTGTCGGGCATAGAAGAAAAAATATAAATGAATTGAAAAATAGGTTTGGATTTAGTGCTATAAAAGTTGTTGAAAACCCAGACTTGGAATATGAAAAAATCAAATTTGAGATAAAGGAGGAAAACTCATGCGATTAAAATCACTTGAATTACAGGGCTTTAAGTCGTTTCCCGACAAGACAACCTTGTATTTTGATGATGGTGCAACTGTAATTGTTGGTCCTAACGGAAGCGGAAAATCGAATATTACAGATGCTATGCGTTGGGTGCTTGGTGAGCTTTCCACAAAAACCTTGCGTGGCTCAAAGATGGAGGACGTTATCTTTATCGGTACTGAGGTGAGAAAGCCTATGAGCTATGCCGAGGTATCCGTTACCTTTGATAATTCATCAGAGGAGGGCAGAATTAACAGTCCTTATGACACAATCACCGTTACAAGAAGATATTTCCGTGCAGGTGAGAGTGAATATCTTATAAATAAACAGCCGTGCAGACTTCGTGATATTCACGAATTATTTATGAATACCGGTGTTGGACGTGAGGGCTATTCTATCATTGGACAGGGCCGTATTGCTGAAATTATTTCTAAAAAGAGTGAGGACAGAAGAAATATTTTCGAGGAAGCTGCAGGTATTGCAAAAAGCAGATATCAAAAAGAGGACTCCGAGCGTAAGCTACGCGCCACTACCGAAAATATGGAGCGCGTGTTCGACATTTTCAATGAATATGCTAACCGCATAGGTCCTTTGAAAACTGCGGCTGAAAAGGCAATTAAGTATCACGAGCTTTTTGACAAAAGAAAAGAGGCGGAGGTTTCCTTGTGGATCTACGATTCACAGAAAACAAAGGCTGACATTGAGAAGCAGGGGCAGGTTTTCCAGCTTTCTGAGGACGAGCTTGAGCAGACAGATGAGGCTATCAGAAAGCTTGAGCGACAGGATGGAGCGCTATATGAAAAAATCATAGAGGCACGCCGTGAAAGTGAAAATATACTCACTCAAATTAACTCCTGTAATAACACAATCAACAACCTGGACAGAGAGCTCAGTGTTATGGAGAATGATGTTGAGCATGCAAAGATATCTTCAAGTGCACAAGTTGAGGAAATTGAGAAGATTAACGCAAAGAAAGAGCTTTGCGAAATTGAAATCAAGGAAAAGGAAGCAGAATACGACCGAGTTAGCGCGCTTTTGAAGGATGCCAAGGATCAAAAGGCTCGGTATGAGGCGAGCAAAGCGGCGCTTGATGAAAAGGTTGAAAAGGCTGAGGCAGAGATAGAAAGACTTTTCCGTGAAATCAAAGCTCTTGAAGCGGAATCTAATGATACAGTTGTAAAGCTGTCAGTTTTGGAAAATACTCAATTTACAGGCGGTGAGCGTAAGGAAGAAATCAACAATGATATTGCAAAATATCGTGCTGAATTTGACGCACTTAACGAAAAGGCTGATGAGCAAGCAAGGGTGCTTGCAAAATATGAAGCTACGCTTAGCGAATTAGAAGCAAAGATAACTGAGCAAACTAAGGAAATAGACGAAAAGACAGAGGTTTACGAGCAGCTCAAGGAAGAAATGAACATTCTTAAATCCAAGCAGCTTGCTTTGCGTGAAAGAATTAACGCCTTGACCTCTATGGAAGAGCTATTTGAGGGCTATGCAAAAAGCGTTGGCTTTGTTATGTCTGCTTATAAAAATGGCGATATCAATGGATGTGGTACGGTTTACGGTCCTGTATCTACATTGATTTCAGTGCCTGATAATTACATATCTGCCATTGAAACCGCATTAGGCGCGGGACTTCAGCATATCGTTGTTGATAATGAAAGAACTGCAAAGTCTTGCATTATGCATCTAAAGGACAACAAGGCGGGCAGAGCAACATTTTACCCTGTTAGCTCCGTTAACGGTCAAGCTCCCACACAGGAAATGCAAAATGCTAAAAAATATAAGGGTTATGTTGGAGTTGCTGACACGCTTATTAAGTTTGACAGCAAATTTGAAAAGATTTTTTCATCACTTTTGGGCAGAACTGTTGTATTTGATAATATTGACAACGCAACAGAAATGGCAAAAGAGCAGGGCTACAGAATAAAGGTTGTTACTCTTGACGGACAGATAATCAACGTTGGCGGCTCGTTTACCGGTGGTTCTGTTAAGCAAGAGGGATCTATGCTTTCCCGTAGTGTTGATATCAAGCGACTTGAAGAGGAAGAAAAGGAAACTCTTGCAAAAATTGATGCCATCAAGGCACAGGGACAAAAGCTTGGCGAAAGATTGCGTGAATTGACATCTGCAAGAACCGCTGACAAGCAAAGCTATGACTTGACTGACACAATTTATAGAGACGAAAAGACAGAATACGACTCTTTGATTGTAAAAATGGAATTTTCCAAAAATCAAATTGAGGGACTTGAGGACAGTACAAGAAAGCTGTTTGATGAAGAGGAAAAGAACAAGAATGAGGTGGAGGCTCTTAAGCTATTACAAGAGCAAATAAAGAGCAAAATCAGTGAAATTTCTGAAAAGAGATATGAGCTTGACTCCATCAAGGGTGAGGACGAAAACGAGGTTGAAGCTCTTCAGCGCAAGATAGTTGGCAAGGAAATTGAAATTACCGCTGTCAATAAGGATATCGAGGCTGCTGTTGCAGGAATTCTTGCGACAAAGGAAAAGCTTGACGAAATTGTAACTGATATCAGTGAGCGTAAAGCAAAAATGGAGCAATACAATGTTGCGGTATCCACCTCTGACGAAAAGAGAGCCCATAACAGAAAGCTTTATGACGAAGCCAAGGAAAGACAGGCAGAGCTACAGAGCAAGAGAGATGATTTGCTTGATGAAATTGCTAAGCTTGAGCAAAAGAGAACAGAGCTTAATAAGACTTATAAGGAAATTGTCAGCAAGAAAGAGCTGGTTATCCGTTCAAACTCTGAAAGTAAGAGCCATCTTGAACAGCTGAAAATTCATTTTGACAATATGGTTGACAAGCTGTATCAGGATTACGGCTTGACATATTCAACTGCTGTCGAGCTTGGCTACCCAGAGGTAACGGCAGAAAACCGCAAGGAGGTTGCCGCAATAGCGACCGAATGTAGAAACAAGCTTCGTGCTCTCGGTCATGTTAACCCAAATGCTATGGATGAGTATAAAGAGGTTAAGGAAAAGTACGACTACTATAATACTCAGCTAACTGACTTGAAGAATGCTAAGGAAGACCTTATCAAGATTATTAGCGATATGGAAGCTAAGATGAAGGAAAGCTTCATTACAGCATTCAAGGCAATCAACGAAAACTTCAATTTAGTTTTCAAGGAGCTTTTTGGTGGTGGACACGCGGAGCTTTCACTTGAAGACGAGAATGATATTTTGAATTGCGGTATTGAGATTAAAGCCGCACCTCCAGGCAAGGTTATCAAGAGCTTGATGCTTTTGTCAGGTGGTGAGCAGTCCTTTGTTGCTATTGCGCTTTTGTTTGCAATACTGAAGGTTAACCCAACACCTTTCTGCATTTTCGACGAAATTGAGGCGGCCTTGGACGATGTTAACGTAGCGCGTTTTGGTCAATATGTAAAGAGATATTCGAACCAGACACAGTTCATCATCATTACACACCGTCGCGGTACTATGGAGATTGCAGACCGTCTTTACGGTGTAACAATGCCACAAAAGGGCATTTCCAAGGTGCTTACTATGGATGTTAACGATGTTGGTAAGGACAATATATTAAAGGACGACAGTCCTAAATGATAAGGAGAAATTATGTCTTTTTTTGAAAAATTAAAAAGAGGACTGCAAAAGACTAAAAATGCTTTATTTAAGCCATTTGTTGACTTATTTAAAAGATTTAGACTTATTGACGAGGATTTGATGGAGGAGCTTGAAGAAATTCTTGTGTGCGCAGACGTAGGTGCTGTAACAACAGAGGAGATTTTGGAAAAGCTAAGAGCTCAAATCAAGGAAAATAAAATTAAAGATTCTGAGGATGTTAAGGTTGCTCTAAAGGAAATAATGAGAGAAATGCTTGGTGACGGCGGCGAAATTTCATTCGGCAACGAAATGACAGTTGTTCTTGTTATTGGTGTTAACGGAGTTGGAAAAACAACCTCTATCGGCAAAATTTCTTACGCTCTTAAAAGACAGCACAAGAAGGTTGTAGTTGCTGCTGCAGATACATTCCGCGCGGCTGCAATTGATCAGCTTAATGTTTGGACTGACAGAGCGGGCGTTGATTTGATTAAGCATACAGAGGGCTCAGACCCCGCGGCGGTTGTGTTTGATGCAATAAATGCGGCAAAAAAGCGAAATGCAGATGTTTTGATTATTGATACTGCGGGAAGACTGCACAATAAGAAGAACTTGATGAACGAGCTTGCTAAGATTGACCGTGTTATTACAAGAGAATTACCTGGTGCTACAAGAGAAACCCTGCTTGTTCTTGATTCAACAACAGGACAAAATGCCGTTAATCAGGCAAAGGAATTCAAGTCCGCTGCCGATATTACAGGCATTGTTTTGACAAAGCTTGACGGAACTGCTAAGGGCGGTATTGTTTTCTCAATCAAAAATGAGCTTAATATTCCTGTTAAGTTCGTTGGCGTTGGTGAACAAATCGATGATATGGAGAAATTTGACGCAAATGATTTCATTGATGCGTTGTTTGAGTAATTATGATTAAATTAGTATTAGCTACAAGAAACAAAAATAAAATTCACGAGTTTAAAGCTTTGTTCAAGGAATTTTCCGACTTGGATGTTTCTGTGCTTTCACTTGACGACATTGGCTTTTACGGCGATGTTGAGGAAAACGGTAGCACATTTGAGGAAAATGCCATTTGCAAGGCATCTGTTCCTGCAAGACTTGGCTATATTGGAATTGCTGATGATTCAGGTCTTTGTGTTGATGCTTTAAATGGCGCACCTGGTATATATTCGGCAAGATTTTCAGGCGGCAACGACGAGGACAACAATGACCTTTTGCTAGAAAAGCTTGATGGTGTTTCTGACCGTGGTGCAAAATATGTTTGTGCTATTGCATGCGTTTTTCCCGATCACTTGGCTGACTTTACCGTTCGCGGTGAATGCTTTGGCAAAATTTTGACTGAAAGACAGGGAGATGGCGGATTTGGCTATGACCCACTTTTCTACTATGAGCCCTTTGGAAAAACATTTGCTCAGGTTGAGCTCGAAAAGAAAAATCAGGTTAGTCACAGAGCTGTGGCTATGAGAAGCTTTATTAATAAATTAACGAAGGTATTATCATGACAAGTAAGCAAAGAGCATATTTAAAAAGCTTAGCTGTAAATTTAGATACAATTTTTCAAATTGGAAAGGGCGGCATTTCCGATGAGCTTTGCCTTCAACTCCTGAATGCGTTGAATGCTCGCGAGCTTATTAAAATCAAGGTGCTAGAGACAGCGCCTGCTTCCGCCAAGGATTTATCTGTAGAAATTGCGGAAAGAATAGACGCGACTGTTGTTCAGGTAATCGGCACTAAGATAGTCCTTTATCGAGTTTCTGATTATGAGAAAAACAGAAAAATTGATATTTCAAAAATAAAATGAAGATTGGAATATACGGTGGCACCTTTGACCCACCACACATAGGACATATTGAGGCATTTAAGGCTTTTATCAATCAATTCGACTTTGATAAATCCTTTGTCATACCGGTTTACACACCGCCTCACAAGGACTTACATTCGTCTGTTACTGCCATTGAGCGGCTGAATATGGCAAAAATTGCCTTTGAAAACTTATGCAACAACGTTGTGGTTTCTGACATTGAAATCAAACGTCAAGGCATGAGCTATACCGCTGACACGATTGCATACTTTAAATGCAACGGCTATGATGACATATATTTTTTGTGTGGCACGGATATGATTTTGACTATGGATTTGTGGTATAAGCCGGATTACATTTTTGAAAATGCTACCATTGTGTATGTTAGACGCGAATCTGACGTGGAAAACACTGAAAAAATTGATATTAAGGTTGAAGAATACAAAAATAGATTTGGTGCTAAAATCATTCCTCTTATGGCTGATGTTATAGAGGTTTCTTCAACTGAAATTCGAAATAACATATCAATGGGCAATTTTTCGTATTTAACCGAAGGTATAAAGGACTATATTAGCAAAGGTGGGTTGTATAGCTGAATATGAGTTACGATTTTGATTTTTTCACAAGCGCAGTAAGAGCCTTGGAAACTCCAAAAAGGTTTAACCATACCTTGGGAGTACAAAAGGAAGCATATGAGCTTGGCTTGATTTTTCTGCCTGAAAAAGCGGAAAAGCTTGCATTTGCAGGGCTTTTGCACGATATAACCAAGGATTTTAACACTGAAAAGCAGCTGGAACTGTGCAAGAGCTACAATATTTCTGTAGATACAGGTAATATTGTACCTAAGCTTTTACATTCCAAAACAGGGTGTGAATATGCA
>JAZQWO010000022.1:0-1901 GCA_045632405.1 Eubacteriales bacterium | reverse complement strand
CATAAGGTCGCCCATAAACACGATCGAGCCCTTAAGGATGCAAAGCAGAATAAGTCTGCCCTCGTTGTCCTTGTAATCTCTATCTATTTCCGCGGCAATGCGCGTGGTTATCCTGTCGATCTCCTCCTCGGAAACCAGGATTTTTTCAACTGACGGATTCATAAAGCCCCTCCATATACTAAAACTAATAATTATCTATTTTAATATTCTAGCAGAAAACCGCGCGAAAGTCAATAACCGCAGACAAGTTTACACCCCGAAACCGCAAAATTATCTGTACATCAACCATCAATCCGCACAAAGCGCAAAAAATAAGAGCCCGGCATCGCCAGGCTCTTGTAATTACTGAATTGTAACGGTCTTAATGATTTTTTTGATTTGACAATTTGAATAACAACCTACGTAAACATATTTAGAGCTTCCATACTTCAAAGTAAATTTTAAGTATTTATTAAACAGATGCTTATATCCCACATATTGCTTTTGCTCTTCTTTAGAAAGTTTAATCAATTCTATTTTTTCAATCTCATCTACATCAATGTCGCTATTCCACAAAATCAAGCTTCTTTTCTTTTTATAAAACTTATTGGTTGCTAACAGCGGAAAATCAAAAACCTTGATCCTGTTATTGCCGATAACAATGCGAAACGGAATCACGAACATTTTTAACAACGCAGTCACGTCGAAAACAATGCATACATAGGCCAAAACAACAAAGGAAATATCGCCATTAAAATGTATTAATAGCATAATAGACACAATGGTGCAAAACACTACTGTTAGTATGCAAATTACTCTTTCACATAAAGAATATACTTTCTTAAAATTGTCATTTTTTACGCTGCCAACTCTAAAAGCCATTCGATTCCTCCCTCAATATAACCAGCTATTGGTTTGCCATTTATTTCAGTATAAAAAACACCATTCAACAAGATGATATTTATTCAGCCGGCTTAAAGTAGTTTTCTCTGTAATATCTTCTCACAATCTCCTCGTTTGTAGGAATATTAAATCTCTTGAAATACTTTGGTGTGTAGTTTACTCCGTCGCACTTGAACCATCCGCGCGCATTGGTTTGAATTACTGTTAAATCTTCGAGAGAGTAACTGACGATACCGTAATCGCAATTATATCTGACGTAATCGTCCTTTTGCTCTATCGAGTAGCCTGTGTAATTTTTTTCACCATCGATCCAACCGTTATAATCCCAGCAAAACGCATCTACATATTTTTCGTCATACGGATTTGCAACCTCGAAAAACCACTCTCCATCATACGGCTGTGTATGACTACTTGCCAGCACGGTTTTTGTATGATTGCTTATAGCATCGAGATGCGCTTCAAGCTCTTGCTCGGTAGAAAAGCGCAGTTCCAAATAAACGTCAGAGGCATTCTCGTGCACATGCCTGTAATACGAAAACGAAACCACGGTTGCGTTTTCCGGAATAGAGCTTAAGTAAAAAGTTTTATAAAGGTAATATTCGCCCTTGTTATAATCGTCTACCGAATCGGTATAACGCACTCCATCATCACAAGAAGCAAAGTTAAAGAGCACAAGCACAGCAATAAGTATCGCAGAAAAAAGCTTTTTCATTTCTTCCCTCTCCTTTTTCACATAATAGACGGTAAAACCCGCATTTTTCCTTTTTGTTACTTTTATTATATCACACCTGCGCGCTTGGCACAAGTGGGCGTTGGTACTTTTTTACTATTTTTTTAGCGATTTCAAGGCGCTTTTGTGATATTTGCACACGGATTTAGGGGCTATAATATAAAATATAATCTAAAATATTATAATTGAAGGAAATTATTATACAAATACTTGACAAATTGATTTTTTTAAGTTATAATATATGATGCTTTCGTATGAATACGCAAAGATAAACGCGGAAAACGCGTTT
>JAZQWO010000021.1:0-1503 GCA_045632405.1 Eubacteriales bacterium | reverse complement strand
ATGCAAGGGTTGCAATCTCCAAGTCTTAACGGCTTCATTGTTGGAAATCAAGGAAATTTCCGCCTCAATAGTTCCTGCAAAAAGAAGCTCGCTAATGTCAATTTCAAATGGGAAAACAAGCTTCTTTTTAACCTTTTTTTCGCCATTTTTAACGGTCACTAATAACACATCAAGGTTATATAATGACGAGCTGAATTTGAGCTTCAATTCCTGTTCGGGCAATAGGATTTCTTTCAAATCCAAGCCTACAAGATTATGCGCTGTTAGTTCAATATTCATTGTTTTCCTCTTGCTCCTTTAAAATTTCTTGATATTCGGCTTCTGTGATTTCGTACCAATTTTCTGCCTTGTCATTCTTGCCAAGGTAAACATTTTGCGAATATGCCATTCCATTTGTAAACCAGAAATTGTTGGTAACTTCTTTTACGGTTTGCCAATTTCCGTTTACATCTCGCTTTTTAATTGTTGCCATTATGCTAACGTCCATCCTTTCGCTTCTGCTATTGCTTTTTCTGTGCCTGTAAGTTTATTAAGGTTTGTTGAACCAAGTGTCACCGTTCTTGTTTCGTCTGTGCCTGTAAAATCTTTTAAAGCATTAATAATGCTCATAAGGCTATCGTGGGTAAGTTCAGTAGAATTTGCGACAGAAAAGCCATTTTCTCCTATTGTACCTCTAATTGTTAAATTTTTTAGTTTGAGAGTTGACGCAAATGTGGACTCATACACAATGTCTTCTCTGACTTCAAACTCCTCTATTGTTTCAAGGTCGGTACACTGGTAAAACAATCGGTTTAAGTCACCACCTAATTTATACCCCAGTGTACTTATCTTGCCTATTCTTTTAATCCCTTTGCAATCTCTAAACATATATGTTAAAGATGTTGCACCTGACGTATCGAGGGCTATCTCATTTTCAACGAAATCAAAATCGGTTAATCCGCACCTGTCAAACATATAAGAGCCGTCACCTTTTACTATGATAGGGTGCTTAGGTTTAAATGTTTCGTTATTCCAACCGCTTCTTGAAAAGGCGTAACCATAATCTTTTCGTTCCCCTTTATCTTGATAGCTGTCCCAAAACCTGTCATACTCCGCTTGCTTGCCTGCTTCAACACCTTGGTTGTAGGCTTGCGTTGTATCACCGCCCTGCGATATTCCGTCGTCGTAACCCTTGTCATAACCTGCGTCATAAACAAGCGGTACTTTATTAGCAATTTGTGTTAATTTATCTGCTATTGCCATTATGTTGTACCCCCATTGATGTATTGATTTTGCAAGGCAATAATATTGTCAAGAGCAGTTTCGACATCTCCAAGAGCCGCATAAATAACCTTGTTCTGCACAGGATTTCGGCTTGTTGGCGAAAGTGCGGCATCAACGGCAACAGACAGCTCAATGACAGCCTGTGCGCCACTCTTTTGTGTTATTACATATTCCGCATTATTGCTTGGTGCAAAAATCTGTATGCCCTGCACCACCACGTTTTGGTCGAAGGAAACGCGA
>JAZQWO010000020.1:0-3824 GCA_045632405.1 Eubacteriales bacterium | reverse complement strand
GGCTGATATTTTTTCGGTATGCGATTAAATGATTGCTTGTTTTTACCGCAATAAATAATTGATTTTTTATTCCAATTAAGGTCTTTCGGAAAGCTCTTTCTAACCTCAACTGTTTTCTCTTGGTCTATTTCCCAACCCATTGTCTTGGCTATTATTAAAAACACCCAATAAGGCTGAATTGATATTAAAACTGATTTCATTCCAACACCTCACA
The DNA here is from genome assembly GCA_045632405.1 of Eubacteriales bacterium. Classification (GTDB taxonomy): domain Bacteria; phylum Bacillota; class Clostridia; order Oscillospirales; family CAG-272; genus RGIG2000. Next base: position 3,610 of record JAZQWO010000020.1, on the reverse strand, counting down.
ATATACCTTGTAAATATTCAACATTGGATTTAACATCACTCAACGAATTGTATATATCTTCAAAAGCCTGTGCGATGTTATCTTGTCGGCTCTTAAAAGCTTCGTATAAAAACCGCTCTGTTTCGGTCAGTTCTTTAAGAAAACATTCTCTATCATACTTTTCGCTCCTGTTGTAATTGTCAATCAATGTCTGTAATTTAATTTCGTCACTTTCGTATGCTTTTGGCATTGGCTCACAATGCTCTATCTTTCCGTTTTTCTTGTTCTTATAAAATATTAGTTTCATTCCGTGTCCTCGTTTTCTTTTGGCTTTTCAAATTGCTTTTGCCATTCTTCGTAGGCTTTACGGCACTTATGCACAAATCCTTTCTGCTCTGCAATTTCATAGCCACCAAACATTGAAATGTAAACAACATCTTCTTCGTGATACAAATACCTTTCACACATTTTCCATATCTCGTTATAAGCATTGGAACGGCGGTAATAGTCATAATCTATTGGGTCTGTGTGTTCTTCGGGGTATTCAAAGGTTTTGTAAACTTCTTCGTCTGTGGCATTTTTCCACTTTTCCGCTATATGCTCAAATATAGGAATACCTTTCCAACACTCATATTCATAGTCTTGATCGCAAGAGTTTTGAAAATAGCAAGTTAAGTCAAAAATTTTGTCAACCGCATTAGGCAAACTAAAAACCCCAAGCAATTTGTATTCGGGAATATAGAAAAACCTATAAGAGAAAACGCTATTCCTCATCCACCCACGGTCAAGCTGTTCTTTCGCCCATTCGCTATCGTTCTTTAGCATATAGTCATTTTTTATTGACGGCATATATATAAATTCAGACTTTGCTATTTCGTCAAATTTCTCTTTGCAAGTATCTTTTATTTTTTTCAAAAAAGGGTAAATTTCACCCTCTTTGACTGTCTTAAAATGTATTGTTGCATTATAGCTCATTTTAAATTCTCCATTTCTTGTAGCTTCTTTTCGGCTTCTGCTCGGTCAAGGAATACGGTTTTGCCAATTTCGTCTGCTCTTATTTCAAATACTGAATGATTATGTGTCAACCTTATTTTCCAAGAGCCATCTGCTTTTTGTGTCAACGAGGAAACTCGACATTCTTCAACCTCGTTCTTATATGGGTGCAGAGCATAGCAAATTTGACCCAATTTCACAGGAAGCTCAACGAACAGGGATTTGTCTTTGAAATCATCGCATATTTCCTCCACATCATCCCTCATGGAGAGGTCTATGTTTTGATAAGCATACTTGCCTGTGTCCGTTGCTATATGGTATTTATCGCACCTATCACTGAAAATACAAGTTTCGCATTTACTCATTTTTTGTCACCTCAGTTTCAAGCCAATTTATAAATTTTTCTGCACATTTTGGGCATAGGTCTATTTTTTGTCCATCATTGCTTCGTGTTGCGCCCACACCCCAGAATTTTATTCTTGCGGAATTTTCCGTTATAATGTAATTTGCCCAACACGGTATTTCGTTTCCACACTTATCGCATTTCATTGATTTTGATATCATGATATCTCTACTCTCCTATCTTGGTAGGGACATTTGTGTCCCTACCTATGTATTTCTTTTCGAGTTCGGCAATAAAATCGTCTATTTCAAAATAAGCATCAACTTTTGCTCGGACAGTGCTTAAAACCGTTGTATGATGGCGATAAAAATCTATCAAAGAATTGACTTTTGTTTTTATCTCATTAAGCAATTCCCTCGCAACCTCTTGCTTGGCTTTTGCAATCTCGTCTTGAATAGGACAGTTTTGTATCTTGCTTTGGGTAAAACTGCAATAAAAATCGGTGCTTTCTTGCTTTGCTTTATTGAGTTCGGCTTCATACTCTCTTTTTTGATTTTGGTAAGCATCGTGAAGTTTTAAAAATTCTTTTGTGCTATTGTCAACCGCACTTACAACCGCTTCATACTCGCTTCTCGGTACGACATCTTCTTCAAGTTTATCAAGCCAACCCATTTGCCAAAACCTAAAAAGAATATTATCAATAACATCCATTTCCTCTTTTGACGTTTCAATGTTGGTTGCTTTAACTAATTTTTCTTTGTATTTTTCGATTAGCTCAAATCTGTTATCTCCGCATACTTCTGTATATCTTTCCATATCATTCAGCTCCTTTGATAATTTTCTCTGCATAATTCAAAGCGTGTTTTAGTGTAGCTAAGTAAAGCCCTTTATCAAGCATATACTCTTTTACAAGCTCCTTAACCTTTGATAAAACCTCTTCTACAACTTCACTTCTTGGTACTGCATCTTCAGTTGCTTTAAAATCAGGACAAGCAACTTTATCCTCTCGTCCAATTAAATACACGTAATCATTACAAATTTTAAAATGAATACAATCTTTGCAAGTATGTTTTATACATTTTGGCATATCATTCCTCCTAAACTATGCACATAATCTTTTCGAGCTGCGCAACGGTGGTTATTGCCTTTTTGTACGCCATTTCGGGACAGTTCGCCCTTATAAGAGCGGTAGCCACAGGCGGACACACTGCATTGCCTAAACGCGCTATTTGCTTTGCTTCACAGTATTTCTTGCCAATGTGTCGCTCAATGTCAATCACATAGTCAACTGGGAAACCTTGCGCCAGCTTCAACTCCTCCGCCTTTAACATTCGCATTCCAACATCTCCAATAAAATGCGGTACACCGTTTATCTCGATAATAAGGATTTCATTTTCCTCAATCTGATAATTTGCATACTCGTTAAGGAGCTTTCTAACCTCGTGCCAATGATAAAGCTCTTGTGAGTTGTCTATGGGGAGTAAATACGTTCTGATTTCTGCAAAATGCCCGGCAGAGGTTGTCAAGGTCGGCAGCGGCTTCTCTAAGCTCTTTCCGTCCATATTCTTGCGAAGCACACAAAGGTTGCTTGCACAAAGATAATGCCTTGGCATTGTTGTTACGGTTGGTATGGGTGCATCACTCTTGCTTGCGTGGTCCGCACCGCCGTAATAGTGAACAATATTTGCGGCGACAAGTGCGTTGTGGTCCTTAGCCGTTATCGTAGGTACAGGTGATTTTGCTCCACTTGCCTTTGTTCCATCTCCGCTAAAATACTTTGAAAGAAATGGTGTTGTTATATACTGCTTGCAAGAGGAAACAACCGTGGAGACCGGCTCGTTCACACTGTTAACTCTTGGGGCTTGATTTTTGTTCTCTCCATAACCGATAGGAGTTAAGAAGGGAGTTACGGCGCCAAATCTTGTTGCGCCTGGCATTACAGTATCAAGCGGTGCCTTTGCATCCTGCCCTTTACTGTGTTGCTGAAATTTTGTCAAAAATGGTGTCTCAATCGCAAAACAAGCCTTTCCTGTTTGCGTGTTAAGAGGGTCTTTCACGTTATGTATGCCTGGTCCACTTTTGTGCGAACATTCAACAAGACTCGGTGTCACAACAAAATGCTTATTTACCGCCGTCTGTGTTGACATCGGTTTACTAATATCTTGAGGTGGATTTTTATAATTTGCTTGTACAAGATTTGGTGCAACAACGTAATGGTGATTTGCGCTTGTCTGAGTGCTCATAGGCTTGTCTATATTTTGAAATTGATTATCAAAATTCATTTCCAAAATATAA
>JAZQWO010000019.1:0-44679 GCA_045632405.1 Eubacteriales bacterium | reverse complement strand
GCTGATGGAATGCGCCATCTGCCATAAAAAAGAAAACAGTAAAACTGCTTGCGAGAAAGGTCATTACGTATGCAACGAGTGCCACACGCAGGGAATGGACAGCATTATAGGAGTATGCCTTGCGGAAAGCGCGAAGAATCCTATCGCAATCATTCAAAGAATGATGGCTTTGCCATTCTGCCACATACACGGTCCCGAACATCACGTGATGGTGGGTTCGGCACTCCTCACCGCATATAAAAATGCGGGCGGTGAAATCGACCTTGTGAAAGCACTTTCAGAGATGCAAGCGCGAGGAAAGAAAGTTCCTGGCGGTGCGTGTGGATTTTGGGGAGCTTGCGGAGCAGGCGTAAGTGCTGGAATGTTCGTGTCTATTGTGACAGGCTCGACACCGCTTGCAAACGAAGCGTGGGGATTATCAAATAAGATGACATCTTCCGCACTTGGTGCAATCGGTGAAGTCGGCGGTCCCCGTTGCTGCAAGCGCGATTCGTATATTTCTATCATAAAAGCCGTGGAGTTTGCAAAAGAACATCTTGGCGTTGAAATGGAACTTGGAGAGATCAAGTGTGTGCACTCGGCACAAAACAATCAATGCATAGGTGCGAGGTGTCCCTTCAAATGAAAATGAAAAAGAAGATAGCATTTATTTGTGTGCATAATTCTTGCCGAAGTCAGATTGCTGAGGCTTTTGGAAAGCATTTGCGTGGCGATGAGTTCGACTTTTATTCGGCAGGCACGGAAACCAAACCGCAGATCAATCAAGATGCGGTGCGTTTGATGAAGGAGCTTTATGGCATCGATATGGAGCTGACACAGTTCAGCAAAACCATCGACAAGATACCATCGCCCGACATTGCTATCTCAATGGGATGTGACGTTGGATGTCCCTTCATCGGCAGAGCATTTGACGATGATTGGGGATTGCCCGATCCTACGGGAAAGAGCGATACGGAATTTATAGATATCATAAAACGGATAGAGTCGAATATAAAAAGCATACGATAAACAAATTCCAATTTATCGGGATGATGATAAAAGTGAGGGCTGACGAAAAACAATCGTCAGCCCTCAAAATTTGCGTCGGAAGTAAACAAAGAAAAGGAATTTTCAAAATGATTGAGAAAAAGCAATAAAAAACTCTTAAAAACCAAAAAATAAGACAAGTCTGTGGTCAACTGAAAAAGCCAATTTTGTTAAAAATATATAGAAAAACAGCCAAAAACAAGTCAAAATAGCTTGTTTTCGGCTGTTTTTATGGTCGAAGTGCGGATATGACTTCGCAATAAATTGCTCGTAACACTTCGCAGTCTTAGATGTGCGAGCACCTCACGACTTTGCTCGCTAGGCGCACTCCATTTTCGCAAGCGAAAAGCGAAGTTCTCACAGCCACACTACGATAAAACAAAAAAGCACCGAGTGGTGCTTTCTTGCTTTATGGTCGAAGTGCGGAGGTTCGAACTCCGGGCCTCATGGTCCCGAACCATGCGCGCTACCAGCTGCGCTACACCTCGATTTTGTAAAATATTAAGTTTTTTGCAAGTGGTCAAGTCTGTGGTCAAAGTGAAATTTTGCGAAAAATATTAAAGAGGTAAAGTGCGAAAAAGTCAGCCAGTGCAAGGTATTTCGGGATTTTGAAAAAAACTCCATATTAAGAGTGGCTATTAGGTCCCGAACCATGCGCGCTACCAGCTGCGCTACACCTCGAAATATCACCTAAACATTTTAGCATAACGGAATAGCTTTGTCAAGTAATAATTACCGTGCAAAATGAAAATAAAGGATTAATTTTGAAAAAACGTATTGCAAAACAGAGCGAAAACTCTTATAATATATGTATGCACTGAAATTCGATTTTAGTGCAACGCAGGAAATTCCAAGAAAAGGGACTTATCAATGATAAAATACTTTAAAGAAAATCTGAGCCATATATCAAAGCTGTTTATCAACCATGTTGGTATGACGATTTTCAGCTTGGCGGTGCTTATTACCTCGTGGCTTTTGGCAAAAAAGAATGATGCGCCAATCATTTTTTACATAATGGGCATAATTGCTGTTCTTATGTATTTTTCGCTCATCTACACAGCTATGTGGGAAAGAGGAGCAAAAGACAAAATCAAAATCGACGGTGGCAGACTGACATATAACCCTTGGCACGGCTTGTATATGTATTTAATTGCCAATGCGATAGCTGTGATTGCAGGTGTTCTTGCTTTCGCCCTTTCTTTTTTTGAATCAGTGCCATTCCTTTATAACGTATATACAGTATTTATGTTTATAGCGCACTGGTGGAGCGCCATGTATTTGCCAATCACCACAATTGAGCTCTCTCCTCTGTGGCTGCACACCCTGCTCTACATAGCAATCATATTGCCTGGCGCTTTAGTTTCCACCGTTTCCTATATCTTAGGCGCAAAGGGCTACAAGTGTATTTTCCCCGAGCCTAAGCACGACAAAAACAAAAAATACAGATAAAAAATGCGGAGATTACTCCGCATTTTTTTATTTTTCTAATCTTGTTACAACCTGCTCCTCAAACATCTTGAAATACTTGAATGTAGAAGGGTAGATAACTACAGCGAAAATAACAAGCAATCCGTAACGTATAGCTCTTGCCACAGTAAGCGCAGGGAACAAAGCCTCAAGAGGAAGCTTCAAAAGCTCCTTCAAGCCAACAAGCAAGCCAAGACCCACGGCGCATTTGATAACCTGTGTGTACCATTTGCCGCTAACGTCAAAATTTATGTATTTTTTCTCCAATGGGTAGGCAACAAGCATACCGAGAAGCGCGCCTAACAGAGTATAAGCATTTTTCAAGCCCGACTCATAATTGTGTGGGTCAATATCGGCTGGAAATTGATATAGCTCCACAAACAACAGATGTCCAACGGACAAGACGAGCATACCGCCAAGGAAAATGTACATGCCGTACGGTGTGTCGTACGCCTTATCAATAACTATTTTTACTGCAAAAATCAAGATAAGGGCAATGATAATGGAAACGCCCACATCTAAGGGAGTGTGCACGCCCAAATACATGCGGGAAAAAGGAATGAGTACGCAAAGACAAATGCCGACAATTTTGAGCCAATTCTTTTTAGCCAAAAAGGCAATACCGCCAAATGTGCCAACGGCATTTTGCGTGTGCCCTGATGGGAACGAATAGCCCTGCGCTTCAGGAACTGCACCTTCAACCGCGGAAAAATCAGGGTCAAGCACCCAAGGACGCGGGATTCTGAAAACTAGCTTCAAAAACTGATTGATAGTAGTGCCAACAAATCCAACTGATAAAATATAGTAGCCGTCCTTTTTAGAAATGCACCAAAAAACAATAACCGCCACAGCCATAAATGCCATTTCCTCGCCAAGGGCGGTGATTACCAAAAACAGTGCGTCTAAAAATCCGCATCGAATATTTTCAAGCAAATGTAAAAACCCCATAGTTACCCCCATTTCACGGTGATTAATTACAATATATCACAAGAAGCACAAAAATTCAACTATTGACTTGACAAAGTTTTCAAATAGTAATATAATTGATACAATTTAATTGTTTTTTTATAAGGAGAGGAAAAATGGAAAAGGTAAAAGAATATTTAAAGAAATATTTCGTCACCGCTATGTCGGCTATGGCACAAGGCTTGTTTGCCACATTGCTTATCAGCACGATTATAGGTACAATCGGCAAATATGCAGGAATTGATTTTTTAAATCAAATTGCAGAATTTGCAAAGGCTTCAACAGGTATGGCAATTGGCGTTGCTATTGCTATTGCGTTAAAGTCTGATATGCTCGTTATTTTGTCAGCATCCGTTGTGGGTGCTATGGGTAACGCCATTGGCGCGGTTATTAACGAGGGCGCAATTGATGTATGGGCCGTGGATAAGCTTGGTGGAGCAAACGGCGTTTTCTATTCCGCAGGTCCGGCAGGCGCATTCTTTGCTGTAATTATTGCTTGCGAGGTGGCAAAATTCGTTTCCAAAAAGACAAAGGTTGATATTTTGATAACTCCAATAGTTACATTGCTTGTTGGCTTTGCCGCTTCATTCGTTTTTTGTCCTATCATTGCATATGCTATGTATTATCTTGGCGTGTTCGTTTCTACGGCAACAACGCTTCACCCATTCTTCATGGGAATTATTGTAGCTATTGTAGTAGGTATGATTTTGACCTTGCCGATTTCCAGCGCGGCTATTTGTGCTATGATTTTCTCACCTGCGGCTTATGCGGTTGCGGTGTTGAACGGAACAGACGAGGGCTTCCTTTTGGCAGGCGGCGCGGCAGTAGTTGGCTGCTGTGCGCAAATGGTAGGCTTTGCCGCTATGAGCTTTAAGGAAAATGGCGTTGGCGGTCTTATTTCACAGGGCTTGGGCACAAGTATGCTTCAAATGGGCAATATTTGCAAAAATCCTGTAATTTGGGTGCCACCAACAGTGGCAGGTGCAGTTTGCGGACCTCTTTCCACATTGGTGTTTAAGCTGAAATGCCAGGGAGTTGCGGCAGGTATGGGTACCTGCGGTCTTGTTGGTCCTATCGGTGTAATAACAGAACAGGGTCAAAGTCCTGTGCTTATGTGGCTTGGCATAGTCCTTCTTTGCATTATCTTGCCCGCTATTATATCTATTGCTTTGACACTGCTATTAAAAAAGCTTGGCTTAATCAAAGAGGGAGATTTGACCCTCGAAAAATAATGAGGACAATATGGAAAAGGTAAAATATATTTGGCTTGACCCGACATACTATCCCGAATATCAAGGGGACAAATTCTGCTTGGTAGAGTTTACTCGCGAAATTGAAGTGGACGCACCATGTAAAATAGAAATTACAGCAAACGCACGTTACCTGCTCTTTGTCAACGATAGCTATGTGGGCAGAGGACCTGCCAGTGTAGGCGGTGACTTCTTAGAAGGTAAGATTGACAGCGCATATTACGATACATACGAAATTAGCGACACAGGTAGGCTCAAAATCAAGGCGATAGTTACATCTACACCTACAGCTATGACCGAATATAATTTTGGCTTTAGCGGCTTTTGGGCGCGCGTTATCTGTGACGGACAAACGGTTTGCCAAGCGGATGACTGCTGGGATGCTATGCTTTTGAACGAGTGGGAGCATATACATTATGTTGACTATACAAAAGAGGCAGAAAAGCCACACAAGGCTAAATACACAAGCACCTTGAATGTTGAGTCTCATACCCTTGCGCATCTTGCGGAAACAAAAATTGAGCCTCTTGATTTTGAACCGTTGTGTGCAAGCCCCGGCGGAACAGTGAAGCGAACCTTCTATTTTGACAAAATATATTCTGCTTACCCACATTTCACCCTTGAATGTGCTGACACCTGCACGGTCAAGCTGACAAGCAGCGAGCAGGGAGATAGCGGTGTTATTTGCGATACCATTGTCACAAATAAGAGCATATCCCACTTCACTCCAAGAATGCGCAGTGTGGGTCAAATTGAAATAGAAATAGAGAACAAGGGCAATAGTCCTGTGCGCCTGACAGATTTGTATATAGACTATGTAAGATACCCTGTATATGAAATAGGTGCATTTAATAGCTCCGACCCACTGATTAACAAGATTTACGACCTCTGTATGCACACGTTGCAAATATGCCGTCAGACAATCCACCTGGATTCTCCCACACATCAGGAGCCGCTGGCTTGTACAGGCGACTATTATATTCAGTCAATGATTGAGTATCTTTCCTTGGCAGACCCAACCTTAGCCGAGTGGGATATTCGCCGCACATCAAACCTGTTGCACGTGCAAAACGGACGCATTTTCCACACAACATATAGTCTTATTTATCCATGGTGGGTGAAGGAGCACTATATGTACACAGGAGATACAAGCGTCATAGATAAAAAAGCTCTTGATTTATTGCTTGACCGCTTTGACACATATGTAGCAGAGGATAACGGTCTTTTGGAGTATGCCCCCGACTATATGTTTGTTGACTGGGTTGTGGCAGACGACGAAAGTGACGGATTTTTAGACGGTGGCAATATGATGTCACACGGCAAAATGGCGGGCTATAGCCTGCACCACCCACCAAAGGCACTTGGACAAAGCGTGCTTTGTATGTTCTATTATAATGCTCTTGTCAATTGCGCGGAGCTTTATTCTGTTATCGGAGAGAACGAACGTGCAAGCGCGTGTCGCACAAAGGCAGAAAAAATGAAATCCGCTATTAACGCGCACCTCTATGACAGCGAAAAAGGTCTTTACGTTGGCGGACTTAACACACCAAATAGAGTAGAGAGCAACCAATGGTTGCCTGAAAATACAAGCATTGTGTATTATCTAAAGCAGGCAAACGTGTTGGCGGTTCTTTTCGGCATAGCGCCAAAGGAAATAAGAAAGAGCTTGCTCACATACGTAACAACCGATCTGACCAAGCTTGAAATGCAGCCTTACTTCTACCACTTCCTTTTAAATGCCCTATATAATGAGGGAATGTTTGGGGAGTGTGGCTTTGACCTTATTCGCCGCTATGAGAGCTTGATTCAAAAGTGTGACAAGGGACTTTCCGAGGCTTGGGAAAATATGCGCTGTGACTATTCTCACGCGTGGGGTGCTGCCCCTGCGTATGCTTTGAAAAGAGCACTTAGTGGCTACGAAATTGTAGAAGCGGGATGCAAAAAAATCAAATTAAGCCCCTGTCTTTTCGACCTTGAAAGTGCAGAGCTTGAAATTACCACACCGTACGGTAAAATCGAGATTTCTCTTGAAAAAGGCAAGGACGTGTCTATAAAAGTGCCACGAGAAATAGAAATAATATAAAAAACGGCAGAGGTGTTGCACCTCTGCCATTTTTGTTTTTGAAAAATTATGTTTTGTAATGCTTGATTTACTGATTATCTTTAGCTTTTTTGTTCTTTATGTACATAACAAATGAAATGATAGCCAAAATTACAGGGAAAATAAGAGTGAAGGCAAAGCCAATACGCAAGTTATCACCAAAGAGGGATGCCGCCTGTCCTGTAAGAGAAGGGCCAACCATGCATCCAAAATCTCCTGCCAAGGCAAGCATACCGAACATAAGAACACCGCCGTTTGGAATTTTTGCACTACCTAAGCTATATGAGGCAGGCCACATAATGCCCGCACCAATACCGCACACCGCACAACCAATTAGGCAAATAACAGGACTTTCAAAAATAATTGCTACAAGATATGATGCTATGCAAATAAGGGATGATACAAAAATACCCTTGGACAAATCAATTTTCTCAGCTCGCTTAGCATAAAATACTCTTGCGCAGCCCATACAAATGGCAAAAAGGCAAGGACCGAGCAAATCGGCAAGCCATTTCAAATCCTGTCTTCCAAGAGCGGTTTCCGCAAATGCAGATGCCCACTGTGCCATGGAAAGCTCGGACGCGCCTGCGCAAATCATCATAAGCACTAATACCCAGAATAGCTTGTTTTTGGAAAGACCGGAAAAGCTCTGTCCTGTGCCGCCCTCTTCCTCTAAGGTGTAAATAGGCGCCACCGTGAAAAGCAAGAAGCACGCAAGTGGAATAATGGTCCAAAATATCGCTACATAATACCAATTTTCAAGACCGAAGGCAAGGAAAAACAGAGTGGAAAACAGAACAACCGCCGCCTGACCCCAACAGTAGAAGGAGTGGAGCAGGCTCATCATTCCACTTTTGTTTTTGGTAGGGCAAGCCTCAACAACAGGGCTGATAAGCACCTCCATTATGCCGCCACCTGCACCGCACATCATCATAGAAAGAACGAGAGCCAAAAATTTACTTTGTATAAACAACGGCAAAACAAGCATAGACACAAGTCCAACAAGGGCAAAAGCGGCTCCCAAAATAACAAGAGGACGGTAGCCAACGCGCACCGCACAACGCGAAACAATAACGTCAACAATCAGCTCCACAATAATATTAGCGGTAATCAAAAAGCTGACCTGGGAAAGAGAAAGTCCGTAATCGGTTTGGAAAAAGATATACAAAAGCGGCGGAAAATTGAGCATAATTGCCTGAGTTATGTAACCAAGCATTGCCGCGCCAATAGTTACCTTGTAATTGTTTTTTATCATAATAACCTCGAAAAAATAATGCTTAGAGCATTTTATCACAACCTAGGCAAAAAGTCAATCACAATTCGTAAAAAATGGGGCGACCAAGGGTCGCCCGCAAATTAATCAACAATATCTACATTGTATTTTTCTATGAAGTAGTCAAGCTGTATCAGCCAAGCGACAAGCTGAGGCGAGGACATTAACTGTCCAAACCAGGTTTTTCCGCCATCAAGCACTTCTTGGAGCTTGCCTTTGTCAAGATGCTGACTCAAATAGCCGCCGCACTGTAAACGATTATGGAGTAGGGAAAGCACCGCTTCCATATACGCAGGGTTGTGTGTTTTCGGGTAGGGACTCTTTTTTCGCCACAAAATTTTTTCAGGCAGATAGTCGGTCATAGAGTTGCGAAGGAGAGATTTTTCAACTCCGTTTTCTCGCTTGTATTCCCAAGGCACATTAAACACAAATTCCAATATTCTGTGGTCTGCAAAGGGTACTCGCACCTCTAATCCCTGTGCCATGCTCATTCTGTCCTTTCTTTGTAAAAGCGAGGTCATAAAATAGTAAACACTCAAGTATGTGGCACGCCTTGCGGTTTTCATTTCATCTGTGTCAGAGTCTAAAATTGGACACTCCCTTAGGGATTTTTGATAAATTTCTCTTATATATTCGTAGCCCTCGTCACTTTGTGATAAGCCATCAGCAAAAAGTGAAGCACGCATACGCGGTGCGTGAATCCAAGGGAAAAAGTCGGAATAAAGCATCTCAGGGCGGTAAAACCAAGGGTAGCCACCAAAAATTTCATCAGAGCATTCACCGCTTAATGTGACCGTGTGATTTTTCTTTATTTCACCGCAGAAATATAAAAGTGAGGAGTCAATATCCGCTTGACCTACCAAATCTCTATACTCGGTAGATGGCAAAAGTAACCTCACAAGCTCATCATTGGGACAAGTCAACACCCTGTGATTTGTGCCTAAATAGCTTGCTAGATAAGTGGCAAATTCATCATCTCTTTCAGGCTGGAACAAGCTTTTTTGAAAGCTTTCCTTGTTCCCCTCATATTCAAAGGAATACGTGTCCAAAACTCGCCCTTGCTCACGGCAATGCTCAGCCGCTACTGCGCTTACTACACTGGAGTCAAGACCACCCGAGAGCAAAACGCTCAGTGGCACGTCCGCATTTAATTGGCGCTTAATGGCATCTGTTACAAGATAGCGCGTCTTTTCAATGGCGAAGGCTCTATCCTTGAAATACGGTTTAGCTTCAAGAGTCCAATATTTCCACTTTTTTAAGCCATAAGGGCTGAAAATCATACACTCCCCAGGGGATAACTCTAAAATATCGCGGAAAACGCTTTTTCCCGACACGAAATTCGGACTAAGATACAAAATCTCCCAAAGTCCGTATTTGTCAATTTTTGTTGATATTTGGGGGTGCTTCAGCATACCCTTTATTTCTGATGCAAATATCAGTGTATCATTTTTTACTGCATAGTAAAAGGGCTTTACTCCAAAGCGGTCGCGAGCAAAAAACACACTCTCTCCGTCATAAACCGCAAAGGCAAAAATACCGTTCAACCGCTTGGCACAGTCTGTGCCGTACAGTATATATGAGTATAAAACCACCTCGGTGTCGCAGCTCGTTTTTAAAACAATTCCTTGCGCTTCAATCTCTTTTTTTAATTCGTCACAGTTGTAAATTTCGCCGTTATATGCTATGGTATATTTTTTGTTTCCGTAAAAAACACTCATAGGCTGATGCCCGTTTTCAATGTCCATAACACTTAATCTGTTATGCCCAAGAGCGCAATGCTCGGAAATAAATATATCGCTGTCATCAGGTCCTCTGTGTGACATTGCACTGTTCATTATGCTAACTGTTTTGTAATTTATGGAATTTGGTACTTTAAAGCAAACCTCACCGCAAATTGAACACATAAATAACTCCTTCCAAATCGGTCACTTTTACTATTTTATGCAAAACAGGAAAAAACATTACATCTTGACAAAAAATATGAGTAGTGGTAATATTAATATATAAATTATTTTTGGAGAGAGATAATTATGAAAAAGAAAATTTTTTGGGCACTTTTGATAGTTTGTGCTTTGGTGTTCGTTCTTGCTATTTCTGCAAGCGCGGCTGAAATGGCAAACTATTGCACAGTCAAGCTCACCTTGACAAATGGGGAAACAGTTACCGCCTATTGCGGAATTTCCGGCGACAGAGTGCAAAGAGATTCCTTGTACAAAATTCCTGATAGCGCAGGCGAAAAGTACAGTTGGGAGGACGTTGTTATTTTCGACTGCCGCGGTCAGACTGTGGTTGGTAGCAATATGCCACGCTCATACGCGGGAACGGGCTGTAACGCACTTGCTAAAAACGTTACAACTGTTTATTTGTCTGAATATAACACTTATCTTTTGAATTCTTCCTTTACAAGTCAGTGGTCAAGCCTTGAAACTGTGTATGTTTCTTCATCGATGACGAGCATTGGCGGCTTTGCTGGCGCTCCTCTCAAAAACGTAATAATTGCAGAAAATTCACAGCTGCAATCAATTAACGGCAACGCTTTCCAGGGATGCAAATTTCTTGAAAGTATAAATATAGGTGACTGCAAGAATCTCAAAACCATTGAGGGCTACGCGTTTCAGGAATGCAAAAGCTTAACAAGCATTGATTTTCCAGAGAGCCTGGAATCAATAGGCTATAACGGATTTTATTTAGCCGGCTTGAGCGGAACAGTTGCAGTTCCAAATTCTATAACCAATCTTGGTCCGGGCTCCTTCCTCAACACAAACATAGAAACCTTGATTTTAGGCGACGGTCCTGTTACCATAGGTCATAACTTTACAGGCGCTTCCTTGAAGAACATCTATATCCCTGCTGAAGCTAAATTTACCCAAGCCAACATTTTTTATAAAGGCTCATCCTCTGTGAACTTTTATATTGTAGGTGATGACTGTACAGCGGTAATTGACGCACTTTTATATCAATCAGCAAATACAAACAACAGCTATATGAAATTTGTTATGGCAGAGGACGCAACTGAGTCCACAGGTGCAGGCTACGGCATCATTCACACAGGCTACAACAGATGCGAGGTATTTTACGGCTCACATAGCTTTACAGGCGAAAATCTTCCGTTCTGTACCGTTACCTGTGATGTGTGCTGTATAAACTATAACGGCGAGGACGCAAAACACTCATATGAGCTTTTGGAAAGCTACACTGGTGAAAAATATTTGTCATCCATTACAGTGTCACAGGTTTGCTCTGTGTGTGAAAAAACAGGAAAAGTGACAGAAATCGGCGCAATTGTGGCTTGGCTCGGTTGTTCCGTGACAGAGCAGCCAATAGGCGGTGTATTTGGTATTAGCCAAAGCTTCTATGTTAATGTGGACGCATTGTCCGCTTATGAAGAATTAACAGGCAACACACTTGAATACGGTGTAGTTGCAGCAGGCGGAGCAAATTTGTCACCGCTTTATATTGAAAACGGACAGCTTGTAGCATCAGCGGGCGCATTGTCATATTCAATGAAGGGTATCAATTGCTTTGAAATTAAAATCAGTGGCATTAAGGAAACGGATTTTGATAAAGCGATTGTGTTTAACGGCTATGTGTCGGACGGCACAGCAATTTGCTATATCAGCGGAGACACGACAACAGATGCTCCTGTTCCTCTTAGCTACAATCAAATAAAAGCAAACTAAAAAAGTGGGCAATGCCCACTTTTTTATTGCTTATTTGTGAATAATTCAAGCACATCATATACGTGCTTTACAGGAAATACAGACACGCCCTTAGGGGACTTCAGCTTTTCGTCGGCACAGTTGTGCGGAATAGCAATTGTGTCAAAGCCCAAGCGATAGGACTCGTTCAAGCGCTTTTGCACGTCCTTGATAGAACGGCACTCGCCCGCCAATCCAATCTCGCCCATAGCAAGTACACCGTCGGGAACAGGCTTGTCCTGTATGCTGGAAATAAGCGCCAATGCAAGAGCCAAATCAACGCTAGGCTCGTCAAGGCGCAAGCCACTGACAACATTTACATAAATGTCGCATTGAGAAAACTGAAATCCCAATCTTTTTTCAAGAACCGCCAAAATAAGACAAAGTCGATTATAGTCAACTCCGTTTGAGGCTCTGCGCGGAGCGGGATACGATGTGGGGGTAACAAGCGCCTGGATTTCCGCAATGATAGGACGTGAGCCCTCCATTACGCAAACGGCACAGCTACCGCTAACTCCGTGAGGTCTGCCTGCCAAAAGCATTTCAGAGGGACTAGGCACCTCGCAAAGACCCTTGTCGGTCATTTCAAAAACTCCGATTTCGTTGGTTGAGCCAAATCGGTTTTTAATAGCGCGAATAATGCGGTAGGACTGTATGCGCTCGCCCTCAAAGTATAGCACAGCATCCACCATATGCTCAAGGATTTTTGGACCTGCAATAGTTCCTTCCTTGTTTACGTGACCTACAAGAATAATTGAAATGCCCTTGCTTTTTGCCTTGGCAATAAGCTTGGTTGCACATTCCTTAACCTGATTGATGCTACCGGGTATAGATGCGCAGGCAGGGTCAATCATTGTTTGAATAGAGTCTATGATAACAATTCGCGGCTTTAATTTATCTGTGCTTTCCAAAACCTTGTCCACGTTTGTTTCCGTCATAAAATAGGTGTCCTCACCGTCAATTTCAAGACGCTGACCGCGTAGCTTTAACTGACCCTTGGATTCCTCTCCCGAAACGTAGAGGATTTTTGATGGGATTTTGGAGCAAATTTGCATAAGCAGAGTAGATTTTCCAATACCTGGCTCGCCTGCCAAAAGCACAACGCTACCATCAACAATGCCGCCACCAAGAACTCTGTCAAGCTCGCCGATTCCTGTGCCGGAGCGTATATATTCGGGCATTTCCATTTCGTCAAAAAGAACAGGCTCACAGTTATCTGTTATCAGTGCCAAGCGCTGATTTTTTTGCGGAGTGGGTGGAGTATATGTCTCCTCCTCCAAGGTGTTCCACTTGCCACAGCCTGGGCATCTGCCAACCCACTTGGGGCTTTGGTGGTCACACTCTGTACATACAAAAACTTTCTTTTCCTTCATAAAAAACATCCTTGCTTTGAGCTTGGCTCTGTCACATTATTTATCTTCTGTGACGTAGCCTCAATTCATAATTTAATTCTATCACAAATGCCTTGTAAAATCAACCGCTATATGTACTAAAATCAAGTCATATCAGTTTGCATATTTAACTAAAGAAGCAAAGAGATTAATTGCCAATGCTCTTTGATAATCCTCACTTTTCAAAAGCTCCAGCTCCCCCTCGTTCGAAAGAAAGCCGCATTCCACTAAAACAGAAGGGATTTTTGCCCTGTGCAATATGTATATTGTACTGTCGGCGCGCTTTAGCGGACGGTTATTTTGAGGCTGCAAATGTTGATGGACTGTGTTTTTAATATCAAGAGCCAAGGGGTAACTTGTGGGATTTTCGGGGGAATAGTAAACCTGCAAGCCACTGTACTGTGCTTCGCTGAATTTATTCATATGGATGCCAACATATATGCTGTTTGGGTTTTCCTCTGCCAGCTTCAGCCTGTTTTTCAAATCATATACCTTTTTCTGCCCTGTATAGTCGGTTAAATCTCCGTATTTATCGTATAGCAGAGTATCCTCGCTTCGTGTCAGCTCAACAGAGGTGCCATTCAGGTCAAAAACAATATAAAGTAGCTTGGCAATGTCTAAATTCAAGTCCTTTTCAAGTGTTCCGTCAGGGGCTATCGCACCTGCGTCCTCTCCACCGTGACCCGGGTCGATAACAATGCGGATTTTGTCCTCTTTGTTGAAAACAGGCAGGGGAGTGTCCGATTTTTTCGAGCTTAGGTGGTTTGTAAACACATAGCCTATGCTGAAAATTATCATTATACTAAAAATTGCAATTACAATAAACCTAAGGGTATAACTAAGAGCGCCCTTTTCCTTCATAACATCACCTCAATTAAAGGTTATGCTTGCAGGATTTATTTGATACCAAAAAGTCTTTTTGCGTTTTCTGTTGTGATTTTTTCAATTTCGCTCAAATCAACGCCGCGCAATCGCGCAATTTCCTCGGCGGTCAACTGTACGTAAGAGGAGCAGTTTAACTGACCTCTGTGTGGAGTTGGCGCAAGATATGGCGCGTCCGTTTCAATGAGTAGCTTGTCACTGTCAGCAATAGCCGCCGCTTCCTTTGGTTTTTTTGCGTTTTTGAATGTAACAGTGCCTGAAAATGAAACATACCAGCCAAGCTTGTTCAGCTCCTGTGCCATTTCGGGGCTGCCGCTAAAGCTGTGGAAAACACCCTTGACAGAAGGGAATTTGCGTATCATGTCCATGCAGTCCCCGTGTGCATCTCTGTCATGTATAATTACAGGGATATTCAGCCTTTCGGCTAAAGCCATCTGTTTTTCAAAATATATCATTTGCAGTTCTTTTGGGATATCCTCGTAGTGATAGTCAAGTCCAATTTCGCCAAGGGCAACCGCCTTTTTGTGCTTCAGCATTTCCTCGATTTCTGCAATCGCTTGGTCTGCATCCTCGTAAAATACCTCGGACGGATGTATGCCGCAGGATGCGTACACATTTTCGTATTTGTCAGCCAATTCAAGGCTAACACGGGAGTTTTTTAGGTCAGTTCCAATGTTGATAATATAGCTTACATTACTGCCTAAGCAGTCAGTAATAACCCCGTCAGTTCCGCCTGGGTATTCTTCTATAAAGCGCTTGTCATCACAATGCGCATGTGTGTCAAAAAACTTCATTTATCTTACCTCTTACTCAAAATACGGGGCAAAATGCCCCGTATTTCTTATCTTACTCTTTCTCCGTTTGGAGTATCCTTGTCAAGGAAAACTACTCTTACAGTTTCCTCGCCTGATGCCAAAAGCATGCCCTCACTGTCAATGCCACAAAGCTTAGCAGGTGCCAAGTTTGCAACAACAATAACCTTTTTGCCAATCAAATCGGCTGGCTCATAGAACTTAGCAATGCCTGACACAATCTGTCTTGTTTCATAGCCCAAATCAACCTTGAGCTTCAAAAGCTTCTTTGCCTTAGGCACCTTTTCGCACTCAAGGATTTCAGCGGTGCGAAGCTCAACATCCATAAACTTGTCAAAGGTGATAATGGCACAGCCCTCAGGCTTTTCAACCTTCTTGGCATCAGCCTCCTTTGCGGCTCTTTCAGCCTCGATTTCCTCAAGGAGCTTCTTTTCGTCAATTCTTGTAAAGAGAATCTTGCTCTCGCCAACGCTCTTACCGGATTCAAGCTTGCCAAATACAAGGTCGTCATATGAAACGGCGCTTGCATTAATCTGGGAGAAGATTTCCTCACAGGTTGAAGGAATAATAGGTGTCAAAAGAACTGCGGCAATTCTGATAGCCTCTAAGAGATTATAGAGAACAGTTCCAAGACGTGGCTTAGATGCTTCATCCTTTGCAAGCACCCAAGGTGTTGTTTCGTCAATATACTTGTTTGCACGGCTGAGCATATCAAATACAGTCTCGCAAGCCTCGGAAATTCTGAAGCCGTCCATAAGCTCGTCGAATTTCTTGATAGTCTCAGTACACTTTGTCTTTAATTCAGAGTCAACTCCCTCGTCACCCTGTGGCGCAGGAATAACACCGTCAAAGTATTTCTTAGTCATAGCAACAGTGCGGCTAACGAGGTTGCCAAGGTTATTTGCAAGGTCAGTGTTGAAGCGGTTGATAACTGCCTCGTATGTGATGCTACCGTCATTTGCATATGGCATTTCGGAAAGAGCATAGTAGCGCACACCGTCAACGCCAAAGCGCTTTGCAAGCTCGTCAGCATAAACTACATTACCCTTGGATTTGGACATTTTGTCCATACCGAAATTGAACCAAGGATGGCCGAACACCTTTTTAGGAAGCTCAACGCCCAATGCCATGAGCATGATTGGCCAATAAATAGTGTGGAAGCGCACAATGTCCTTACCGATAACGTGCACATCACAAGGCCAATATTTTTGGAAAAGCTCAGGCTGTACTTCGTTATCAGGGTCGTAGCCAAGTCCTGTGATGTAGTTGGAGAGCGCATCAATCCAAACGTATGTTACGTGCTTAGGGTCGAAGGAAACAGGCACACCCCAGTTAAAGGATGTACGTGAAACGCAAAGGTCCTGAAGACCCGGCTTTAAGAAGTTGTTAATCATTTCCTTCTTACGTGACTCAGGCTGAATAAATTCAGGATGGCTTTCAATATGCTCAATAAGTCTGTCGGCATACTTGCTCATCTTGAAGAAATATGCTTCCTCTGTTGTTTTCACAACCTCACGCCCGCAGTCAGGACACTTGCCGTCAACGAGCTGTGTCTCTGTGAAAAAGGACTCGCAAGGAGTACAGTAAAGACCCTCGTAGTGACCCTTGTAAATGTCACCCTGGTCGTAAAGCTTTTTGAAAATATGCTCAACCGCTGTCTTGTGATAGGAGTCGGTGGTTCTGATAAAGTAGTCGTAGGATGAGCCCATCAAATCCCAAAGCGCCTTGATTTCGCCTGCAGTCTTGTCAACAAACTCCTGTGGAGTGATACCTGCCTCGGCAGCCTTATTCTGGATTTTTTGTCCGTGCTCGTCAGTACCTGTCATAAAGCGCACATCAAAGCCGCGCTGGCGCTTGTATCTTGCAATAGCGTCAGTTGCAATAACCTCGTATGTGTTGCCAAAATGTGGCTTGCCTGATGCGTATGCTATGGCAGTAGTTATATAATATTTCTTGTCCATTTTATTCACCTCAATTTATTCTGTTTCCGCCCACATATACATCGTATATCTGTGGCTTTTCTTTATTTTCAATAATAATCAAATCAGCTCGGAAGTTCTTTTCAAGCGAGCCCACAAAATCAGCGCCAACCATCTTGGCAGGGTTTGTGGTTGCAAACCTCAATGCTTTTTCCAAGGTAATGCCGCAAAATTCCATAATGTTGCAAACGGCATTGAAAAGAGTGAGAGTAGATCCTGCAAGCACGCCTTCCTCATTGACAGCGCGCCCGTCCTTGACAAACACCTTAGTGCCTGCAATTTCGTATGCACCGTCCTCGGTTGCGGTTGCACTCATAGAGTCTGTTATCAACACCAGCTTGTCCTTCGACTTGGCATTGTATGCAAGCTGTACCATAGCAGGATGCATATGTATGCCGTCACAAATGATTTCCGTATATGCCTTTCGGGAATTGAGCGAGCAAACAGCCGCGCCTGGCATTCGGTGGTGGATAGGCGTCATTGCATTGAAGGTGTGGGTGAAGGAGCTAGCCCCCCACGAAAGCGCTTCCTCTGCTTCCTCGTAGGTAGAAGCAGTGTGGGCAATTCCAACGGTAGCGCCAAGCTCACGCGCCTTCAAAATGAATTCCCTTGCACCGTCAAGCTCAGGGGCTAAGGAAAAGTGCATAGGAGTTGGCATCATAATGTTGAAAAGGGAAGAAAGCTCACTCAAATTAGGCAAAGCAAGCATATCTGCCGCGTGGGCACCTCTCATTTTTGGATTTAAATACCTGCCCTCCATATGGATGCCCAAAATGTTTGCTTTGTCAAAATTGTCATTCACGCGATTTTGGTTAATGGCATATATGGAGTTGAAAAGCTTAGTCATAGGCTGGGAGGCAAGAGTTGCCATAATAGACGTTGTGCCGTTTTTGGCATACGCATAGCACATTCGCCCCATCTTGCTTTCGCTTGCGTAGTTGAAATCTCCGCCTGCAATACCGTGGGTGTGCACATCTATAAGACCGGGAATGATGTACTTGCCGCTTACGTCAATCTTATCATAGCCGGATGGCACATCCAAGCTGATATCAACAATGTACCCGTCACGGCAAATTAAATTTTTTCTTTCAAATTCCTCTGTGTGAGAGTTGAAAACCATACCCCCAACAAAAGCAACGTATTTCATAAAAGCCTCCTAAAAGGTATTCCATTGTTATATTTTAGCAGAAAAATTCAAATATATCAATACAAAACTGAAAATAATATAATAAAAAAGCAAGCTATGCAAAAA
The DNA here is from genome assembly GCA_045632405.1 of Eubacteriales bacterium. Lineage (GTDB taxonomy): Bacteria > Bacillota > Clostridia > Oscillospirales > CAG-272 > RGIG2000. The sequence continues at coordinate 26,582 of JAZQWO010000019.1, read as the reverse complement.
ATCGGCATAGCTTGCTTTGGATTTATGTGTTGATAATTTTGTAAACCTCGTTTTTGGGTAGACCTCTGTCCTTAGCGCAGGCTTTAATGGCATCCATCTTTTTCAACCCCTGCTCTACATAGTAGTTAACGTGTTCTTCCAAAGACATTTTTGACCAAAAAGCATCGCTTTCATCTTTTTCTGTGCATCCCTCAACTACAAGGACATATTCTCCTCTTGGGGAGTTGCTTTCGTAATATGTAATAGCACCTTCAAGAGTAGTGCGCATAATTTCCTCGTTCAGCTTTGTCAGCTCTCTGCAAAGTGATATTTTGCGATTGCCTAAAATAGAATACAAATCCTCAAGAATTTTGCATAGCTTGTGTGGGGCTTCGTAGAAAATAGTGGTACGAGTGTCGTTCTTTATCTCATTTAAGCGCTCAAGTCGCTCGTTTTTGTTGGTGCTTAAAAAGCCCTCAAAGCAAAATCTGCCTGTTGGCAGGGCGGAAAGAGCAAGAGCGTTTATAACGGCACAACAGCCTGGGATGGATGTGACAACCACATCGTTTTCGGCACAAAGTCTTACCAAATCTTCACCCGGGTCACTGATGGCAGGTGTTCCTGCATCTGTCACAAGGGCACAGCTAAGACCTTCCTTTAGCTTTTCAAGTATAACAAGACCACGCTCGCGCTTGTTATGCTCAAAGTAGCTAATCATAGGCTTGGAAATGCCAAAGTAGGCAAGGAGCTTGCCTGTGTTTCTTGTGTCCTCTGCGGCGACAACATCAACCTCTGAAAGTACCTTTAACGCCCGCTCGCTAATGTCGGAAAGGTTGCCGATAGGAGTTGCCACAAGGTATAAAACGCCGCCGACTATTTGATTTTTGTCTTCCTTCTGTGCGTTTCTGGGTTCATTGTTTCTCATTTCAAATCCTCAAAGGAACAGCTTTCGTAAAGCTGCCTGTATTCTTTCGTGTGAGATGTTGAATCATTCTCATATATGTAGAAGGGCTTGTCCACGCTCAATCCACTCTTACCCCCAAGTCTTGCAGAAATAAGCAAAAGAGACGGGGGAGTGTGCGAATTTGCGTGTATAAATGTTATTTTTTTCGGTTCTAAATTGTTTGATTTCAATGCGAATATAAGGTCTGACAGTCTGTCAGGACGGTAAACCGCGTAAAAGTAACCGCCATGCTTTAATAGCCTTTTGGCACAAGCGCAAAAGTCATTGATTTCACCAAAAATCTCGTGGCGTGATGCATTTTTGTTAGCATTGTCGTTTTGCTTACCGCTGTCCGCCTTCATATATGGGGGATTTGAAAAAACAAAGTCAACCTCTCCGTTTGTGTCAACGGGAGTCACATTTCGCAAATCCTTATTGATAACTGTGAATTTGGTGTCAAGTCCGTTCAATTCCGCGTTGCGCTTGGCAATGTCAGAAATATCCTCTTGCACCTCGAATCCGTACACGTGCGCGCACTTTTTCTTTGTTAAAGCAAGCAAGGATATAACACCGCTGCCAACTCCAAGCTCAACCCCTATATGCTTTGCGTGGCGTGGGAGAAATGCGGATAAAAAGTAAGCATCTGTGCCAAAGGTAAGACTGTCTTTGTTTTCTATGAGTTGAAGATCTTCATTTATTATATTAATGCGCTCGTTATCCTTCAGCATAACAACTCTCCTTTTTGTGTTAAGCATAAAAAGCAGGCTGTGCTTGCACCGCCTGCCTTTTATGTAAATAAGTCAATTATTCCTCAACAGGTGCGCCAACAGGACATGCACCGGCACAAGAGCCGCAGGAAATGCACTCCTCTGCATTGATAATATACTTGCCGTCACCCTCTGTGATGCAATTGCAAGGGCAAACCTCTGCACATGCACCGCAAGCGATGCAATCATCAGTAATCTTGAAAGCCATTTCTGTTACCTCCGAAATTTTATCGAGCAAACGCTCCGCACTATATTGTAACATAAAAAATCAATTTGTCAATAAGAATTTTTCAAATGTGGAAAAAAGTGATTTTTAAAATTTGACATAAAATGAAAAGAACCTGCAAAAATTGCAGGTTCTCAGTCATAGTTGATAAAAAATTACTCTTCAACGATAGCGTCAACAGGGCAACCGTCAGCGCAAGCGCCACAGCCGGCACACTTGTCAGCGTCGATTACGTAGATTTCACCTTCAACAATAGCGTCGCATGGGCAGTTAGCCTGGCAAGAACCGCAAGCGATGCAAGCATCAGTAATTTTGTAAGCCATTATAGTATACCTCCATAGAAATAAATTTTACATATATATTCTAATACACAGGTATAGTGTTAGTCAAGGCTAACTTGCGAAAAATAACGAAAAAGAGCAAAATCACGGGGATTTTGCTCCTTGGAATTATTCTTCCACCTCTGCGGTGTCCTCATCCTTTTGCTTTTTGCCCTTGGGCATAGAGAGAATTTTCACATTATCGCGGTGATAGGATTTTACATTTTCGTCAATCTTGACCTTAATCATTCCGGTAAGAGGTGCCATTTCCACAACCTGTCCAACACCGTCAGGTGTTTTAACTGTGGAGTCAACAGGGGGAGTGCGCTTGATTTCCTGTACATATGTGTCATGCTCGAAGCGCAAGCAGCACATCAAGCGACCGCAAGCTCCTGAAATCTTTGAGGAGTTGAGAGAAAGGCTTTGCTCCTTTGCCATTTTAATGGATACCTGGCAAAAATCAGGTAAAAATGTATTACAGCAGAAAGCGCGACCGCAAACACCAAGACCGCCCATCAGCTTTGCCTCGTCACGAATACCGATTTGGCGAAGCTCAATTCTTGTTCTGAAGGTAGATGCCAAATCCTTTACCAAATCACGGAAGTCAATTCGTCCGTCAGCGGTAAAATAGAAGGTAAGCTTTGAACCGTCAAAGGTATATTCCGCCTCAATTAGCTTCATTTCCAACTTGTGAGCATTTACCTTTTCTTGACAGGTTTTAATAGCATCTGCTTCCTTTTTCTTGTTTTCAGCATTGATTCTTATGTCATTTTCGGTAGCTATTCTTATAACAGGGCGCAAAGGAGGCACAACCTCGTCTTCGCCAACTGTTTTGTTTACACAGGCTACCTTTCCAAATTCCATTCCGCGAGATGTTTCCACAACCGCATAGTCGGTGGCTTTAGCAACGCACTTGTTGGCATCAAAGTAATATACCTTGCCCCCGTCCTTGAAGCGTACGCCAATAACCTCATATTCCTTTTGTTCTAATATTTCATCAGCCATGTTAGTTGCCTTTCTTTTTTGAGTTAGTAATAAGTGAAGCCAAGGTGTTTGGCACGTTTGAGTTGGAGTTCAAGGACTCAATGCCCGCTTCCAAGGAAGCATAAACGTGCAAAATCCTTTGCATAGTATATTTAGATGATATGCTTGATGCATTTTTTGACGAGGTGAAGAAGCAAAGGGGCGCACCCTTGGATTTCTTTATAACCGCCAAATCCCGCAATGCAACAAGAGTAATAGAGAATAAGTCCTTTAGCTTTTCTCTTGTCATGTTGAACATAGACCACAAAAGAGTCACAGTGCTGCTGTCATTTTTCAAAAGACTAAATGCAAGCTCTTTTGCTTTTTCTCTTTCCTTTATCAGCTCCTGTGCTCGGTTTTCATTGAGCATATCAAGAGCATAGCCGAGAGAGCCGCCTGAGGAAAGTATAATTTCATCAAGAGCCTCGTCGCTTTCTGCATACAGCTTTCCTTGTATAATATGCTGGCGAATCTGCTCAGAGGAAAGAGGCTTTGTGCGCAGAATTTGCGCGCGTGAGCGAATGGTTTCCAAAAGAGCGGTGGCATCTGTGCAAAGCAGGAAGAAAATCACGTTTTTAGGCGGATCCTCTAAGGAAATAAGCAAGGCGTTTTGCGCCTTGATGTTCATCTTTTCTGCGTTATTCAAAATATATATTTTGTAATCACATTCAGTTGGGTTTTCGTAAAGAGTTTCCTTGATTTTGCGCACATCGTCAACCTTGAATGCGTCAAAAAAGCGAACATCTGCACAATTGTCGTTAAGTATCTTTTGGCATATGTTACAACGCTTGTCCTTGGCACATGATTGTCCCTTGCACTGTATTGCACAAGCTGCCAAGCGAGCAACAGTGTGCTTGCCCGATCCATACGCACCCTCGATTATATAGGCGTGCAAAAACTCGGAATGTGAAATGGCATTACCGAGAGTATTCTTAATATCCTCGTTGCCTATTAAGCTCTCGAAATAATCCATAATCTACCTCGCTGCAAATGTCAGGCTTGTGGCAAAACACCACGGAAACAATATACTATTCTATAGTATAACAGAGTTTTTTCAATATGTCAAACAAATCTTTGTAACAAATAGATAAAATTGTGCAAAAAATTCCAATTTAATTGAAAAAATTAACGAAATTTTAAAAAACACTTGTATAATTGGAAAAAATAGTATAAAATATATTCTTGGTAGGAAATCTACACATTATTTAAAATTCGGAGGAATTTAAAATGTCAGTAAAAGTTGCTATTAACGGCTTTGGTCGTATCGGTCGTCTTGCGTTCAGACAGATGTTCGGTGCTGAGGGTTACGAAATCGTAGCTATCAACGACCTTACAAAGCCATCTATGCTCGCTCATCTTCTTAAGTATGACACAGCTCAGGGTCGTTACGACGGTCACGTAGTTGAGTCTGATGACGAGGCTAACACAATCACAGTTGATGGTAAGGTTCTCAAGATCTACGCTGAGAAGGACGCTGCTAACTGCCCATGGGGTGAGCTTGGTGTTGACGTTGTTCTCGAGTGCACAGGCTTCTACTGCTCTACAGAAAAGTCTATGGCTCACATCAATGCAGGCGCTAAGAAGGTTGTTATTTCCGCTCCTGCTGGTAAGGACCTTAAGACAATCGTTTACAGCGTAAACGAAAATACATTGACAGCTGATGACAAGATCATCTCTGCTGCATCCTGCACAACAAACTGCTTGGCTCCTATGGCTAAGGCTCTCAACGACTATGCTCCAATCCAGAGCGGTATCATGACAACTGTTCACGCTTACACATGTGACCAGATGATTCTTGACGGCCCACACAGAAAGGGTGACCTCAGAAGAGCAAGAGCTGGCGCACAGAACATCGTTCCTAACTCCACAGGCGCTGCTAAGGCTATCGGTCTTGTAATTCCAGAGCTCAACGGCAAGCTTATCGGTTCTGCTCAGAGAGTTCCAACTTGCACAGGCTCTACAACAATTCTCGTTGCTGTAGTTAAGGGCAAGGACGTTACAGTTGACGGTATCAATGCTGCTATGAAGGCTGCTTCTTCCGCTTCCTTCGGTTACAACGAAGACCAGATCGTATCTTCCGACGTTATCGGTATCACATACGGCTCTCTCTTCGATGCAACACAGACAATGGTTGCTAAGATTGACGACGACACATATCAGGTACAGGTTGTTTCTTGGTACGATAACGAGAACTCCTACACAAGCCAGATGGTTCGTACAATCAAGTACTTCGCTGAGATCTAATTTCAGAACAAATAAAAAGCTCGCAATTTGCGAGCTTTTTTGTTTAACAAAAAATCAGGAATTTGGAAAAATTCCTGATTTTTTTCTTGTTAAAGTGTCAGCCCCATTTGCTTTGTTAGGTTCTTTTCCAAGTTCTTGGTGTGAACAAAATCAAAACGGGCAAAATTTCAAGTCTGCCAACCAGCATAGTCAAGGTTAAAATCACAGTTGAAAATCCGTTGTAGCCTGCAAAGCTGGAGTAAGCACCAACACCGTCAAAGCCAGGACCAATGTTGGACAAGCAAGAAATTGCAGAGGTTAGGTTGGCAAAGAGTCCGTGCTCCGCCTCATATGTTCCCAAATCGGAATATATTGTGACACTGGAAACAGGGTCAAAAGAAAGAATAAGTGTTACAAGTGTTGCTATAAAAGCATAGAGGGTAATGAAGGAAAATACATCATTTGTGGTCTTTTCTTCAAGAGTTTTGCCCTCAATTTTCATTTTAGGCACATAGCGTGGGTTAATCAGTCTTCTCACATTTACATAAGTGCCCTTCAACGCAATTACAATTCGCGAGGTTTTGATACCACCTGCGGTGGAGCCTGCCATAGCGCCTGAGAACATAAGCAAGAACAATATCGTTTTAGCAAGCAAGGGCCACAAATTAAAGTCTGTGGTAGAGTAGCCTGTTGTGGTAATAATTGAAGCAACCTGGAACAAAGAATGTCTGAATGCGCTCTCAGCGGTATAGCCAAATTCCGAAAGCCTTGTGAGCAGACTACCGAAAATCAACCCCAACGAGCACAAGCAAACCAAAATGTAAGCCTTGAATTCCTCGCTCTTGAAAACTGTTTTGATTTTGCCGAGCAAAATAAGATAGTAAAGAGCAAAGTTACAGCCGTAAAAAAGCAAGAAAATAGAAACCGTGTACTGTGCAAATGGTGTAAAATACTGTAAGCTATTCGGGATAAATCCAAATCCGCCCGTGCCTGCTGAGCCAAATGCTGTGAGCAACGCGTGGAAGAGCTTATCTCCCTCGTATGAAGCATAGCCGTCGGCTACCAAAGCACCGTGGTCGATAAGTGGACCGCACAAAAGAATAATAACCTCAAGGGCGGTCAAGCATAAGTAAATCAAGTACAAAATGCGGGCAGTTACCTTCATTTTTGAAGCGATTTTACCTACCTGCGGACCTGGGGACTCTGCACGCAAAAGATGCATGGAAGAGCCATCGCTGCTTTCAGGAATAAAAATAAGCACGAAAACAAGTATGCCCATACCGCCAATCCAGTGAGAAAGACTTCTCCAAAACAGAATTGAGTGTGAAATGACGGTAATATCGGTAATGATGCTCGCACCTGTCGTTGTAAATCCGGACATAATCTCAAAGCAAGCATCAATGTAATTTGGCACATCACCGCAAATAACAAAGGGAACAGCGCCAAAAAGTGTCATAATAATCCACACAAGGGCAACAAGCGCAAAGCCTTCCTTTTGATAAAGGGAGGTTCTTTGCGGCTTTGGCAGCTGCAAAAGCAGACCTAAGCCCAAAAGCGCTACCAATGGTATGGCAAAGGCAATATTATGACGAAAGCCTTCCTTATAGATAAAGCTGACCAAAAGAGGTGCTATCATAAGGATGCTTTCCATAATCATAATCTTGCCAAGAATTTTACCAAGAAGTTTATAATTCATATCTCTCCTTAATCGAATATATCGTTTAAGTCATCAAAGTTTTTATGTGTAGTAACAACAACCACGTTGTCGCCTTCCATAATGCAGGTATTACCGTTTGGAATAATAACCTGAGAGTCACGCAGGATGCAGGCGATAAGACAACCGTCCTTGGTGCGCAAGGATTTAAGTGGCTGGTTGAAGAATTTTTCTTCTCCCTTTGCCTTGAATTCAAGCGCCTCAACCTTATCGTTAACCAATCGGTAAAGTGTAAGCACGTTTGAGCCGCGCTTGTTGGAAAGAGCACGGATATAGCTGATAATTCTGTTTGCTACAACTCGGCGTGGAGAAACAGTATTGTCAATTCCAAGCTCACCCAGCATATTAAAAAGGTTATCGCTCTTTATCTGCGTAATAGTCTTTTCTACGTTCATTTTGTTGGCAAACATTGACACAATCATATTTTCCTCGTCAATGTTGGTAAGGGCAACAAAGGCGTCCATTGCCTCAATGCCTTCCTCTAACAAGAGATCGTGCTGTGTGCCGTTACCGTGTACAACTGTAACACGTGGCAATGCCTCGGCAAGCGCGTTTGCCTTTTGCTTGTCATCCTCAATGAGCTTAATAGCATATTTCTTTTCCGAAAGACGGTCAGCTAAATAATAGCCGATTTTGTCACCGCCAACAATCATAATGCGCTTTAGAGGAGAAACCTCTAGGTTAACCTCGGCCAAAAAGCTATGCAATGTAGCGGAGTCGGATGCAAAATGAACTCTGTCACCCTCGCAGAACATAAAGTTACCGTCAGGAATTATAACGTCATCGCCGCGGACAACGGCGCAAACAAGAACCTTGTTTTTCAGCTTTTTACCAAGAGAGATAAGTGTTTCACCAATCAAGGAGCAGTCCTTGTCTGCAATAATCTCGGCAAGCAACACCTTTCCCTTCGCAAAATGCTCCATTTGCAAAACAGAGGGCAGGTTGATAAGGTCGAAAATTTCCTCGGCGGCTTCCTTTTCCGGGTTAACTATCATGGAAAGACCAAGCTCATCCTTCATTTCCGTGATTTGCTTTCTGTAATCAGGGTTGCGCACTCTGGCAATAGTGTTTTTAACTCCCGCCTTTTTTGCAACCAAGCATGCAAAAACATTAAGCTCGTCACTGTTTGTCAAAACAATGGCAAGGTCAGCATCCTTCATCCCCGCTTCGTTTTGAATATCAATGCAAGCGCCGTTTCCAACAACGCCGTAAACATCATATTTTTCAATTAACTTTTCAACCTTGTCACCGTTGTCATCAATAATAGTTATATTGTGACCCATTTCGGACAAGCTCTTGAGCACGGTTTTTCCAATGGTGCCAAGACCGATAATAACAATTTTCATAAATCCCTCCACGAAACCTCTGTGGCGTATTTACATTAATTATATCACGTTTTATGTAAAAAGTGAATAGCTTGGGTCAAATTTTTACACAAAAGTGACAAGAGGGCGAATTTTGTCATATTATGTATTGAGTGCTTAGCACTCACACACAGGAGGAATTTATGAGATTTGAAGGAAATACAAGAGGAATAACTCGCTCAGATTACGAGCAGTTTTCTCGCTTCTTAAGCTGTGGCTGTCAAAGACCGCAAAGAGAGCCAAGGCAGGAAAACACAGTGTCTTGCCCTCAAAATCAGACACAGGGTCGCCCAATCGCTATGGTTTATGGCGTGAAACAGGAATATTGTGCTATCTATGACCCTGAAATCGGTCTTGAAAACGGCACTATGTTCGAGGAGCTTAACAAGCCGTTTTACAAATCCGGCTGCCGAGGCAAGGGTAAGGAGGGCTGCTTATGATGAACAATTCAAGAGAACGTATGATGAAGGCGTATCAGGCATACTCCTTTGCCGCCCACGATACACTTTTGTATCTTGATATGTATCCCAATTGCAGAAGTGCCATTGACAGCTATAATAAATATCAGAAGATGGCTTGTCGTGCAAAGGCGGAGTACGAAGCGAAGTTTGGACCAATCACCCCACCAAATGAGGCTGACTGCTGGAGCTGGACAAATAGCCCTTGGCCATGGCAAATAGAGGGAGGCAAATAGTATGTGGCAATATGAAAAAAGATTACAGTATCCTGTAAAAATCAAAAATCCAAATCCTAAGTATGCACAGATTATCGTCAGTCAGTTGGGCGGTCCCGACGGTGAAATCGGCGCATCTCTTCGCTATCTTACTCAAAGATTTGCAATGCCGTACTCCGAAATTGTCGGCATCTTGACAGATGTTGGCACTGAGGAGCTTGCGCATGTGGAAATGGTTTCCACTATCTTGTATCAGCTTACAAGAAATTTAACTCCAGAGGAAATTGTGAAAAGCGGCTTTGACACCTATTTTGTCGATCACACAACAGGCATATACCCTGTTGCTGCAAGCGGTTATCCGTATAGCGCCGCACAGTTCCAGTCTAAGGGCGATGTAATCACCGACTTGCACGAGGACTTAGCCGCAGAGCAAAAGGCAAGAACCACCTATGATAACATTTTGCGCTTGGTGGATGACCCCGACGTCTGCGATGCTATCAAGTTTCTGCGCGCCCGTGAGGTTGTGCACTATCAGCGCTTTGCTGACGCTCTCGGCATAGCACAGGACAAGATGGATTCTAAAAACTTCTACGGCTACAACCCCGCATTTGATAAAATAAAGGGTTAACATCACTGTTAAATATGAGAGCAGGAGTAAAGGGCAAGACCCTTTATTCTTGCTCTTATTTATTTATAATTATTGACAAATAAGGTGCAAGGTGCTAAAATATCTACAATAAATGTAGTTTAACCTCAAAAAGGAGGTCGAAGAAATGAAAAAGGCGATAATAGTTCCAAATTATCTAAAGGTGCAGAGTGTTGGCTTTTGTGATGTTGCAAAATCAATGCTTGAAAATTTAGGCTATGACGTTGAAATATTGGCAGAGCACGATATGCCATCATCTAAGGCGGAGTTTGCTCTTGTCTTGGGTGGCGACGGCACGATTTTGCGTGCTTTTAAAAAGCTATACCAAAATGACATTCCCGTTTTCGGCATCAACTTTGGCAATATGGGATATTTGACAGGTTGCAATCCTGACACCGCCATTGAATGTATCGAAAAGGTGGTCAAGGGTGACTATAAGCTTGAAAACAGAATGATGATTGAGGGCGAGGTAATAAGAGATGGCAAGGCGGTATTTTCATTTGTTGCCTTTAATGAAGCAACTCTTTTCCGTTCAACTCTTAAAAAAGCATTCAAAACAGAGCTTTACATAGACGGACTTCATACGCAAACCATTTTGGGTGACGGCGTTATAGTTTCAACTCCAACAGGCTCAACCTCGTATAACCTGTCCGCAGGTGGACCTGTGCTAGCGCCGGAGTCCTGCAATATGGTTATAACTCCGGTGTCACCAATGCACTTTTTGCGTTCTTCTCTTGTTACAAGAGGCGAGGATGTGTTGGAAATTACAGTTAAATTAGGCTCCTTGGTGAAGGAGAGCGCAATCTCGTTAGAGGTAGATGGAGATTGCTCGTTTGATATTTTTGACGGTGATGTTTTGAAAATCAAGCGCGCTGACAAAACAGCTAAGACTATCAAGGTTAACGATGTCAGCTTCTACCAAATACTAAAGCAGAAATTATCTAAGGTAAGCGAATAATGTACAAAATAGCAAAGAAAAAAGAACTTAACAAAACAGTTATACAAATGGAAATTGAAGCTCCCTTGGTTGCCAAAAAGGCAGAGCCGGGGCAGTTTATTATATTGCGCACGGACGAGGATGGGGAAAGAATACCCTTGACCGTTGCGGATTTTGACCGCTTGGCAGGCACTGTAACCATCATTTTTCAAATTGTCGGTGCTACAACAAAAAAGCTTTCAATGATGGAGGAGGGGGATTACCTTCAGGATTTTGTTGGACCTCTTGGACGCCCAACTCACACACAGGGGCTTAAAAAGGTTGCCGTTGTTGGCGGTGGTGTTGGATGTGCAATTGCCTACCCTGTGGCTAAAAAGCTACACCAGCAGGGCTGTGAGGTGCACGCAATTTGCGGCTTTAGAACAAAGGAGCTTGTTATTTTAGATGAGGAGTTCCAAAAAAATTCAAGCAAGTATATTCTTGTTAGCGACGACGGTACTGTGGGCAAAAATGGCTTGGTAACTGATGCACTCAAAGAGCTTATAGAGAGCGGCGAGCAATATGACGAGGTTATCACAATTGGTCCTCTCATTATGATGAAATTCGTTTGCAAGCTCACAAAGGAATATGGCATAAAAACAGTGGCTTCAATGAACCCTGTTATGATTGACGGAACGGGAATGTGCGGCGGCTGTCGCTTGAGCGTTGGCGGAAAAACGGTTTTTGCCTGCGTTGACGGTCCGGAATTTGACGGCCATTTGATAGACTTTGACGAGGCTATGTCAAGGAGCAACATATATGGCGAATTTGAACACCATAAATATGAGTCCACCTGCAACCTTTTCAGAAAAGAGGTGGAATGATATGCCAAATATGTCACTAAATAAAAATATAATGCCCACACAAGAGCCAAGCATTAGAAATAAGAATTTTGGCGAGGTGGCTCTCGGCTACACACCAGAGCAGGCGATTGATGAAGCAAAAAGATGCTTGAACTGCAAGCACAAGCCTTGCGTTGGCGGTTGCCCTGTGAAAATTTACATTCCCGATTTTATTGCTAAGGTAGCAGAGGGTAAATTTGAGGAAGCGTATGAAATTATTGCAAAATCCTCATCCCTGCCAGCCGTTTGCGGTAGGGTCTGCCCACAGGAAAATCAGTGCGAGGGCAAGTGCGTCCGCGGTATAAGGGGCGAGCCCGTGGCAATAGGTAGGCTTGAGCGCTTTGTGGCTGATTATCATAATGCAAACTCAAGCGAGAACATAGAAAAGCCTGAGAAAAACGGACACAGGGTGGCAGTTATTGGCTCAGGACCCTCAGGTCTTAGCTGCTCTTCTGTCCTTGCTAAAAAGGGCTATTCTGTTACTATTTTTGAGGCTTTGCACACACCGGGTGGGGTTCTCGTTTACGGCATACCTGAATTCAGACTTCCTAAAACAATTGTTAAAAAGGAAATCGACGGCTTAAAGGCGCTTGGTGTTGAAATTCAAACCAATGTTATAATTGGAAAAACCATCACAGTTGACGAGCTTTTAGGCGAATATGGCTATGAGGCTATATTTATCGGCTCAGGCGCAGGCTTGCCTAAATTTATGGGCATCCCTGGGGAAAACCTGAAGGGTGTATTTTCAGCAAATGAATTTTTGACAAGAATCAACCTGATGAAGGCATACAAGAAGGATAGCGACACTCCTGTTTTCCAAGCGAAAACCGTGGCGGTTGTTGGCGGCGGCAATGTTGCAATGGATGCGGCAAGATGCGCTAAGCGTTTAGGCGCTGAGGTTTACATTGTATATAGACGCGGTATAGAGGAGCTTCCCGCAAGATGCGAGGAAATCGAGCACGCACACGAGGAAGGAATTATATTCAAAACTCTTACTAACCCTGTTGAAATCTTGGGTTACACCAACGCGGATAATCCCCGTGATCCGAAAAACAACAGTGTTTGTGGTATGAGATGTGTTAAAATGGAGCTGGGCGCACCTGATGAAAGCGGCAGACGTAAGCCATTTGTGAAGGAAGGCAGCGAATTTGATTTGCCTGTGGATGCAGTTATTATGTCCTTGGGCACTTCGCCAAACCCACTTATTAAGTCAACAACAGAGGGACTTGACACGCAGAAGTGGGGCGGAATCATTGTCAATGAGGATGGCTTGACATCAAAAGAATGCGTTTATGCAGGTGGCGATGCGGTAACAGGCGCGGCAACAGTTATTCTTGCTATGGGTGCTGGCAAAACAGCAGCTGAGGCTATTGATAAATATTTAAGTGAGAAGAAATGAGCCGAGCGCTCATTTTTTCTTTCTTACTTGACAGAGCGCGCGTGTGTGTGCTACAATATTTTAGTAAATAATGCTTATGGAGAAAAAAGATGCGTAAGAAATTTTTGATTTTGACCTTGATTTTGGCGACCCTGTGTTGCATTTTTGTGGGTTCCTGCTCAGGCGGAGTAGAGGACCTAGACCACATACATAATTACGTTGAGCGTATTTTCAAGCCTGATTGTACAAAGGACGGAAGGGTAGAAAAGATTTGTACCGTGTGCGGTGATATTGTTGTTCTTTCCGCTACACCTGCAAATGGTCACAACCCCAATGAATGGCAGATTAAAACGGAGGCGACCTGTACAGTTAATAAGGTTGAGGAAAGGATTTGTCGTGATTGCGGTGCCGTTGTTGAAACCAAGGTTTCCCCTGTTGACGGTCATACGGCAGGAGAGTGGCAGGTAACTGAGGATGCTACCTGTACACAAAGACTCATTGAGTGCAAATACTGTAAGGTTTGCGGAGAAGAGGTTGACAGACGCGTAGGCAATAAGCTGAATCACGATTACACTCAAATCACCGTTCCTGGCACCTGTGCTGTCAGCGAGCATATGCTCTTTACCTGCAAGCTTTGCGGCGAGAGCCATACTGATAACTATACAGACATATACGAAGCTCATACTGAGGGCATTTGGATTGTGGAAAGCGCTCCGACCTGCGTGTCTGACGGCGTGCGCAAAAAGATTTGCGGTGTTTGCTCCAAGGTGCTTGATAAGGCTGAGGCAATCCCAATGGACCCTAATAACCATAGCTTTTTGGTTGAAACATTTCCACCTGTAAACGGTGAGGAGGGCTACACAAAGCACACCTGCAAAAGCTGTAATTACGAGGTTATAAATGTGTATGAAACAAATCTTTTGCCGTCACAGGTTTATGAAATGATTGTTTCTGCAACGGTGCGCATAGAGTCCTGTAACAAGAAGGGCGAAATGCACAATATGGGCTCAGGCTTCTTTATCAATGAAAATGGCGAGCTTGTTACTAACTATCACGTTATAGCTGGCGCTTATCAAATTAAAGTGAAGCTTTATGGCGGCACTGAATATTATGTAACACAGATTTTAGGCTACGATGCCGCAAAGGACATTGCGATTTTGAAAATTGATCTTGCCGGCAACTCCTATCTTAAAATTGCATCCGATAGCGTTAAAACAGGCGACCCTGTGTACGCTTTAGGTAGTCCTTTAGGTGTTGATGACATTTTCTCTGACGGCGTTGTTTCTAACCCATCAAAGTATATGGACGGCATCAACTTTATCACATTTACCGCACCAATCTCCAACGGTAGCAGCGGAGGTCCTCTCGTTAATGCAAGAGGTGAGGTAGTTGGCATCAACTCACAGGTTGCCAAAAAGGGACAAAACCTTAACTTCGCAGTTCCTACAGCTCTTGTTAGTGCTATTGATACAACAAGTCCAAAAGCACCAAGCGAGGTTTATTTGGAAACCTTTGACATTTGTGGCACTAATGTATTGATTTACTATATCATTCTCAATGGTGAAGCAGTAGGTGCAAATGGTAGATACGTTATTACAAAGACCTTGCTTGAGGAAACCTCAACCTCTTACGGCAGAGTGCTGCGCTTGGAGTATAATGACGAAACTAAGGAAACTATAGTTAGTGTCAGCTGGATTGACAGCGGTAAGGATTTGTACACCTTTGAGCTTCTGCTTGACGGAGTAAAGGAAAGCTACAATGTGAGATTTTTCGACCACGTTTGGTCACAGTACACAATGGAAGGAAAGCTTGACACAAGCGTTCAGGTTATCAGCACTAGTGGCGTTGTTAACGAAAGCTTGCTTTCCGAAATCTTTTCATTTGACTTCATAAATTATAAGACCGCAAGCAACGATTCCTTGACCGTAAAAAATGCAAAAACATTGTTCGGCATGGCATATGTTTACATTCTTGAGGGCTTGGATGAAATCCTTTTAAGCTCTGACACAGATCTCACACTCGATGTGTTCAATTTCAAGCTTCCTGAAGCGCAAATTCCAAGCGAACAATAATAAGAAAATGGTTAGCCCACAAAAGCTAACCATTTCTTTTTAAAAAATGTGAATTAAATATTGAAAATTTACAATATTAATGTTATAATATATAAAAATAGTGAAAGGTGGGCTAATTTTTATGAAAATCGGTGTTTTAGGCTTCGGCTCTATGGGCAAAACTCACGCATATTGTGTTAAAAATTTCCCATTCTTTTTTGATACCGACATTGATGTGCAGCTTGTGGGTGTCTGCACTAAGAACATCGAAAATGCAAGGCGCGCCTGTGAGCGCTACGGCTTTGAATTTTACACCGATAACGAGGATGACATTATTTATTCTGACAAAATAGATACTGTTGATATTTGCACTCCTAACATCTACCACTATGAAACCGCAAAGAAAGCAATCCTTGCAGGGAAAAATGTTTATTGTGAAAAGCCCTTGGCGGTTAATTACGCGCAGGCTCGCGAGCTTGCATATTTGGCACGCGCAAATGAAGTGAAATGCCAAATGGTGTTCAATAACCGCTTTATCGGTCCTGTTATGAAGGCAAAGGAGCTGATAGAAAAGGGTCGCCTTGGTAAAATACTTTCTTTTTCCATTAAATATTTGCACTCCTCAGCTCTTGATACTGTCAAAAAGGCAGGCTGGAAGCAAGACAAGGACATTTGCGGTGGCGGTGTGCTTTTCGATTTGGGCTCCCACGCGGTTGATTTGATATATCATCTTTGCGGTGAGTTTGCAAGTGTCTATGGCAAAAGCCAAATCGCCTATCCACAGCGCACAGGTGTTAACGGCCAAAGCTGGCAGACAAATGCAGACGAGGCATTTTATATGATAGCTACACTCAAATGCGGTGCTGTCGGCACATTTGAAATTAGCAAGATTACAACAGGCGCAAATGACGACCTGGTTTTTGAAATTCACGGTGAAAATGGTAGCATCAGGTTTGATTTGATGAACCCTAATTTCCTTGAGTTTTATGATTGCCGTGCAGCAGATGGTATTTTGGGCGGTGATCGCGGATATACTAAGATTGAATGTGTTAACAGGTATCCATCTCCCGGCGGCATTTTCCCTGGCATTAAAGCCCCTGTCGGATGGCTTAGAGGCCACATAGGTAGCTATTATAGCTTTGTGGATGCAGTAGCAAACAACAAAGAAACCTCTCCCGATCTTGATAGCGGCGCTTATGTTCAGCTTGTTCTTGAGCGAGCGTATGAGTCTGCAAGCAGCGGCAGGGAAATTCCTGTTTAACCAAAAGGAGCAGATATGAAAATTATCGGTCTTTGCGGAAACAGTGGCGCAGGCAAGGGGTATGCTTGCACTCGCTTTGCCACCTTTGGGGTTGCCTATATAGATACTGACAAGGTGTATAGAGAGCACGTTTTGAAAAATCCTGATTGCGTCAGCGAGCTGACAGAGCGCTTTGGTGAAGGGATTTTAGTAAACGGAGAGGTTAATAAAAAAGCGCTTGCCTCAATGGTTTTTGCAGGTGAGAGAGCGCGGGAAAACCTGAGTAGCCTTAACAAAATTACCCACAAATATATAAAAATTGAAACCGATAAGCTTGTGGCGCACTATGAGAGAGAAGGCTACGGCGCGGTTGTAATAGATGCCCCTGTTCTTTTTGAGAGCGGATTTGACAAAATGTGTCACGTTACCGTTTGCGTAACTGCCACGCTTGAAGAAAAGCTTGCAAGAATATTGGAGCGCGACGGTATTGACAGGCAAAGCGCAATGGCGCGGCTTGCCACACAGCTGCCAGAGGACGAATTAAGAGCCAGATGTACATATGAAATTCATAACTCGGTCGACAGCGATGTTGACGGGCAAATTTTTGAAATACTGAAGGATTTAGGCGTTGAGAAAAAATAAAAGTACGCGGCTTTTGCTAACCCTTTTGGTTGCAGTCATATTTTTGATGCTGGTGGGCTTTATAACCCGACAGATTGAATATGCCATGCATCCTCGCAAATTTGATGCTTCGGTCACACGCTATGCCAAGGAATACGGCGTGCCCGAATATATTGTTTATTCCGTCATCTTCGTGGAAAGTGGCTTTGTAAGTGATGCGGTGTCTGTTAAGGGTGCGTGCGGACTTATGCAGCTGATGCCTGATACTTATCTCTGGCTTGTCAAGGAGCAAGGGGAAAGCAAGGGCGACATTCTCGACCCTGACGAAAATATAAGGTACGGCACACTTTACCTTAGTATGCTGTACAAAAAATACGGTAATTGGAAATATGCCTTGTGTGCATACAATGCAGGCCCGGGCAATGTAGATGAGTGGCTTGAGGGCGCAGAGCTTGAAATTCCATTTGCCGAAACCCAAAACTATGTTAAAAAATTAGAGGTAGTGATAGAGCGATACCGTCGCCTTTACTACAGATAAGGAGTAAAATATGAAAAAAACAGAATTGCAGGAACTAAAGAAAAAGCTTTGCTACAAGAAGGAAAATGTGTTTGACGTTCGCACAAAGGAGGACGAAAAAGCACTTGAAAAGTACGCAAAGGGCTATATGAGCTTCCTTGACAACGCAAAGACAGAGCGCGAGGCTGTAAAGGAAGGCATCAAGATGCTCGCTGCAGCAGGCTTTGTTGAATATAAGCTTGGCGACAAGATTGTAAAGGGCGGCAAGTATTACTACAATAACAGAGACAAGAGCCTTTTCGCATTCACAGCAGGCTCTGAGAGCATTGAAAACGGTATCAGAATTTGTGCCGCACACATTGACTCTCCACGTCTTGACTTAAAGCAGCACCCAATGTTTGAAAACGAGGGCTTTGCTTACCTCAAGACACACTACTATGGCGGTATCAGAAAGTACCAGTGGGTTACAATTCCTTTGGCACTTCACGGCGTAGTTACAAAGTTTGACGGCACAAACGTTGAAATCACTATCGGTGAGGACGAGAACGATCCAATCTTCTGCATCACAGATCTTTTGCCACACCTTGCAAGAGAGCAGTCACAAAAGCCTCTTGGCACTGCTCATTCAGGCGAAAGCCTTAACCTTCTCATTGGCTCTCAGCCAATTGACGGCGATATTGACGAAAAGGTTAAGCTCAACATGCTCAAGATTTTGAACGACAAGTACGGTATTACAGAAAAGGACTTTGTTAGCGCAGAGCTTATTGCAACTCCTGCAGGCAAGGCAAGAGATCTCGGCCTTGACCGCTCCTTTATCGGCGCATACGGTCACGATGACAGAGTTTGCTCATATCCTGCACTTACATCTATTATCGAGTGCAAGGACAGTGCTCACACAGTTATGTGCGTCCTTGCTGATAAGGAAGAAATCGGCTCCGAGGGCGTTAGCGGTATGAAGTGCCGTCTTATCGTTGACTTGATTGAGGAAATTTCCCGTCAGCTTGGCGGTAACCCAAATATCGTAAGAGCAAATTCTATGTGTCTTTCTGCAGACGTTTCTGCAGGCTATGACCCAATGTACCCAGAAGTATTTGAAAAGAGAAATAGCGCAATTGTTAACTGCGGCGTTGTTATGAACAAGTACACAGGTGGCGGCGGAAAGAGCTCCACAAATGACGCAAGCGCAGAATATGTTGGCTTTATCAGAAAGCTCTTTGAGGAAAATAATATTACATGGCAGACAGCCGAGCTTGGTAAGATTGACGTTGGCGGCGGCGGAACAGTTGCTATGTATATCGCTAACCAGAACATCAATACAGTTGACTTAGGCGTTCCTGTTCTTTCTATGCACGCACCACTTGAGGTTATTGCAAAGAACGACCTTTACGAAACACACAAGGCATTTGTTGCATTCTGCAAGTAATAAGTAAGCGAGGACTTCAAAATGGATATTATCAAGGAATTACATAACTATGGCTTAGTGCCTGTTATTAAAATCACAGACGTAAACAATGCAGTTCCTCTTGCAAAGGCTTTGGCAGACGGCGGTCTTAACTGTGCTGAAATCACATTCAGAACCGCTTGCGCAAAGGAAGCAATTGCAAGGATTACAAAGGAAATGCCCGATATGCTCGTTGGCGCAGGTACAGTTTTGACACCTGAGCAGGCAGACGAGGCAATTGCGGCAGGCTCTAAGTTTATCGTTTCCCCTGGCTTCAACCCACGCGTTGTTAAGCACTGTCTTGAAAGAGGCGTTCCTGTGCTTCCCGGCTGTGCAACTCCATCTGAGGTTGAACAGGCTATTGAAATGGGTCTTAGCGCAGTTAAGTTCTTCCCGGCAGAGGCAGCAGGCGGCATTAATATGATTAAGTCTATGGCTGCTCCATATCAGCAGATTCAGTTTATGCCAACAGGCGGCATTAACGAGGACAATATGCTCGATTATCTCTCCTTCGGCAAGATTATCGCTTGCGGCGGTAGCTTCATGGTTAAAGATGCACTCATTGATGCGGGCAACTTTGAGGAAATTACACGTCTTACAAGAAACGCAGTTATGAAGATGCTTGGCTTCAAGCTGGTTCACGTTGGTATCAACTGTGAAAATGACAAGGAAGCACAGGCGGGCGCTAAAATCATTTGCGCTATGTTCGGTCTTGACTGCAAGATTGGCAATTCCTCTACATTTGCAGGCACAGAGTTTGAGTTTATGCATTCTCAGTACCTTGGCAAGCACGGTCATATTGCTATTGCTACAAACTTCCCGGATAGAGCTCGCGCTTATCTTGAAAGAATGGGCATTGAGTTTAACGAGGAAACTGCAAAGTATGACGCAAAGGGCAACCTTACAATTTGCTATCTTAAGGAAGAGGTTTGCGGCTTCGCACTCCACATTGTAAAGAAGAAATAAGGAAAATATATGTTCAATAAATTAAACGAGGCAGAAAAAAGATTTTTAACTCTCGAAGAGGAGCTTGCAAATCCCGAAACCGTTGCTAACCAACAGGAATTTACCAAGCTTATGAAGGAGTATAAAAATCTTACCCCTGTTATTGAAAAGTACCGTGAATATAAGAAAACCGCTGACGACTTGGAGGGCGCAAAGCTCTTGATGGAGGAGGAAAGCGGTGAAATGTATGACCTTGCCCTTGAGGAATTTAAGGAATGCAAGGAAAGAATAGGCGTTATTGAAGAGGAGCTTAAATTTTTGCTCATCCCCAAGGACCCTAATGACGACAAAAACGTAGTGGTCGAAATCCGTGCCGGTGCAGGCGGCGAGGAGGCGGCATTGTTTGCCTATGATCTTTACCGTATGTACTCTATGTATGCACAGGCAAACGGCTTCAAATTTGAGCTGACAGGCGCTAATGAAACGGGATTGAAGGGCTTCAAGGAGGTTACCTTTATGATTTCTGGAGAGGGCGCGTACTCTCGCTTTAAATTTGAAAGCGGTGTTCACCGTGTTCAAAGAGTTCCCGAAACCGAGGCGCAGGGCAGAGTGCAAACATCAACAGCAACCGTTGCAGTTTTACCTGAGGCGGAGGATGTTGAGGTTGAGCTCAATATGGGCGACGTTATTGTTGAAACCTGCAAGTCAAGCGGCGCAGGCGGACAGCACGTCAACAAGACCGAGAGCGCAATCCGTCTTATTCACAAGCCCACAGGCATTGTGGTTGAATGTCAGGACGAGCGCAGCCAGTTCAAAAATAAGGACAAGGCATTCAAAATTTTAAGAACAAAGCTCTATGACATTAAGGTCAGAGAGCAGAATGATAAAATAGCATCCGAGCGTAAGAGCCAGGTTGGTACAGGTGACAGAAGTGAAAAGATAAGAACCTATAACTATCAGCAAAGCCGTGTTACCGACCACAGAATAGGCTATACAATTTACTCCCTTGAAGCCTTTTTGAATGGCGACATTGGAGAGATGCTTGACAAGCTTGCAACTGCCGACGCGGCAGAAAAATTAAAGGGTACACAGGAATAATAAAATGATAACGGAAGTTTTTTTGGTAAATGAGAGTAGCACAGATATACTGAAAAAAGCCGCCGCGCTTTTGCAAAACGGCGAGCTTGTTGCTATTCCTACGGAAACTGTATATGGCTTGGGCGCAAACGCTCTTGATAAGGATGCCTGCCTTAACATCTTTAAGGCTAAGGGCAGACCCTCTGACAACCCATTGATTGTTCATATACACAAGCCAAATGATGCCGAAAAAATTGCCGTTACCAACGAATTATACTATAAGCTAGCAGAAAAATTTATGCCGGGACCCTTGACAATTATTTTACCAAAAAAAGAAGTTATTCCCAAAGAGGTGACAGCAGGGCTTGATAGCGTGGCTATCAGATGCCCTGCCCACCCTGTGGCAAACGCGCTTATCAAAATTGCGGGCATACCAATTGCCGCCCCAAGCGCAAATTCCTCAGGCAAGCCAAGCCCCACAACCGCACAGCACGTTTTTGACGATATGGATGGGAAAATTCCTCTCATTCTTGACGGCGGCGAGTGTGATGTTGGCGTGGAATCGACAGTTGTTAAAATAACAAATGAGGAAATTATTCTGCTCCGTCCAGGTGCTGTAACTGTGGAAATGCTTGGCGAGGTTTCTCCAAATGTCAGCATTGCAAATGCGGTAAAAGAGGAATTGAAGGCAGGAGAAACACCCTTGTCCCCGGGCATGAAGTATAAGCATTATGCTCCAAAGGCAAGCCTATACTTAGTGGACGACCTACATATTGATTTTATTAAATTCGCAAATGAAAAGCAAAGAACCGAAAAATGCGCCATTATGTGCTATGATGAGGAAATTTTGCTTTTGGAAAATAAAAACCTGTTGCCTGTTGGCAAAAGGGATGACGTTAAGACTCAAACAAAGCGCTTGTTTAACCTCTTGCGTGAGGCGGACAAGCTGGGTGTAGATACAATCTATGCTCATTTACCGTCTGACGGTGGAGAGTCCTTAGCAATGTATAACAGAATGATACGTGCCTGTGCGCACCGAATAATAGGAGGTTTGAATGGCGAAGGCTAAGAAAAAGCAGATAAGAAAAGAAAGCTACGTTGAAAGCGAACCAATTTATCAGCCCATAACTGAAACTATCGAATCTAACTATATGCCATATGCAGTGAGCGTTATGGTGTCCCGTGCTATTCCCGAAATTGACGGCTTCAAGCCATCACACAGAAAGCTTCTTTATACTATGTATAAAATGGGCTTGATGAACGGACACAGAACCAAAAGCGCCAACATTGTGGGCGAAACTATGAAGCTGAACCCCCACGGCGATATGGCAATATATGAAACCATGGTGCGTCTTACAAGAGGTAACGCATCCTTGCTTCACCCATTTGTTGACTCCAAGGGCTCATTTGGTAAGCAGTACAGCCGTGATATGGCATTTGCCGCATCAAGATATACAGAAGCGAAATTAGACCCGTTCTGCCAAGAGATTTTTGGCGGCATTGATAAAAATGCGGTGGAAATGGTAGATAACTATGACAGTACAATGAAGGAGCCGCGCTTGCTTCCTACATCCTTCCCTAACGTGCTTGTTTCTCCAAACCTCGGCATTGCGGTTGGTCTTGCTTCATCAATTTGCTCATTCAACCTTGCAGAGGTTTGCGATGCAACTATTGCTATTCTTCGTGCGCCTCGCATAGATGTGGACAAGCTCCTTGATATTATGGTAGCTCCCGACTTTCCTGGCGGCGGCTCCGTAGTGTATGAAAGAGAGCAAATGAAAAAGGTTTATGAAACAGGCAAGGGACCTGTTAAAATCCGCGCTAAATACGTTTATGACGAGCAGGAAAACTGCATTGAGGTAATTGAAATTCCATACTCCACATCAATTGAGGCTATTAAGAAGGACATCCTTGACATGGTAAAAGAGGGTAAGGTTAAGGAAATCACTGAGGTGCGAGACGAAATTGACAAGGACGGCTTTAAGCTAGCGATAGATTTGAAGAAGGGCACAGACCCCGACTCCGTTATGCAAAAGCTTTATAAATTCACACCCCTTGAGGATAGCTTTGCTTGCAACTTCAATGTGCTCATTGACGGTGTGCCGAAGCAGCTTGGCGTTAAGGAAATTCTTGTTGAATGGATAAGATTCAGAACAGGATGCCTGCGCCGCGAGTTTGCCTTTGACCTTGACAAGAAAAAGTCAAAAAGACATCTGCTTCGCGGACTTAGAAAAATACTCCTTGATATTGACAAGGCGGTAAGAATAGTGCGAGATACGGAAAAGGACTGTGACGTTGTTCCTAACCTGATGGTAGGCTTCGATGTTGACAAGGAGCAGGCAGAGTATATTGCTGAGATTAAATTGCGCCACCTTAACCGTGAGTATATAGCCAACCGAATTGAGGAAATTAAGGCGTTGGATCTTGAAATTGCAGAGCTTACCGATCTTTTAGAGGATGATATAAAAATGAAGCATTATATCATTAAGCAGCTAACAGCAATTAAGAAAAAGTACGGTCAGCCAAGGCGCACAGACGTAATAGAGGCAACAGATATTAAGACTTTTGATAAGGAAATGATGATTGAGGACTATCAAGCATTCCTGTTCTTTACAAAGGATGGCTATTTAAAGAAAATTACACAGCAGTCACTGCGCGGTAACGCGGAGCAAAAGCTAAAAGAGGGTGACGAAATTATTCTTGAGTGCGAGGTCAGCAACAGAGATGAAATGATTTTCTTCACTGATAAGGCACAGCTTTACTTTGCAAAAATGTCTGATTTCGAGCTTACAAAGGCATCGGAAAGCGGTATTTATGTACCGAAGAAGCTGAACTTTGACCCCGAAGAGCACGTTATCGCTATGAAGATAAATCCGATACTGACAGAAGAGCACAGAGTGATATTCTTCTATGAAAACGGAAAAGCAGTCAGAGTCCCAATGGATCAATACGCCACACAGGGTAACCGCAAAAAGCTCAAAAAGGCATATTCGGATGCATCTCCTGTGGCAAGCATCATTTTTGAGGAAAACGACAACTACATTATGCTTATAAACTCAGAGCAAAAGGCAATCCTTATAAGACCGTCCTTGATTCCAATTAAAACGACAAGAACGTCAATAGGCACAGTTGTCTTTGCAATGAATTTGAAGAAAAATCAAAAAATAACCCAAGTATTACAAAACTATGAGGAGAAATATCCAGAGGCTAATTCTCATTATAGAAAAATCAAAATCCCCGCAACAGGCGTTTTGATGCTTGATGACAAACAAATTAAGATTAAATAAATTAGGAGAATATTCAAAATGGCACAGAACAACAAACCAAGAAAGCAAAAAACCCAAGGAACTACTATTGCGGTAAGAATAGTTGTAATTATTCTTGCCCTTCTTATGGTAGCAAGTGCAGTAGCAATGATTATTTCCGGCTGCGAAAGCTGCGTAGCGGAGCATGACCACGACCACAGCACATCATCAACAAAGGCTCCAACATCATCAACAAAGGCACCAACAAGCTCTTCAGGCAAGGCTGACACAGAGGACAAGGAACCTGCGTCATCTACAACAAACAACAGCACAAACGATTCTGAAGTAACAGATACCTCTGATACAACAGACACTGAGGATACAGACGCATCCATTGGCACAACAGAGTCAATCGACGCAAGCAACGATATCGAAAACAACAATTAAAAATAAAAGCGCATCTGAATTTTGGGTTGTTCAGATGCGTTTTTTGTAAAACGTTATGTGCATATTTTTTTGTTGGTGCGCTAATGAGGTGTGAATGTACGAACCCGATATTATTTTTAAGTACAAAACGCCACGGCGCAAAAACATAATTATTGCATATTTTTTCGATATGTTGTATAATAGTTGCAAGGAAACGATTGTTAACAATATATTGTTCAAGGAGATAACGTAGTATGATTGCTAAAATAATGCACAATAATATCGTTTATTATTCCCCTGTTTTTGCGGTTTCTATGAAAGTGAACGATTGTAAAGCTGTTGTGTTCGATAGCTCCTTTTCACAGTTAATAGTTCTAACTATTTTCAAAGATATCAGTTATAATATTCTTTTTATGGATTATAATACTGACAGTTTTTCCATAAACGAAAATAGGTTTAAGTCATATTGGAATGATAGAAACATTTTCAAGACAATAAAGCGTAAAAAGTATACTCCTGAAATGTTAGAAGAAGCTCAAAAAATATTAACACAAATGAAACCTCAAGAATACACAACGGTAACATCTAAGGCAGATCTTGAAGCATTAGAATTTAATACCGGTTCGTTTCACGATGGCTATATTTTAGCAATGAAAGAAAAAAACGATACACTTGAAATTCTTTTTGATACAACATGGGGGTCGCTTGTTGTTTTAAGGTGTAAAGGAATTATTGAAAACGATTTACGCGTTGGATGTGAATTCTATCATTGTTATATGGATATCGACAATGATGGCATAGTTTCTTTTTCAGCAAGTCCTATGAGTCACAGCAAAGAAAGCATATTAAAAACAAGAGAAATACAATTCAAGCCACTGTTTGAAAAACGAATCCCTCTAAGAAAATTTGACTATACAGTAGATAATTATGAATTAACTATAAGATATGACAACCAAGAAATAAAAGTCAACAAAGCCAATAACAATATTCTTGATTTTAACGAAAGAAATGTTTTGGGATACTTACAAGATGATGAAACTATGCAGCAAGTCTTTATTTTCAGTGGAGATATAGTATATTGTTTCCGTCAATGTATAGGGAAATATGAAAGGGCAGATCCAAAGATTTTTAAATTTAAGGAAGAATGTGAGAATCAAGGCTTTATTTTTGACAGCTATCCCTTTGATGACTTTTTTGAGGAAGAAGAATACGATTACGGCAAGCTAATTTATTCATACAAGTATAAAAAGCTTAACGATTTTAGTGATGTATTTAAAATTTCAATTCCTATGTTGTTTTTGTATAATTTACTAATTCTATCAATTCAACTTTTCAATCCACAAATGAAATGGGGATTCTACTTGATTTTTGGACTTGGCAGTTCACTATTGGTTGCTTTAATAATATTGATTGTCGCTTTAGTGAATAACGAGCATAAATATATTGAGATATACGAAAATGGGGTTAAATATCTGGGATACAACGCTGGGTTCAATGTCAATTATGAGAATATCACTGAAGTAGAATACAACAATAAAATAGTATTGCATACAACTATAGGAAAATTCACTCTTCACAAGAGCAAAAATGATAAAAAGATTTTTGAATTAATCAATCAAAAGGTATCTGAAAAATAACGTATTAATTGCAGATTTGAATTTGTAAATATAATTAGGGCGAGAATTTACCTCAATGACCCGCAAATTATTTGACGCGAGAAACGGGACTGGTTCTCAGCCTGCGGGCTTCGGTCAGTCGTATCTCAACCATTCCCCGAATGGTCATTCAGGTGCCGCTCCTCGTTGTAGGGGTCGACGCCCTCGGCGACCCGCAAATTACGGGTGCTAGAAACGGGACTGGTTCTCAGCCTGCGGGCTTCGGTCAGTCGTATCTCAACCATTCCCCGAATGGTCATTCAGGTGCCGCTCCTCGTTGTAGGGGTCGA
>JAZQWO010000018.1:0-115873 GCA_045632405.1 Eubacteriales bacterium | reverse complement strand
TTCGCCTTTGTTGCTCCCATAGCAACATCATTTTCCTTTTCCAGTATGCATACCTTCAGCCTGTAAAATGATAGCTCTCTGGCTATCATACCGCCTATAATTCCTGCTCCTATAATCGCTACGTCGTACATATTTTCTCCTCTGCGGTCCTTGTGCCTCGTTTTGGCACTGTTTTCCTAAATTATAGCACATTTATTTTGATTAGTAAATATAATAATAAATAATTTTGAAGTATTGTTAATTTCAATTGTAAAACCAAATGGGCTGACACATTAACTACCCTTTATCTTACAAAGAAATCAGCAAATATACGACAAAAAAACAGGAATTTTCGAAAAATTCCTGATTTTTTGTTGTTAATGTGTCAGCCCATTTGATTTATTTGGTTCCGAACAGACGATCCCCCGCATCACCAAGACCCGGCAAAATGTAGCCGTTCTCATTCAAGCATCTGTCAAGAGTGGATACATAAATATCAACATCGGGATGAGCCTCGGCAACCTTGGAAACACCCTCAGGCGCACCGATAATGGACATCAATTTGATGTTTTTGCAGCCCCTCTCCTTCAAAAGCGCAATAGCATCACAAGCGCTGCCGCCTGTTGCCAGCATAGGGTCAACTATTAAAACCAGCTTATCTTCAATTCCGTCGGGCAGCTTGCAATAATAGGTGTCAGGCTCTAATGTTTCTTCATTTCGGCACATACCAATATGACCCACCCTTGCAGATGGAAACAAAACGTGCACGCCATTTACCATACCAAGTCCTGCGCGCAAAATAGGAACAATGGCTATGGCATTGTCCTTAACTACTTTTTGCTTGCAGACCTCAAGAGGAGTTTTTACCTCGATTTCAACTGTGGGAACACCGTCCTTTAAGCTTTCATAGGTCATCAGGGTGGTAATTTCCTCTACCAGCTCGCGGAATTCCTTCATGCTTGTGCGCTCGTCACGCAAAATTGCAATTTTATGTCTGATAAGCGGATGATCAAAAATCACCACATTTTTATAGTCCTTCATTTTCCTTCTCCTTATTTACAGTAATACTTCCTTGTTAGTTCCGTAGAATATGTCGTCGCGGTGTGATAGCCTTTTGCAAACCTCTTCAAACTTTTCCCAGCTTATATATTCAGCATCCATTTCGTAGGAGTGCCCCCATATGTAAAGGAGTGACGGCTCGCTTGCATCCAAGGCTAAAAATTCGTCAACCACCCTGTCAAGACAGTCTTCAATATAATAAACCGTTGGCTTGAAGCGCAAGAGGTTCTCCTGTGGCTCAAATCCATATGTGGAGTCAAGACCTCGCGCATAACGCACGCCTGTGTTGTTTTTAATGATTTCCGCTACCCTGTCGTCATTATTCACGCCGCCGCAAGGGTAAGCCATGCCCACCACCTCGTAGCCGCAAATTTCCGACAAGCGCAATCTGTCCTCTTCAACCTGACGGATAATTTCCTTTTCGTCAAGTTCTGTCAGATTTGGGTGTGTAAGAGTATGCACCGCCACCTCGTGACCTGCATACACCTCTTTGATTTTATCCGCTGCTATTTTATCGTGGCGCACTGTTCTTCCGTTTCTGTCAAGTGTGCCATCAAGTCCCAAAAAGCCAGAGTTCAAATTGAATGTGCCCTTAAGACCGTATTTGTTAAACATTTCTATAAGCCGAATATCTTGCGTTACTCCGTCATCAAAGCTAAAGGTAACCGCCTTTTTCTTACCGTTCCACATATAATTCCCCTTATACCGAAAGTATTTTTTTGCAAACCGCGCGGGCAAGGATTTGTGAGCCCTCGTCGTTAAAGTGTACCCAGTCTGCGTGCAAGTTCTTATCAAAAGCGGCGCTGATTGAATATAGGTCGTTAATGATAACGCCCTTTTGGCTAAGCACGCGCTTTGCCGCCTCATTGTATTTTTCAATGTCGGAGTTGTAGCGCTTAAAGTCAGGGCGCGCCCATTCCTCTACAACCGCCGTGGACAAGGCAAAAATGATTTTAGCATTTGGAAAAATCCTTCTTATCATATCGCATACGCGACAAAGCATTTTTTCATACACGTCAAGGGGGGTAAGCGGCTCATCTCCATTTATACGCAGAACATCCCAAAGACCGTTGTTCCAATGCACAACATCAATTTTGACAGGGTCAAGCTCCTTTGTCCAATCATATAGATAGCGCAAGGTATATTGCGCAAAGCGGCAATTATCGTTTGGCATATAAACATTTGCCTGTCCCTTTAACATTTGCTCTACATAAACCCCATATCCGGGACTGTCTGCCGTATTGTAATCAGGATTGCTCTGCGCCCCAAATCTTATGGAATCGCCTATTAAAAATATGTTTCTCACGCTTTTTCTCCCGAAAGTATATTATTAATTCAATTATAGCACAGCAAAGCTGCCATTTCAATAAAAATCAACAATCCAAAGGGCTACATTTTCCTTACAGAAAACGAACTGACCACACCTTTGGCAAAAGAGCGAACCATATTTGTGTTGCGTGCAACACAAATATGGTCGAACGCGCCATCCCAGCCAACAGAAAAGCCACCCCGTATGGAGTGGCTTTTCTGTTGGCTTGGCGTTTTGTTTGTAATTTGAACCGAAATCAATGCGAAGCATTGTATATCATCAAAACAAAGTTTTGTATATCACCAATTTCGCAGAAATTGTATATCATCAAGTCGAAGCAATACACGCAGAGCGTGATGATATACGCCTAAGGCGATGATGTGCACACTTCGCGTGATGATATACCAAGCCTTCGACTTGGATAAAAAATAACCTAATTTGACCAAGTGGTTCAAATTAGGTTATTTTTGGCTGGGATGGATGGGTTCGAACCATCGAAATGCCAGAGTCAAAGTCTGGTGCCTTACCGCTTGGCTACATCCCAATATGCTTTTGTATTTTAGCACATTTCTATTTGATTGTCAAGATTTATTTTAATTATATTTAAATCAATAATTATTTACAACGGGCAAATTTCGTGTTATACTATAATTAATCAACAAAAGGAGATTAATTATGAGTTTTTTAAAAGATAAAACAGCTATTATTACAGGTGCAGGATATGCTGCTCTTTCCGACGGCAGATGTGGCTCTATCGGCTACGGCATAGCTACCGCTTATGCCAAGGAAGGCTGCAATTTAGTTATCACAGGTAGAAACGTTCAAAAGCTTGAAAAAGCAAAGGAAGAGCTTGAAAGACTTTACGGCATTAAGGTGCTTGCTTTGCAGGCGGACATTTCTGAGGGACAGGACAATGAATCTATTGCCAAGGGTGTTGCAGAAAAGGCTTTTGAGGAATTTGGCAGAATTGACGTGCTGATTAACAACGCGCAGGCTTCCGCCTCGGGTGTGACTATTCAGGACCACACCACAGAGCAATTCAACCTTGCTATGTATTCAGGTCTTTATGCTACCTTCTACTATATGAAGGCTTGCTACCCTTATCTCAAGGAAACAAAGGGTTCTATTATTAACTTTGCCTCAGGCGCAGGTCTTTTCGGCAACTACGGTCAATGCTCATATGCGGCAGCTAAGGAAGGTATTCGCGGTCTTTCCAGAGTTGCGGCAACAGAGTGGGCAAAGGACGGAATTAACACAAATATCGTTTGTCCTCTCGCTTGGACTGCTCAGCTTGAAAACTTTGAAAAAGCATACCCTGACGCGTTCAAGGCTAACGTAAAAATGCCACCTGCAGGTCACTTTGGCGACCCCGAAACAGAAATCGGCAGAGCTTGCGTTCAGCTTGCATCCCCTGACTTTAAGTTTATGAACGGTGAAACCATCACTCTTGAGGGTGGAATGGGATTAAGACCGTAAATTCAATTTATCACAACTACCCTTCCACCGCTTAACTTGCTTAGGCGGTGGTTATTTATTTGTGCGTTGCGGTCGCCCTCACAAGTGGAGGCCAAGGAGAGCTTGCACCCCTAATTTCGCACACAGGGTCCACAAAAATACAAAAAAACAAATGGTGTTGCGCTTGCAACACCGTTTTGTTTTATTTGTTCAAAGCATCGCGAATTTGGGTAAGAAGCTCCTGCTGCTTCAAAAAATAATCTCTTTGTGCTTCTTCCTTTTCCTGCTTCAAGCGTTCAATTTCGGCTAGGCGCTCCTCTTCCAGCTTCTTTGCTAGCTCTTCCTTTTGGCGAGCCTCTTCTTCGGCTTTTTTGCGCGCTTCAACCTCGTCGGGATTCAAGGCATCATTAAGACGTTGCGCCTCTTCCTCAATTCTGTTTTTGATTCTTGTGTATAGCTTTACAACTATAAAGACAGTCAAGGCAATTATAAGAAAATCTATGACCGTCTGCAAAAATGTGCCGTAGGAGAAGGCAATTTCCGCTTCCAGCACGGTTTCACCGTCCTCAGCAAGAACCGCTTCCTTATAAACCCATTTCCAGTCATTCAGGCTAAAGCCGCCTAACACAATACCAATCAAGGGCGTGATAAAGCTGTCCACAAGCTGAGATACAATTTTATTAAAGGCAGTACCAATTACCAGGGCAACGGCTAAATCAACAACATTACCCTTGGCAATAAAGGTTTTAAATTCGCCCCAAAACTTCTTTCTTTTCTCTTTCATTTAGTCCCCCAACAAAAATATGGTGCTAAAGAATAACAAATCAGTTCCAAGTGGCAAAGCAGTCATCAAAATAAAATATATTTTGTTGCCCCTTTGCCTTTCCTTTGGCACTTGATTTTTATTGAATATCAAGCCAAGAATTCCCATAACAGTGGTTGCAATATAAGGCACAAGAGCGCACAGGCAAAAAACAAGCACCACCAAAAGATAACCAAACTTATCCAAACCGTCATTCTCTGGAATAGATGCAATAAGCAAAATTGCCATCAAAACAGTAGTAAGTCCGTAAAGAGCTGTGCCGATAATTTTAAAAACCGTTATTTTCTTAGGTGTTTTGTCTTCCATATTTGTGCCTCCTTTAAATTTTATTTTTCTTCAAAATTGAAATCCAAGCCAACAAGATTAAGCTCGTTTTGATAGCGATTAACCCCATCTTGGCTTAGCATATCAAGCTGTTTTTTTCTATTTTTTACCTTAGACGGAGTAAATATCGCCTCAAACCAGCGCACCACCCACATAATAGGCAATAAAATCGGTGCTTTTTTTAGAACCTTATACTTCAATTTCATATTAGCATAAGATGGGAAAATCAAGGAGATTATTCTTTTTTTCTTTGCATTTTTTCCATCATTGCCAGCGCGTAGTGCCTCAGCATTAATTCTGCCCTCTTGTGTGCCGTATGCGCCACTATTAAAAATTGTCTTTGTCATAAGGTCTGTGATTTCATCAGCCTCAACCGAATCAAACCACACGTCAAGCAATTTTTTTGTGTTTTTCCAAAACTCAAGAAGCTGAAGCTTTTCAAGCTCTGCTTCTATGTACGCAAAATCGAGCGATGGGTTTTTGTTCAAAATTACATAGAAATCGGTCACGTGCTTGACACCGATTCCACCGTTCCTGTAGTGTATTGCATAATGAACAAAATTGTAGATGAAATTGTCCTCATCAGTCATAAAGCACTCGCCCGTGCTTTCATCAATGCGTGTGGCTAATTTCCATCCGTCGCCAAAATATTCGTAATAATCCTTATTGTAGGACGGAACCAATCGCTTGTGGAGCTCTATGGTAAAGTCATTCTTTTTCCAAACAAGCTCGTGATCACTTTCGTATTGCTCTACGAAGCCAAGCTCTTGCATTATGGGCTTGATTTTAGCGTATTCCTCTTCCTTGATAAGGATATCGGCATCGCTCATAAGTCTCATTTCCGGGTAAGGGTATAAGTCACGCAAAATTGTGCCCTTAACCATCAAGTGCTGAATCTTATTTTTCTTAAACGCTTCACCCACGCGCTTGATAAGGTCACCCTGCTCAGCGCAGAAAAAGCTCATATTCATTGTTGACTTGAAAAACTTCTTTCCCACTATATTATCCATAAATCCGGGAAGATTAACCGCACCGTAATAAAGGATTGGTGTTATTTGCCTTTCTTGGGAAAAGGCATATGCTACATCAAAATCAAATCCATCATCAAGCTTGGGAGCGTCCCCGTTTAACGCGCATTTGATTAGCTCAACTATTCCTTTTTCAAACACTGATAGCATTGTTTTTCCTTTCTATAAGCCAAGCTCGTCTAACATAGTGCTGATATTTTCAATCTGCCCTCTGTCTGCCGAGGCTATCCTTTTCATTTCATTTGCAATTTTCTTTGATTTGAAAATCACTCCAAACCATCTTGCTATTTGACAAAACGGAGTTAATATTTTGTGTTTTTTTATAGTTGGATACAAAATGGCAAGGCTCTCATATGGCAAAAAAACTCTGTGCCAAAAATACTTCAGTCGGCTACCTTTTTTTGCACTTTTGAAGGCTATGCCTTGCTCTGCTGTACCGTATGCTCCGCCTATCAAGATGTACTTTTCCATTTTCAACACAAGCTCACAAGCAGATTTTTGTTCGCCAAACCAATATTCACCAAGCTCCGACAGCTTAGAATAAAACAACAAAAGTCCGCTTTTCTCCAGCAAAGAATTAAGCGCTTGGTGATCAAGCTCGGCGCGCCGACGTAAAAGCCATATATCCAAGACCGAGCGCATGCCACATCCACCTGTTGCAAAATGGTACGCCGTATGAGCTATCATATGAAATAGCAAATGCGTTTTTTCTTGCTCATGTTTTTGTCCTTGCGGGCTCGTCGGATGGGAAAACTCCCACACATCCTCAAGGATTTTATCATATTTTTCATTATTCTCTTTAATACTATGGTGCAATTCGAGATGCATTCCAAATGGGGAATACAAGGAAATATCGTGATAAGTAATAGCCGATTCAACTCGATAATTTAGCTGCTCTTTCAAAATATCCCTTGCCCTTGTCAAATCCTTTGGTCGAACAAGAACATCAATGTCACAGCTTGTCCTCATCCAAGGCTCGGGGTAATAATTGCGTACAACTGCGCCCTTTAGGAGGATGTAGTCTATCTCATTTTTGTCAAAGCACGCACAAATCTCCAAAGTATCTGCCTTCATCATTTCATAGCGAAGAATAGCTTCATCTTTTTCCTTTAAAAAAGCCTGCCACGTGTCGCTATTTTCAAAAATAATACCGCTTTTTTCAAGAGCATAGCATACAAGGTGTGCCACATCATGACTCTTTGCAACCTTGTAAAGAACCGCCATTTTTTCTTCACTCGATGCTCCCTTAACTTCATCTACATCCAGCGTCTCGCCCTTAATCGCGCACCTTATAAGAGTTAATAACAAATCTCTAACATTCATATTTATTTCTTTTCTTTTTTATGTGACTAAAAGCCTATAACAAAGCATATGACTCATTCCATACTAACTTAAGCGGGACTGCACGGTCCATCTTTAAAAAGATCGGTGCTTTCTTTATTTAATATGCTGTTTGCCAATGCGATAAATCGCTCCGCTACAACATCGGCATCCCACTGGTTACACATGGTTTCGTAAGCTCTCTTGGACAACGACTTACTCAAATCCTTGTCATCAAAAATACGCTTCACCTTTGAATAAAGCTCATCAATATTCCCGCTTTTATAGCTGAAGCCATTGACTCCATCCTCTATGAGATAGCTTGTTGCGCCCGCCGCATCACTTGCAAACACAACACACGCGCTATTCATAGCCTCATTTACAACAGCGCCCCAGCCCTCTTTTTCGTCAGACGTAAACAAAAGCATTTCGGACTTTTCCATATGCGCTCTTACCTCTTCCGGCTTCATAGCACCCAAGCATTTGACTTCTTACACAACGTCCATCCGCTCCGCCCATTCATTCAACGTCTCGGGACGCTTGATAGTACCTATTAAATCTATGGTAAAGCTGTATCCGTCATCCTTTAGTCGCCTTGCTATTTCGTAGCAAACCTCAGGATGCTTTAGCTTCAAAAATCTGCCAACCCATAGAATAGAATGCTCTTTTTTTCGAGAAATTAGCTCATCTATATTATCATATTTAACTGTAGCCGGGAAATACGCCCATTTAAAAGCTTTTTTCCTGAACAGTCCGAGTTTTCTGTAATCCTTGGCAGCAAACTTGCCAACACTTAAAAGGTAGATATTCCTTTGTCTGTTCAGCCATTGATATCTTATAAATCGTGGTATGTATTTTAAAGGCTCCCTGCCTTTCCTAAATAGCTTTTCGGAGTATCTGAAAATCAATTTTTTCTGTTTTTTACGCTCCTTAAAATATTTTTCCTCTACCGAGCCCGTAATCAATACGTCCGCGTCATTTATAATTTTTTTAATTTCATCTGCATTGGCGTCTGTAATTTCTTTTGGAATTACATAGCTTGGCAAAGACTCCATCTCATATCCAAGCTTTTTTCGAAATTCACCCATTTCGTCAGTTTCAATAAACAAATAGTCATCACCAAGTCTTTTATACATAGCATCTGAAAATGGCTTTTGATGGTGGTTAAAGTAATTAGAAAGAAATACAACCTTCATATTAAACCTCTATTTGTTGTTTTCAAGATACAAATCGCAATATGCGGCAAACTTGTCCGTCCACGCAAAGCTTTTGGCTCTTGCCAGGCAATTCTCCACAGAATACGGACGCTCTTTACATATGCGAACAACCTCGTTTTTAAGAGCTTCAAAATTGTTCTTTTCAATGACACTACCGGAACACTCATCTAAGCTTTCAGGGCTGCCTCCTGTGTTGTAGGTTACAACAGGAGTGCCACAGGCAATAGACTCCATATTCACAGACGGATAATTCTCCTCAAGTGTAGGATTTACCAAAACATCCGCCAATGTGTAAAGCTGCGCCAGCTCCTCTTGGTTGTGCGTTTTATGTATCTTGATTATATTTTCTGGCAATTTTTTGTCAACAGAATCGTTTGTGCCAACCATAATTATTTGGTAATCATCGCCAAGCTGTTCAGCCAAACGCTTAAAAACGCTAAGTCCCTTGCGCTTGCCCCAGTCAAAGGCAACACCCAATATTATGTGCTTATCCTGTAAGCCATATTTTTTCCTCAAGTCACTTTCTGTTGGCTTGAAAACATCCAAATCTATACCGTTGTTAATGAGAAGCGACGGACGCTCTTTAAGTATGGATTGAGACGCCAAATGCTTAATCCATTCAGATGGAGCTATAATTGTTAAATCCACGCCTTCGTATATTCTTTTCTTGCGTTCAAAGAGCTTGCGGCTTTTGTCAAAAAACCAACTGTATTCTCCCTTAAGCTGACATTTGTGGCACTGTGTCAACCATTTTTCGCACTTTGCCATATCAAAATAAGGGCAATAACCTGTAAACGACCAACAATCGTGCAGGGTCCAATAAACCTTTACACCTGTCCTTTTGAAATACGCAAACAGCATTTCAAGATTGCAGTCATGGCCGTGTATGTTGTGAAGCTGAACAACATCAGGAGAAATTCTCTCAAGATGACTTATCAGCCTTTTTGTAGCACCGCGGGAGTTGAAGCCGTAATTTCCGAATAGCCTTGACTTAAATGCCTGTAGCTTCAAATATTTACTTGTAGCATATTTTATACCCAATGGGTAATCACTCTGCCCATGCGTGTACAATATGTAGTTTTCAACACCGCGCTCGGTCAGCAGCTTGCTAACAGCCACGCAAATCTTGCCTGTGCTACCTGCACCACACGTAGAATTAATTTGAACTACCTTCATATTAAATCAACCTTTATGTTTTTTTCTTCATAAATTTGCCGAAAATCTTTTTGACCATTCCGAAAACTCTATTCTTTTCGTTTTTATTCATACCAATGAGTAACATCAGCACACCGTAAATAACAACGTACATTCCCGCCTCTAAGGCAAAGTCAAAATAGCTATTGCACTCTATCAAGCGCGAAATAAAATATCCTATCACACACGCAATAGGAAGAGCAAAAATAACGCCCTTATATGTTTGCAAGTAGTACATTTTCATGTTGATTTTGGCACGCTTTTGATAATAAATGTTAAGCGCCAATCCATAACCAAAAATCATAGAAAACGCAGTACCAATAGCAGCTCCAATAGCCCCTATCATCGGAACCAAAATCACTGTTATGATGGCATTCAACAAGGTTGAAATGCCTAGTATCAACGTTTTTCCATGTAAAATATTTTTTGCCTTTAAAACACTCGTCATTGTGTTTTGTGAAAGCTCTATAGAAGACGATGTTAAAAGTACACCTGCTATCAAATATGCCTCAAGATAATCCTTACCAACCCACAAGCTGATAAAATCCTTGCCAAAAAGGAAAAATCCAGATAAAGCCAGCATTAATATCATCAACTGAATTCGGCTGGGCTCTATTATTTTTCTTGTTATTTCGTCATCGTTTTCGCCTTTGAAAACCGCTTTGCTGATTGATGGCAAATAAATGGAAGATACAGCCGTTGACAGGCTTGAATACATAGTAAACAGCTGCAAAGCTATAGAATACATAGTTATCACCGAGGTGGTGGTAAATATGCCCAAGACAACATTATCAACATTGGAGTTAAACTGATTTATAATAGACTGTGCAAGAATCGCTGTTGTAAAAACAAGCGCCTCTTTTGCCAAAAGCTTATCCCATTTATGTAATTTAATTCTACACTTTAATTTGTATCGAGTGTAAAAAATATTCATTATAAGAATAGAAACAGATAGCAACAAATCAACCATTACTATAACTACAGCATATGGCTTCATAGTAACACCGAGGATGATCAGACCAACCCTTAGCAGAACCTTGAGAATATTTGTAATTTTGGTATATACAAAGCTTTCATATGCGTGCAAAAGCCCGTTATACGCGTGGTTAAACAGATTGACCGCTGTGTTTGTACACATAAGCAGGAACAAAATGCGCGCATATCCCATTTTCGAAGCAGAAATTGAGCTGACGTACATTTTTGGAATAAAGAAGTTTATTCCAATAGCTAAGACTATTACTATTGCAGAAAGGACAGCATATATAACAAGTCCCATAGCTGCAAAGTTCTCTTCCTTTTCCTTTTCACCCTCTGTTTTAAATTTTACAATATACCTTGTTATTGTTGCACCTATTCCAAAGTCAAGCACCGATAAATATGATGCTGTCGAGAAAAGCAGCTTGTAAAGGCCGTATTCATCCTCTCCAAGACCGTGTAGCAAAAAGGGGACGAAAACAATACCGACAACAATATCAATAACAATTAGTAAATAAGAAAGGACAACACCTGCGGTTCTCTTATTCATTCTCCGTATCCTTGTATATAATTATATTTTGATTATGAGATGGCTTTCTTGCCTCCTCCGGCGGAAGCTCGTCCATATAGTTTTCTCCAAAGCGTGACTTCAGAAATGTATCGTATTCGCTAACTGCCATATACATACTATCCCTAAATTTCAGCTCGGTCAAATTATCGTATATATGAGATGGTAACGGGGCAAACTTAGAATTTGAATTACACACCTCGTAGCAATACCCGGTTTCCTTACCATTGTACTTTGTGCACGCCCTGTTTAGCATATTACACAAGGTTTTCATAGGAAGCAAGGAAACTATTTTATACAATACTCTTTTTATAAACCTAGTTTTTCCGAAGTTAATTTTCAGCTTGGTTTTTCTTGCACCTGTCAAAAGGCCTATCAAATGAAGCTGCTTTTTCATCTTTGACGGAATAACATTATCAACAGGAAAAATGTCGATAAATATGCCGTGGTTCATTGTCTTTAAATGAGTATAGTCATAGTCATAAATTGTAGACTTGTTATAACAAAGCTTTGCGTAGTTTAGCGGAAACTCTCTTACGTTATTATAGGTTTGAAGAAAATAATCAGAGTGAAGCTCTTGAGGAGCTATTTTCAAAAGCTTATCGTACTCTTCTCGTTTCATAACAATATCTATATCGTCATCCCAAGGAACGAAGCCTTGATATTTCACCGCACCCAAAAGGCTTCCGCCCTCTAACGTGTACTTTAAATTATGCTTTCGGCAAATTCTATCAAACTCCCGGAATATACCATATACGTAATCCTGTAATTCCGTTAACTCAACTTTTTCTTCCATATTAACCTCAATATAAATACTTTAAAGCCTTCAGCCTTTCGGAAAGCTTTATTATCGCAAATGACAAAAGCATAGTTGCCGCCAAAACCACCACAAAATAAATTATGGAATTTGTAGAAATTATGGTGTTGCCCATAAATCTATCTATAATGGTGAGCGGTATTCTTTGCACCAAGAACATAAGCAGACTATACTTTCTGCACATTAAATAGAATTTATCGCTACCGGGCAGTTCAAGATTGATTGCCAATATCATCATAAAGAAGCTCATAGGAACGAGCATTATAACCGTATCAACGCCCTTATCATTCCATCCAAAATAAGCAACTCCAAACTCCTCAATTGCTAAAAGCACCCAGCATAAAGCAATCGCTATAATTGAATGTGAATTCTTTATTTTGATATTATCCTTGTTTTGTGCGATGTATGCGCCGAGAGCAACATATATAAAGCCAAAGCAAACACCGTTTTTAATAGTATCAAAAAAACTATAGTATGCGTCGTATATATCACCAATTACAGGAACATTATCAATAAGACCATAATATGAGCTACCAAGCAGGGTGAATACATAGAAAGGTATAGCTATTAGGAAAATAGTTTTGTATGAAAGCTTTTTTCTTAAGAAAAACACTAAAAGCGTAGCGGTTAATACTGCCGGCAAAAACCAAATGGTGGAAAAACTGCCCTCAAAGAAAAAATCTCTTATGTACTCTAAAATGTAAATGCCTTTAAATCCTTTTTGAATCCAGTTTGTTACAACAAACACAAAATATATGGCGCTCCATATAACATACATCAAAACTAAGCGTTTAGTGTGCTTAACCATATATTTGTTCTTTTCGCATTCTGTTTCCAAGGAATTAATCTTAGAAAAAGCAATGAATCCACTTGCTACAAAGAAGAAAGGAACAGCCACCACTGTCACAATATTTCTCAATCCAAATGTAAGCACCTTGCTATAACTAGCAAATGGAGCGGTATGCAAAACAATTATTAAGAGCGCGCATATAAACTTGAACAAGTCAACCGTACGATATTGTTTCATTTTTTAAAAATCCTTTTCGTCTTACTCTTTATTTTTTTGAAGAAGCTTCTTTTAAGTATTTTGTTATAGCAATCCTCATCGTATTTTCTGTCGCAAATAATATACTTTGGGTGTACAAGCGGAAATTCCATCTCAGCAGTTGGCATGAACAGAACCTGTCCTTTTTTCCAATTAGTAACCACCTGTCCATTTTCGGTATGGGTTGAACCGAGGCCCACACCTATGTTATATATCATATTGCTCTTAGGAACAATGCAAAGATAAGATTGCGAATACTTAACAAAACCAAATTGCACGTCCCAATAGTTAACCTTTTTTTCTCTTGTTTCGCGAGAAGCGCGCACCCAGCTTGCTACTCTGCTACGCGAATCATTTTTATTGCAAACCTCTTTTTCAATAAGCGATCTATAATATGGGTCTGTGATTCCGTCCACATGGAAGTCAAAGGAATCCCAAACTCTTTTCCAGGTACCCCAGCCAAGAGTTGCTCCTCGTTTTGTGAAGAAGTAGCTGTTGCCGCCTGCATTCCAATCCTTAAAATGATTAAAGCCGCTTATAATACCAATTCGGGTATCATTTTCATATTTATCAAGAAGCTCCTTCATATATGGGAAAAAGCTCGGGTCAGGCACGCAGTCATCTTCTAATATCACCAGCTTGTCTGTATGCTCGAAAGCCCATGTTATTGCATTTTCAGGTCCTTTGCCACAGCCCAGATTAACCTCGGAATAGTTGGTATAAACCTCACATTCCCAATCTATATCGCTAACTATCTTTTTGCACTCTGCAACACGCTCCGCTTCACCTGCAACGCCTTCTCTTGCCCCGTCACAGGAGAGAAAAAGCTTAGATGGGCGCGCAGCCTTTACGCGATCAAACACCTCTTGCAAGGTGTTTGGACGCGCAAAAAATATAATAAGCACAGATAAATCAATGTTTGATTTATTCATTCACTTTCTCCTTGTCTATGATTTCATTGTAAATGCTAATTAATTGTACTATGTTTTTTTCTCTATTGTGTCTCTCCGCTGCATCCTTTTTTGTGGCTTCAGAAAATTGCTCACACAGCTTTCTCTCGGAGAATAATGTGCATATTCTCTCGGCTAAAACAGAGTATTCAGGGAAATCATAATAAAATCCGCTCTCGCCATCTCTTAAAAGGTCTGTCATTCCGCCACGATATGTACAGATGCATGGCGTGCCAAGCATCATTGCTTCGCAAATTGTTGCGGATGCTCCCTCCATAGCAGAGCTTACGGCACAAACGTTAACCTTGCTAACTATTTGAGCCACCTCTTTTGCACTTCTACCCCCAAGAAAATGTACATTTTCCTCAATGCCATATTCCTTGATCTTTCGTAAAATGTATCGCTCATAGCCGTTAACATTAACCGGCTTGCCATCCTTATAGTTACCTCCGGGAACGTAGAGCTTAACATTAGGAAATTTCTCCTTAACGAGCTTTATCGCTTTAATCATAATATGCATACCCTTGAGCGGATATCCTGCCGCACACATATACACAGTATGTGGCTCCATTTGATCATAACTCCACTTATCAGCCTCATAAAACTCTTTCCTCAAATTGTAGTTAAAGCGATAATATGTAAGTTTGTTATTTATCGAAAGCATTGTTGCTTTATCCCAAGTGGTTCTTCCTGTCACATACTTGACTTTCTTTAAAACCTCTTGCTCTCGCTTAGCGTTTTTCTTAAACAGCTTCTTTGCAAAAATAGGGTTTTTCAGCTTCAGCCATTCCTTGAGCGATGACATCTTTAAAAGCTCCCCTAATGGCAACCCACCATAATACTCCTCAGATATTCTCGTTAAAACGCCTTGAATTGTAAGCACAACCGGTATGTTATATTTTTCATTCACCTTTAGCATAGAATAGCCCATGGAATATTCCGTGCCGTGAATATGTATAATGTCAGGCTTGAACTCGTTGATTACATACTCGCAATCAGCCAATGTCTTTTTAGATGTCAATAGCAATCTCTTTCCGCCACCAGCAAATATAAAGTTACGAATATTGCAGGCATGCTTGTCTATGTTTTTATCCACGTTGGCATATGTCATTGTGGCAAGCTCTACATCCTGCATCTTGGATAACCTGTTTGCATAGTCCACAAGCCATCCTCCGCTAACAGAGGTTTTCAAATTTAATTCTGCTGCTACATCCGGTAGCACCATATTAACAATCCATAAAACTCTCATATATTCTCCCTATTTTTACCATGTTAATTTGTATAACGAAAAAATACCCTTCGATATTCGGTAAGCATAAAGCGCCATGGCAAAAATTGCAAACAGCATGCTTACAAAACGTCTATCCCTCGGTCTTAGCTGCGATAGTGTTGATGGTAACAAAATCATTAAAAAGAAAACAAAATAATAACTGATTCTTTCAATTATCTGCGCTGAAAAAAATCTCAACACATACACAGATAAGCCTATGAGAGACAGATAAAATGGCATTGCCTGTTGCTTATCCTCTCTCATCTTTCGGTTAAACATAAGCGCTGCAACTATGCACAAAGCATATACCAAAATTACAAAGAAGCCACCACTTTCAAAAGTTTCAGCAGTATCGTAGTCCTCAAGCATAATTTCGTTGTATAGTGTGGCTATTTCATTGGAAAATGCAAAAAACAACGCCAAACCACCGACAGTTGCTATCAGATAACGCCAATTAAACTTCAAGTAGTAAACAAAATAAACAGCAAAGAACACAATGGCGCTCTTATGAAATAGCATTGCCAAAAGCACCATCAACGCAAACCTAATCGGATTTCTGGCTTTAACGTGCTCATAAGCGAGCAAACATATCGCCATAGCCATGGACTGTCTGATGGCGCTCATACAGAACTGGAATGAACCAAGGCATACAAACACAATCAATGAAGTTAAGGAGTCGGAAGAATTTTTCCATACAAATCTACCGACACAGATAGAAACCAACAAAGAAACTGCTAACAGGAAATATCGGTGATATGAAAACACTCTTGACAGAAGCCAAACAAAAACACTAAATCCAAGTTCTGACATAAGTATGCCATTTTCAAAAACATCAGACCTAT
This sequence comes from Eubacteriales bacterium, assembly GCA_045632405.1. Taxonomy (GTDB): domain Bacteria; phylum Bacillota; class Clostridia; order Oscillospirales; family CAG-272; genus RGIG2000. The sequence continues at coordinate 99,698 of JAZQWO010000018.1, read as the reverse complement.
CAAGATACTCCCGAAGAGAGTCGTATTCGGCGGCGGCCTCGAATGCTGCACTGTATATCTTGGTATCCATTCCCGCTGCCATATTTCTCATACCCATTACAAAGGTTATTAAAATTACCGAGATAACCATAAACATCTTGCTTCGGCGACCTTGCTCAACGCTTTCGTTGCTGAAAAAGTTTAAAGCAATTATAGAAACCGGTAAAAACAATAAAACTGCCATATTATCCTACTCTCAATTTACCTTTCTTTCAAAAATTTTGCAAAGCCTCATCTTCTGATCTTGTGATAAACTCGCTTTAAAAACCGAACGAACACTATCTTTGCCCTTTTTTTAAAAGCTACTACTCCACTATACTTAACTTTATGTTCCTTCAAATATGTCTTGATAGCCTTTGTGTTGCCTCGCTTAGTTGAATACGAGAAGTAATATAATTTTTTCGCATATTCGCTATCATAGTTGCCGCTTTTTATCATTTCAAAAAGCTGATCAACCGTTATGTTCGTTTCTGTTTTGTGTAGCTCCTTTTGCTTTACAGTAACCTGTGATGAATGAACCCTGTTGAAAACAAGCGCCTCATCGTCTAAGAAAAAATTCGCGCCCTGCAAAGCAAATTTAAGCCATAAATTCCAGTCCAAAACAAACCGTAAGCTTTCATCAAAATAACCATACTTTTCAAACATAACCTTAGGTATCAAAAGTCCGCAACCATTTGGACAGTTTCCAAATAAAATATAGTCAAATGCCCTATCATAAGAATAAAATCCCGTTGCCTTTCGAGCAGGGTGAGACATTTTTTCTCCCTTGGAGTTAATTAGCGTGCCTATATTTGAAACTATTGTTGTCTCCACATCAAGCTCGTTGCTCTCATATAGCTTTAATTGCTTTTCCACTTTGTCGAGTGTATATAAATCGTCATGAGAAAGCCAAGAAATAAACTCTCCCTTTGCCATTCTTATGCCATGGTTCAACGCAGAAGCACACCCGCCATTTTCTTTTTCGTAATAGACTATTTTCTCGGCATATTTGTCGCAAATTGCCTTGCCCGCTCCTTCATCGGTAGATCCGTCGTTTACAACGACTACTTCAATATTTTGATATGTTTGATTTATAGCACACTTAAGCGCCTCTTCCACATAGTTAGCTCCGTTGTATAACGGAATAACTATAGAAACCAATGGCTGTAAATTCATTTTATACTCCTCTGTTTTTTAACTTCAACACAAGTGATGTCATCAAATATGTTGGCAACGTCCACCTGTGTTTGATGAAAAAGAAATATATCTTCCATTTAACACCAAGGCCACTCAGCTTAAATTCCCTGCGTGTTGCATGTAACTCCTTGTGCTTTAAAATGCTCTTAACTTCCTTGTATCTTTTGGAAAAGCCCTCCTTACCTCGTAAGGCATTAAAGCACATTTCCATACTATTATACATCACTCTGCTGACAAAGGCTTGTTTAAAGTCCTCGCCCAAATCGTTTTTGTTAATTATTTGTTCAAGTCCGCCAAGCATTATCATTTGGCGCTCGACATAGTTTTTTCTGTAGTTTGCGGTAGCTGCACCACTATTAGTTTTTCTGTAATGATAGAAATATCTGTTGATAAATTCAAATCGTTTTACATACATAAACGCCTCAAAATTGTATGAGCCGTCAACGAATGAACCAATGAGCTTGATATCTGTAAAGCTTAAGCCGTTATCAACCAATATATTGCGCCTGTAAATATTGAAGCATACCGACGCTAAAAAATTCATATTTTCAGGATGAGATAGTTCCTTGCCAACCAAGCCTAAAACCTGTCTGCAAAGGTTCTTGCATTCCTCCCCCTCATACACACGTTCTTCCAAAAATGTGTTCTTTTTTTCAACGCTCCTATCACCAAACTCACGAACATAATTGAATCTGGCAACATCCAAGCAGTTCCCGTCCATATGGGAAACAAGGGTGCTAACCGTATCAAGCTCAAACCAATCGTCCGCATCTATGAACATCACATAGTCGCCGGTAGCCTCCTTAACTCCAAGATTACGTGCGGAGGCTGCTCCGCCGTTTTCCTTGTGTATAACTCTTATTCTATCGTCATCCCTCTGCAAGCTATCGCATATCTCTCCGCTATTATCTGTAGAGCCGTCATCCACTAAAAGAATTTCTATATTCGAATAGTCCTGATTAACCAAGGACTCCGCGCACTGCTCCAAATATTTACTCGCATTGTATATTGGAACGATAATGCTAACCTTACTGCTCATTGTCTAACACTTCCTCATAAATCTTGCTAAGTTTTGCCATTGAAACCTCAACTGTATAATTTTGTGACAGTCTTGCATTATATTCACCCATTTGTCTTTTTAACTCTTCATCATAAACAATGGCTTTTATTCCCTTAGCAAAGCCTTCGTAATCGTTCGGATTATACTTAAAGCCTGTTTTTCCATCCTCGGAATAGTCGTTTATACCGTGCCTGTTCGAAGTAACAAGTGGCAAACCGGCAGACATAGCCTCAATGGACGCCATACCCAAGCCCTCTCTCAAAGAAGGGAATGCGAGCAAATCAACCGCCTTGAAAAGATTAGGTATGTCTCTTCTGTATCCCAAAAAATGAACTTGATTTTCAACACCAAGCTTTTTGGCAAGCTTCTCAAGCTCTTCTCTGAGAGGTCCGTTACCGGCTATCACATAGTGAATATTTCCATCATTCAAATGAGCTATTGCTCTTATGATGACCTGATGATTTTTGTTTTTATTGAGCTCTCCCACGGACAAAACAATATGTTGCTCATCCTTCAAGCCAAGCTCTTTCTTGATATTGGTTGCCTCATCAACAGACATAAATTGACTTAAATTCAAGCCAACCCCCGGAATATGCTCAACCCTTTTCGCCTTGAATTTTTCACTTGCTAACTCATAATCCATCTTGTTTATGGTAACAAGCACATCTGTTTTCTTCGAAAAATACTTTTCAATAGGGTACCATATCATCCAATTCTTTCGAGACCCGCCCTTGAAGAAATGAAAGCCGTGTGCTTCGTATAAAACAACAACCTTGCCCTGCCTTCTCAGCTTATTAGCAGCCATTCTTGTCAAAATTCCGCCAACAGGCGTGTTACAATGCACCAAATCATAGCCGCCATCATTTATCACTTTCTTCAGCGCCTTGTACGCCTTTATGTTTTTCAAACTAAAGGGGGAGCGCGAAAAAGGAATGTCATAAATATTATCGGGCTCATCTAAGTGCAAATTATTTTTTTCTGCCAAATTATTTCTTGCAGCTACATCAACAATGTATCCTTGCTCGTGCAACCAATTAATCAAAGGCTTATGAAATTGTGCAATATGGCTTTGAACAGTTGCTACCAATAATATCTTTTTCATCATTGCTCCTACTTTTCTGCTTTACTTAAATTGCCACAAATAACCTGACACAGTCTGTCCTTGTTGTGTTCGCCGACGAAGGAGTTGTGTGGGGTAATTATTACGTTTTCCAAGTCCCAAAGGGGACTGTTTTCGTTCAAGGGCTCTTCCTCGAATACGTCAAGGACTGCTCCGCCTAACTTGCTATTAAGCGCTTCTATCAAGGCGCCTGTATCTACCACAGCACCGCGCGCTATGTTGACAAGCACTGCGCCGTTTTTCATTTTTCCAAATCGTTCCTTATTGAACAAGTGCTTTGTTTCCTCTGTCAAGGGCAGGGTAAGCACCACCACATCCGCATTGGAAATAGCTACATCAAGGTCACAAAGACCGTACATTTCCAAATAGCTTTCGTCTTTTCTTGGGTACAAGTCAACACCGTAAACTGAGCATCCAAACGCTCCGAATCTTTTAGCGCACTCTGTACCCACGTTACCACAGCCAACAATGCAAATGTTCTTTCCAAAAAGCTCCAAAAGTCCACGGTGCTTGTCCCACTTGTGATTTTCTTGATTTTTCAAGAAAAATTTGCTCTGCTTATAAAGCTGTAATACACCGCTAAGAGCAAACTCCGCCATTGGAATGCTGTACACGCCTCTTGCGTTGTGTATTTCGATTCCCTTTTCAGAAACATAATCCATAGGAACTCTGTCAAAGCCTGCGCTTGTCAATTGAATGTATTTCAAATTGACAAATTCCTCTATTTTGTGGTAAAGAAACAAGCCGTTGCAAATAACCCCCTCTATCTCAGCGGGTGAAACGGGCAGCTTGTCCTTTTCGTTTTGCATAAAAACGACTTCGTTACCCAGCTTTTCAAGCTCGCAAAGCTGCTCCTTGGTGCATTGCCAAGCACCTGTCACAAGTAATCTCATTTGTTTGCTATCCTTTCAAGAATTGCATCTACTGCCGCAACAACCTCTTGCCTGTTTTCCTCAAGCTCTTCATTTGTAAGCTGAGCGCAGCCTTCCTCAAAATCTCTTATGCCTGCCAAGCCAGTTTTAAATATTTTCTCAATCTCGTCAAGGTCAGTAACTATGTTTGTATTACAAAAGCTTCTTGACAAGATAACACAGCCAGAGCCTAAGCGATAATGCTCCTTAACAACCTTAGCACCGGGGAGCAAGCCACCGTCCAAGGAAGCAAGTCCGCCAAAGCCGTATGGCAAGCCCTTCGCCTTGAATTTATTACAAAGCTCCTCGACTGTGCCGTTTGCAAGCAGCTGAAACATAAATTTCATACCGTAGCCAAGGCTCATATCGTTAAGACCGATAAATACCTCGTCAATTCCCTCTATTTCCAAAATCTCATCTGCATTTTCGCGGGATTCGGGAGTTTCAAAAAGAAGCATCGTCCTTGCTCTGCCGCCCACCAAGTCAACAAAGGTTTTTACCTCAGCGGCAGTTTTGAAAAACGGAAGCATAATAATATCCGCACCGCTTGCAACAATGCCGTCAATTTCCTCCTTCGAGGAGCAGTACTCCTCGGTTGCCTCGTGTATAGGATTACAGCGCGCAAGCACCTTTGCCCTTGTAACCGAGGAGCGAATATTCTTAATGTCCTCTGTGGTGTGATGGCATTGCACAGTGTCCATTCCACCCTGTCGCGCACCCTTGCCGATATACTCCATATCAACAAATATACGGTCAACACCCGCGCCCTCTGCAATTTTTGCAACCTGTGGGTTATTTGTTATATACATTAATTTGAGTGACATAATTTCCTTACTCCTGAACCACAGCTTCCTCTGTAGTATTTTCTGCTGCTTCTTCAGCTTCAACAATTTCGCCAGCTTCTTCAACAGCATTCACTTCTTCTGCAATCGTTTCTTCATTAACAACAGTGGTCTCTTCCACTATTTCACTGGGTTTTTTAACAACCGTTGCGCCCTTGTTTTCGTTATCCGCGTTTGTAAACACCTTAAACACAGTCATAAAAACAATTTTAATGTCGGTCCACATAGAAAGATGCTCAACATACCATACATTAAGCTCAATTCTCTTATTCCACTCAACATCCTTTCTGCCGTGAACCTGTGCCCAGCCCGTCACACCCGGACGAACATTGAACATTTTTTTCTGCTCCTCGGTATATTCCTCAATAGGCCAAGGATGATATGTAAGCGGTGGACGCGGACCGATAAAGCTCATATCGCCCTTCAAAATATTAACAACCTGTATAAGTTCATCTAAGCTGGTCGCGCGCAAAAACTTGCCGATCTTAGTCACACGTGCATCGTTCTTATCGGAATAAACGCCACTACCCGTTTTTTCAGCTCCCACACACATACTTCGGAACTTGTATATGTTGAACACCTTTCCGCCCTTACCGATTCTCTGCTGCTTAAAGATAACAGGACCTTTGGAATCAATCTTAATAGCCAGAGCAATTATCAAGAAAATAGGCCAAACAAGCAACAAAATGAAAAGTGACATAAAAATGTCGAAAAATCTCTTAAGAAAGTGCTTATACATTGCAAACCCTCGCTCGTTAAATTAATCATTTTAAATATACACGTGTATATAATAGCACACATTACTGTCAAAATCAATAGCTTTTCAAATTTTGACCAACTTGTTCCCACAAAATCTTCAAAATCAAACAAAAAAAACAGACCGCTTCGTGAACAGTCTGTTAATTTTGTAAATTTTTTATTTTGTTCTGAAAAGAAGCTCGCTATAGCTTGGAATTGGCCAATATTCCTTAGATGTCATGGTTTCCATTTCGTCCACCACCATACGAAGGGCGTTCATTGTGGAAAGAACTCTTTCCTCGTGAAGTCTTGCGTTTTTCTCAACATCCTTTTCAAGATTAGCCTCGTGAACCTCGCGCTCAAGTCTTTCGCTAAGCTCATAAGCCTCTGTGTTAAGTGTAGAAAGCTTTGTTGCAACCTTAACCTCATAGCCTGACTCAATGCCCAAATCGCGCTTCATAGAAGCGGTCTTTACAAGCTCCTTGGTGTACTTTGAAACTGAAGGAATGATAGACTTTTTCGCCATATCAATCATAGTAAGAGCCTCGATGTTGACAACCTTTGTATAGTTTTCAAGCATAATATCAAAGCGTGCACGAAGCTCCTTCTCGCTGAATACCTTATTGTTAACAAAAAGCTCTATGTTCTTTTGGTCAAGCAGGTGAGATATAGCATCGGGAGTTGAGCGGAGATTGGAAAGACCTCTCTTTTCCGCTTCCTTTGTCCACTTGTCGTCATAGCCGTTGCCGTTGAACAAAATCCTCTTGTGCGCCTTTATTGTTTCTCTTATCAAATTGTGAAGAGTTGCATTGAAGTCCTCAGCTCCAGAAAGAATTTCATAAAATTCATTAAGAACCTGGGTAACCGATGTGTTGATAACTGTGTTTGTGTCGGCAATAGATGCGCTTGAGCCAAGCATACGGAACTCAAACTTATTGCCTGTAAATGCAAATGGGGAAGTTCTGTTTCTGTCTGTTGTGTCCTTAGGGAATTTAGGCAAAATATGAACGCCGACACGCATATTTTCCTTTTCCTTGCTCATATACTTTTCGTCTCTTTCCAAAGCGTCAAGAACTGCGGAAAGCTCGTCACCCAAGAACATAGAAACAATGGCAGGTGGAGCTTCATTTGCGCCCAAGCGGTGGTCGTTACCTGCGCTGGCAACAGAGATACGGAGCAAATCCTGATACTCGTCAACTGCCTTGATAACGGCACAAAGGAACAAAAGGAACTGTGCGTTTTCGCTTGGTGTTTCGCCCGGCTCCAACAGGTTAATGCCTGTGTTTGTGGAAAGGGACCAGTTGTTATGCTTACCGCTACCGTTCACACCTGCAAATGGCTTTTCGTGGAGCAAGCAAACAAAGCCGTGCTTCTTTGCCACTCTTTGCATAAGCTCCATTGTGAGCTGGTTGTGGTCGGTTGCTAGGTTAGTTGTTGTAAATACAGGAGCAAGCTCGTGCTGTGAGGGAGCAACCTCGTTATGCTCGGTTTTTGCAAACACGCCAAGCTTCCAAAGCTCCTCGTCAAGCTCAAGCATATATGCCTTTACTCTTGGTCTGATTGAGCCAAAATAGTGGTCATCAAGCTCCTGACCCTTTGGTGGCATAGCGCCAAAAAGAGTTCTGCCTGTGTAAACCAAGTCGGGACGCTTAAAGAACAAATCCTTGTCAATCAAGAAATATTCCTGCTCAGGTCCAACGGTTGGACGCACCTGTGTAACATCCTCATTGCCGAAAAGATGAACGATTTTAATAGCCGCCTTGCCAAGCACTTCCATTGAACGGAGCAAAGGAGTTTTTTTGTCAAGCGCCTCTCCGCCAAATGAGCAGAATGCAGTAGGAATACAAAGGGTTTTGCCCTTGATAAATGCATAAGAGGTAGGGTCCCAAGCGGTATAGCCTCTTGCCTCAAAGGTAGCGCGCAAGCCACCTGATGGGAATGAGGACGCGTCAGGCTCACCCTGTACAAGCTCCTTGCCCTTAAACTCCATAATAACAGTTGCGTTATCCTTAGGAGAGATAAAGCTGTCGTGCTTTTCCGCAGTAATACCCGTCATAGGCTGGAACCAGTGAGTATAGTGGGTAGCCCCCTTCTCAATAGCCCAATCCTTCATTGCCGCCGCAACAACATTGGCAAGAGACAAGTCGAGGTGCTTGCCGTTTTTAATGGTATTTTGAAGGGACAAATAAACCTCTTCGGGCAATCTTTCCTTCATAACCGCATCGTTAAACACCATTGAGCCGAACATTTCAGATACTGTCTTCATAAAACTCTCCTTTATGGATTATTCCTGCCACAAGCAATTTGGCAGAAGCCTTCTTGCCTTGAATTATACTATTTTTTGAATTGATTGTCAAGCAAATATTTAAATACTGTTAATATTTACAAAAAGTGTTGCAATTGCTCGCCCGTTGTGGTACAATATATTGAGAAAAATTTGCAATACACTCCAAGATATAGTATCAGTATATGCATTTTGCAATTTTTGGCACAGGAGGTGCAAAATATGAAATGTCCACATTGCGGCTGTACAGACCAAAAGGTTGTTGACTCGCGCCCTATTGAAGAAAATTCCAGCATAAAGAGAAGACGCGAATGTCTTAACTGTCAAGCCCGCTTCACCACATACGAAACAATTGAAACAATTTTGCCAATGGTTATAAAAAAGGACGGAGGACGTGAGTTTTTTGACAAGAAAAAGGTGCTTGCAGGCATCATCAAGGCTTGTCAGAAGCGCCCTGTTGATTCCGTGGCTATTGCAAACGCCGTTGAGAACAATGTGCTCAACTCATTGAGGAGTGAAATTACATCTGTGGAAATAGGCGAAATGATAATGAGCGAGCTTATAAAGGCTGATGCCGTAGCTTACATCCGCTTTGTTTCCGTTTACCGTGATTTCAATGACGTTGAAAGCTTTATGAAGGAGCTTAAAAAATTCCTATAAACAACAAAAATCGCACACAGGGTGCGATTTTTTTGTTTTTTGGTATTGATTTACTCAATCAGCATAGCCTCTAATTCTTCCTTGGAATAAAGAATATTCAAGGCAGAAAGCATTGCGTTTGGCGACATATTGCCTGGCAAGCCGATTTTTTCTAAGAACAATTCGCGTGCCCTTGCGCTGTCCTCTCTGCCGCTTAATCTCCAGCGGTACAAATCCGCCTTTGTTATGCCACCTGTGGTCTTGCCCTCAGCAGCGTCTGAAAATGGCTCAAGCAGCTTTAAAAGTGTTTCCTTTTCAATGCCCTCAACGCCCAAAATACCTTCCTTGGATTTTTCGCGCTTTCTTTTTTCCTTGCCCTCTACACGGGGAATGTACAGGTTAATCACCTTGTCGGGCGGCAAAATAGTTTTTATGTGTGAGCGAATCAAGTGTCCGCCACCGTCAGAGTCTGTCAAAAGTATAATTTTGTCCTTTTCACACAGACGGCGAATAAGCATAGCCTTTTCCTGCGAATTAAAGATTTCGAAGCCCCCTGTGGTTATAATTGTACCGTCCACCAAGGAGTCAAGCTTGATTTTGTCGTATTTACCCTCGACAATAATAGGGTATTTTATTTTCATTTTCATCTGCACAAAAGGGCGCACAGTGCGCTTATCAGCCTTTCTACAGCAATATACGATGTAACATTAGATGCGGACTTAGATTGCAAATCTGCCGTCTTGCAAAGCTCCACTGCTCGCTCCAGCTTTTTCTCGCTGACACCTGACAGGCTGGCAAGATACTTGCCTACTCTGAACTCGTGCATATTAATAGCGGTGGCTATTTGCCCCTTGTTCATTCCGCTGCTGTATAGCTTTTGTATCATCAGCATATCAGTGTAAAGTCTTATTACCGATGCAAGAATTGACATAGGTGGCTCGTGTGATGCCTTTTGTCTATACAATGTTTCGAAAATAAAGGATTTATTTCGTTCAAGAAGCGCATTTGTCAGCTGAAAATCGTCAAACTCTATGGTTTTACAGCAAATATAATCTATGTCCTTTTCCTCAATCCTTGTCATTTGATTTGCCTTGGCATAAGCACACAGCTTGTCAATTTCCTTGGAAAGCGCCCACATATCGTGACCGCACATAGATACCAAATATTCACACAGGGTTGGGTCAAATTCGATTTTACCCTTGCTGAAGTGCTTGATAATCCATTTGTTCAGCTTTGCCGCGCTTGGAAAATCAAACTGCACAGGAGCTACATATTTTGTAAGCATTTTATAAATTTCGCTTGGAGCCTTCGGTAGCCTACCGGGGTTAAAGCTATCATTGTCCGCACGTATTAGTAAAACAGTATGGTCATTTTCGGAAAGGGTGGACAAAACGTCCTCAAGAGCAGAAATGTCGTCCTTTTTCATTGCGTTATAGTCAATTCCACGCAGCTCCACCAGCTTTTTCTCTGCCATCATCGGCAGGGTGAAAATTGCAGAGGAAAGGGCGGAGGGTGTATATTCCTCCGCATATATAACGATATGGTTAAAGTCGTCAAACGTGCCGTCAAGCACATTTTTGCACACCTCTCGGGAATATGTGTACTTCAGATAGTCCTCACCGCCAAAGAACAAATATCCACCGTGAAGGTGAAGAAGCTCCCCCTTAAATTCCGTCTCTGTCATGCCTTTTCAATTTCCATTTTCATTACAGTTTTTTGTGCGCAAGCACCCTTTATTTCAATAATGTAAACAAGCTCAAGCGTACCCTCTGTGAGAAGCCTGTTATCTATATTCTTTGCAAAAATGCATATTTCAAAGGGCATAATGCCTGTGTTGTAAACACAAACGTGGCGCTTGTGCTTTTCAAAGAACATAAAGGTTTCTATTGCCCCTGTTCTTGAAATAGATATTTCGCCAGGCTTTCTTGAATTGAATTTAATTTCCGTATTCACACCGCCCATACCCTCCGTTTCCTCTTGGTAGGTAATGGTAAACTCGTCGCCTACACAGTCAAGCTCGCCAAACAAAGAGGTTTCAATAGTATCACCTGACACCATTTCGGAAAATGTTTCCTCAATCATCAGCTCATCTGCTGCATGCTCAAAAATAGATTTTCCCTTATAGTCGATTTGAGTGGTGGTGATATTGATTTTATATTCCATATTTTCTCCTATTTTATAATATGCTCAGGCTTTTTAACGTAAACGCGCGCGCCATCGCCAACACTTTCGGTGATAAAGGAGTTGCCGCCAATAACCGCATCCTTGCCGATAACGGTTTCTCCACCGAGAATTGATGCGCCCGAATAAATTGTAACGCCGTCGCAAACTGTCGGATGTCTTTTCACACCTGACAGGCTCTGACCCTTTCTTGGAGAAAGAGCGCCCAAGGTAACACCCTGATAAATTTTTACGTGGTTGCCGATAATTGTGGTTTCGCCAATAACAACGCCTGTGCCGTGGTCGATAAAGAAATATTCTCCAATGGTAGCACCCGGGTTAATATCAACACCTGTTTTGCCGTGGGCATACTCGCTCATTATTCTTGGAATAAAGGGCACCTTGCTTTTATAAAGCAAATTGGCTATTCTGTAAACCAGAATTGCATAAAAGCCGGGGTATGAAAAAATAATTTCCTCAAGGCTGGCAGCCGCAGGGTCTCCCTCAAAGGTTGCGTGAACATCCTTTGTAAGGAGCTTGTGCACCGCAGGCAAGCCCTCGATAAATTCTTTTGTAATCGTCTCCGCCCTTTGCTTCACATCCTCGTCGGAATTAAAGGAAAGTGCTAGTTCAACCTGCTTTTTCAAGCGGTAGTAAATTGAGCTTAAAAGCTGCTCTGAAAATTCCTGTGGGTCTGTGCAATCCCACTTACCGAAGTATGCAGGGAAAAACAGAGCCTTTACATCCTCTAATATGGAAATTATCTCTCCCTTGTCAGGCAACTGATTGCAGGAAAGCATAGTAATATCAGATTTTTCATAGGACCTTGCCATTTCCTTGGCTATCTTGTTAAAATCCATTGTCAAAGCCTCCATATCAACATTATATGACTTATAATATCATAAATTATTGCCTTTTTCAATGTTTTGTGATATAATTTTAAAAAAAGAACTGTTAAAGGTATTGTATGAGAATAAAACTTGAAGGACTTCTAAACGTCCGTGACTTAGGCGGCATTGCTGCTCGCGGCGGACGAAAAATAAAATACGGCAGAATTGTGCGTAGTGACAACCTGTCCCCTGCCACAGAAAATGACTGCTTGAAATTGCAAAGCTACGGAATTAAAAAGATTGTGGATTTCAGAACAGATGACGAAATAAAGCAATCCCCCGACAAGGAAATCCCTGGGGGAGTGTGGATAAAAAACCCGATTTTGAAGGAATTAACCACAGGCATCACAAGAGAAGCACCAAAGGAATATTCCTGCCTTGAGGAGCTTTTGCTGGACTTTTCCATGGATTTAGGAGAGCGCGGCAAGGAGTGGCTGGCAAGCTTATACATTCCCCTTGTAAGTGACGAGTTTTGCTTGAATGGCTACCGCCGTTTTCTTGAAATATTAAAGGACAACAAAAACGGTGCGGTTTTGTACCATTGCTCCGCAGGCAAGGACAGAGTTGGCGTGGGCACTATGCTCTTTTTGACCATCCTCGGTGTTTCAAGGGAAGACATAATCAAGGACTATTTGCTCACTAACGAAAGCTATGCTGATGCAATCGAGCGCGCACGCGCCTTGGGCAGAGAGCGCGGGGTCAGCCAAGCGGTTATTGACACAATTGAGCCGCTTTCAGGCGTTGATGTTTCATACATCAACACAGCCTTTGACACTATTGACCGTGTCCACGGGGGCATGGATGCATTTTTGAAAAATCAACTTGGCATTGACGAGGGCTTTATTAACGAGCTTTGCCAAAACTATCTTGAATAAGGGAGAAAAGTATGAAAAGAATAATTGCTACATTTTGTGTTTTACTTACCGTTTGCGTTTTAGTATTATCCTCTTGCGCATCCCCAGAGCTTGACTTTGATGCGGCAAAGGTTACCTTAGAGGAAAAGGGATACACTGTTTTACATACAAAAAATCCGTTGACCGAGGGTATGGTTGCATCCTTCACCGCCTCAAATGACGATGACGAGTATCTTTATATGGCAGAATATGAAAGCTCCGCCCTTGCATCCGTTCAATATGACAAGGTGAAGCTTCAGTATGAAACAGAGGAAAGAGAAACTCAGCTCGAAATTGACGAGCTTGAGGCATTTTATGACCTATACAAGGATCAGATGAGTGACGAGGAGAAGCAAGCGCACAAGGACGATATTGCAGAGCTTGAAAAAAGCATTGACGACTTGAATGACAACTTCACCTTTGGCAGAAGCGGTTGCATCATTTGGTATGGAACAGTCCAAGCCGTAAAGGACTCTAAATGAGAGCATGGGGCTGTCGCATTAACAACCCTTTATCTCGCAAGAAAATTTGATAAATATATGAAAAAATCAGGAATTTTAAAAAATTCCTGATTTTTGTTGTTAATGTGTAGCCCCTGTTTGTAGGGCTAGGCAGATTAAGAGCAGAAAGCGGTGGTTTCATCCAATTAGGGGTTCCCCGAAACGAAAAATGAGTTTTGGGGGTTCACGTTAACGCGTACTCGGTACGTGGAGGGGTGAAAACGCCGATAACAACACACATTTATGGAGAAAAACGCAGTTTTTCAACCTTATAGTGAAACAATATTTATACAACAAACAACATTATTTATGGGTGCTTTTTGTGTGTTGTGGTTGTGCCTTAATGTGTCAGCCCTTTTTATTCCTCGTCTATGATTTGCTTAGCCTCATCCAATGAAATTACAGACACGTCCTTCAGCTTTTTCTGCATTTGGCGTGTTCTTGTGCCTACCAGCTTTTCAAGATCCTCGCTTAGCTGGTCTGCTCTGTTTTGGGCGCTGGAGAGTACCTTTGCAAAGCTTTCAAACTCAGCCTTTACCGCCTCTAAGAGCTTGAACACCTCGTTGCTTCTCTTTTGAATTGCCAAGGAGTTAAAGCCTGAGCGAAGAGCGTTGAGAAGTGCCGCCAAGGTTGACGGACCTACAATGTTAACCTTAAAATCCCTTTGGAATTCCTCGAAAAGTCCGCCTTCAATAGCCTCAATATAAAGACCCTCAATAGGCAAGAACATAATCGCAAAATCTGTTGTGTCGGGCACGCTTATGTACTTTGTGGCAATGTCCTTTGCATATGTTCTCAGCTTAGCACGCAGCTCACGGCGAGCTGCATCAAGCTCATCCTTGTTGCCCTTGTCCATAGCATCCTTGATTTTGTAATAGGTTTCAAGAGGGAACTTGGAGTCAATTGGCAAATAGATAAATCCGCCGTTTTCCCCCGCAGGCATTTTGATGGCAAATTCCACCACGTCGCGTGAGCCCTTTTTGGTTGCAAAGTTTTCCTCGTACTGATCGTGGGTTAAAATTTCACTGATAATATTTCCAAGAATAACCTCGCCAACAATGCCCTTTGTCTTAACGTTGGTAAGCACGTTTTTAAGTGAACCTACATCCTGTGCTATGCTCTTGATCTCCCCAATTGCCTTGTTCACGTTGCCGATTTGAGAAACAACGCTTTCAAAGGAGCTTTTCAGTCTTTCGTCAAGAGTCTTTTGTAGCTTTTCGTCAACGGTTTTCTGTATTTCTCCGAGCTTTTCTGTGTTTTCACGGCGCAATTCCACCAGTGCCTTGCTAACATTTGAATCAATGGTGTCAAGACGCTCCTTCATCAGCTTGGCAAACTCGTCAAATTTAGTGTTGAGATTTGCAATAGCCTTTTCGTTTTCCTCTCTTACCGCCTTTGTAAGCTCGGTCAGTGTGGAATTCAATTTTTCGATAAAGTCAACATATCCCTTGGAGTTTCTCTCGTTAAGCTCCTTCATTTCCCCCTTCAATTCGGCAATTTTCTCATTTACCGAGTTGGAAAAGAGCTTGTTTGTATTTTCTATACTGCCAAGAAGCATAGCTGACATATTGTTAATGCTCTCGTTTACCGCCTCTTTAACATCGTTTTTATTAACGCCCTGCTCCCCGTCAGCTCCCTTTTTTCTGAAAATCAAAAGTGCTGTCAAGGCCAGATTCACAAGGCATAATACCAAAATAGCATATTCCATTTTATTCCCCCTCTTTTGCGTTCTTTTTTACATTTTATCACAGGCAATCCTACAATTTCAACTAATATTAAAATTTTCTTTGAAATTCCTATTAATATGTGATATACTATTAAAAACGTATTTTTTAGCTTATAAAGGAGAAAAAATGGCTAAGTATAGACAGAATAGAATTAACGATGCTGTAAAGCAGGAAATGGCGCAAATTTTGCGCGACGTTAAAGACCCGAGAATTGCAGGTAGCTTGGTTTCCATCACTGCCGCACAGGTTTCCCCCGACCTTAAATTTGCAAAGATTTTCTTTTCGGTTTTAGGGGACGACAAAGACGAGGTATTAAAGGCGCTCAAAAGTGCCGCAGGATTTTTCCGCTCCGAGCTTGCAAAGCGCAT
Organism: Eubacteriales bacterium; assembly: GCA_045632405.1. Classification (GTDB taxonomy): domain Bacteria; phylum Bacillota; class Clostridia; order Oscillospirales; family CAG-272; genus RGIG2000. The sequence goes on along the minus strand of JAZQWO010000018.1, from coordinate 84,351 downwards.
CAATTTAAGAATCACCCCTCAATTAACCTTTGAGTACGACGGCTCAATGGAATACGGCGCTAATATTTCTTCCATTTTGAAGAAGCTGGACATTCAGCCTCTTGCCGAGGAAGAGGAATATGACGAGTAAACTAACAATTTCAGACGTTTGCGCCATTGTAAAAGAGCCGAAGCGCACCCTTGTTTTGTGTCACAAAAACCCTGACCCCGATACCCTTGGCAGTGCCTTTGGGCTCAAGCACATTCTTGAGTATTTTGGCTCGGTGGTGGATGTTGCCTGTGGTGAGCATCCGTCAAAGCGGTTTGATTTTATCACCTTGGGCAGCTCCCTTGAGTATAACAGTCAGGACTATGAGCGCATAATTTCCGTTGACGTTGCCTCCCCTATGCAGCTTGGAGATTTATCCTTTCTTGCCGAAAAGACAGATTTGATAATAGACCACCACGGCATGAACACCCGCTTCGCTCCGTATTACGAGGATTTGTGCGCCGCTTGCGCAGAAATAATCTTTGCAATTTATAAGGAGTTAAAAATCACGCTCCCCCGTCACTTTTTCGAGTGCGTTTATGCGGGAATGAGCGGAGATACAGGCGGCTTCAGATACTCAAATGTAACCGCGCGCTCAATGGAATATGGTGCGGAGATTATCGGCACAGGCATTGACCACGCGGAGATAAACCGAATCATTTTTGACTCAAAGACAATGGGAGAAATCAAGGCGCAACGGCTCACCTTTGAAAAAATGGAGCTTTTGTGCGCTGGCTCTTTAGCCGTGATTTTGTTCACCAACGAAATGAAGGAGCAAAACGATATTTGTGACGAAGACATTTCCGACATAGTCAACTGTATCAGAAGCATAGAGGGAGTTTTGGTTGCTGTTTCCATAAAGCAGGGCACACGCGACCCACAAAAATTCTCAATTTCCTCTCGTGCCAACTGTGATATTGACGTGTCGCAAGTATGCGCTATTATGGGTGGCGGCGGTCACACACGTGCCGCAGGTACAACACTCACTTCCCCCGACCCTGTGTCTGCTTTTAAGAAATGCACCGCGCTTTTCGAGGACGCAGTAAATCAATATAAAGCGAGATAAACAATGGAAAAAGAGCTTTGCGGCGTTATCCTTGTGAATAAGCACAAGGGGGTTACGTCCCACGATATAGTTTTTAAAATTAGACGCTTGTTTGGCACAAAAAAGGTGGGTCATACAGGCACGCTTGACCCCTTAGCCACAGGAGTTTTGCCTGTGCTTGTGGGCAGAGCTGCCAAGGCGGCGGAATATCTGCTCAGCGAGAACAAAAAATACATAGCGGAATTAAAGCTGGGCGTTACAACCGATACCGAGGATATAACAGGCACAATTCTTTCAAAAACAGATACTATCCCCACCAAAAGCGAGTTTTTTGATGCTTGCCGTCAATTTGTTGGTGAAATCCAACAGGTGCCGCCAATGTATAGCGCCCTCAAGGTAAATGGCGAAAAATTGGTTGACCTTGCCCGTCGCGGAATTGAAATTGAACGCGAGGCAAGAAAAATAACTGTTTATTCATTAGAGCCCGAGGTGATAAATGAAGCCGAAGGACTTTACAGAATAAGCGTTGCTTGCTCAAAGGGCACTTACATAAGAACTCTTTGCAAGGACATAGGTGAGCGCTTAGGCTGTGGAGCGACAATGACAGAGCTCATCCGCACGGAAAGCGGTACATTTAATATAAATGATAGCTATACAATTGCAGAGCTTGAGGAAATGGATTTGGAAAAGCGGCTTTCACTTTTGACTCCTGTTGAAAGCTTGTTCACCGAAGCGCCCGCGGTTACTCTGCCTGACTTTTATGCCAAGCTTTGCCGCAGCGGATGCGAAATTTACCAAAGCAAGATAAAAACAAATCTTGCCCTTGGCACATTTGTTCGCATATGCGACAAAAACGGATTTTTTGCCTTAGGTCAGGTCAAGGACTACGAGGGTGGCTCGGCTATAAAATCCCTCAAGCTGTTTGTTTTGTAATATTTTACAAAAAATATTTTATTTTTTACGAAAATTTTTCTAAAAAAGTGTAGTCTTTGCTATTGCACTGTAAAAAAAATTGTGCTATACTTTTTTTATCAAATTTTGATTTTATTCAGGAGGCTTCTATGAACGAAAATTTACGCCCCGAAACAATGGAGAGAATTACAACTAAGGAGCTTGCAGACAAGTTCATTGACGAGCAGGTTAAGCTCGTGCGTGAGCAGGTTGGTGACAAGCGTGTCCTTTTGGCACTCAGTGGCGGTGTTGACTCAAGCGTTGTTGCCGCGCTTTTGATTAAGGCTATCGGCAAGCAGCTTTACTGTGTACACGTTAACCACGGTCTTATGAGAAAGAACGAGAGTGAGGCAGTTTGCGAAATCTTTGGTAAGGAGCTTGATGCTAACCTTATTTATGTTGATGCAACTGACCGCTTCCTCGACCTTTTGGCAGGTGTTTCCGAGCCTGAACGTAAGAGAAAGATTATCGGCGCTGAATTTATAAATGTATTTGCTGACGAAGCAAGAAAATTAGAGGGTATTGAGTTCTTGGCTCAAGGTACTATTTACCCTGATATTTTGGAAAGCGTTAAGCAGGCAGAGGGAAAGAAGGCGGTTAAGTCCCACCACAATGTTGGCGGCTTGCCCGATGACCTTCAGTTCCAGCTTGTTGAGCCAATCAAGCTCCTTTTCAAGGACGAGGTTCGTGTAGTTGGTGAGGCACTTGGCCTTCCACACGCTATGGTTTACCGTCAGCCATTCCCGGGTCCGGGTCTTGGCGTTCGTTGCCTTGGCGCTATTACAAGAGACAGACTCCACGCACTTCGTGAGGCAGATGCTATTCTCCGTGAGGAGTTTGACAACTGCGGTCTTAACGAAACCGTATGGCAGTATTTCATTGCAATTCCCGACATCAAGAGCGTTGGTGTTCGTGACGAAAGCCGTTACGAGGGCTGGCCTGCAATCATCCGCGCCGTTAACACAAAGGATGCAATGAGCGCAACTATTGAGGAAATCCCATACGCAGTTCTTCACAAAATCACCGCCCGTATCACAAACGAGGTTGAGGGCATCAACAGAGTTCTCTACGACCTTACTCCAAAACCAACAGGAACGATCGAGTGGGAATAAGGCATTTGCCTTTGGCAAATGCAATTAAATCCACGCTGCGTGTGGAATAAATCTGCTGTGCAGATGAAGTCCTTGCTAATCAAGGATGAAATCGCCTACGGGCGATGTGTGGATTTAATTTTACCGAAGCATAGCTTCGACTTCATCCGCCGAAAGCGGACTTCATCACAAAGTGATTTCATCTCACCAAGGTTTGCCTTGGTGAGATTTAATTAAGTAAGGAGCGTTTATGAGAGAAAATAAACTTGCGGATCTATCAATGGACTTTGCCATAAAATCGCTTGAATTAACCGAAAAAATCGAAGGTCATTATTCATTGAAGAATCAATTTGAACGTTCCTCTACCAGCATTGGCGCCAACATACGTGAAGCAAATTACGCGCAAAGCAAAGCAGACTTTATTTCCAAGCTACAAATAGCATTGAAAGAATGTTACGAAACAGAGTATTGGCTCGAATTGTTTTTAAAATCTAATATTGTCCGAGAAGATGATATGAAAGCGCTGTTGCACGATTGCGGCGTGATTCGCCGTATGCTTGTTTCTTCCGTAACTACCTTAAAAGAAAAAATTTAACGTAAGGAGAAACTATTTTGGAAAACAAATTTCAAACAATATCTTCGTCTGCGAAGAATGTAAAATCAGTTCTTATTACTTGGGTTATTTTTGCAGTCGCGGCTTTTTTAGGTCTTGCAGTTTCTGTAAAAGCGTTTATTTTCTTTGAAGCTCTTTTGTTGGTTTCCTTTGGAATGATGCTTTTGATAGTATCACGGACAAAATGGCTACTCGATTTTGATGGCACACTTTTAACAATCACCAACTTGGCAAACAAGCAACAATACTATTTTGACGATTTGAAGCATAGCGATTTTGTATTTACTCAGAATAATGCTCAAAAAAGTAAAAATTGCGCGCATCTTAAAATCGTTGGCTCATCAGCGGTATTCAATGATGTTCAAGATTTTGAGGCACTAAAGTACTATATTGACCGAGTTTTTTGTGAATAGTATATACGTTTAAACTTTAACAAGCAAAAGGCGAAGCATTTCTGCTTCGCCCATTTGTTAATTTGATATTTTTTGTTGTTTTTTGGCAACCAAGGCGAAAAAATACGTACTTAATAGGTGAAGGCGCACTTCGATAATGCTTGCTGAAGGGAGGTTTCCACAATGGATGAAAAACAAATTATTGATATGCTTTTTGCTCGAAATGAGGATGGAATAAAGGAAGCAGCTGCCACCTTTGGCAGGCTATGCCACAGCATTGCGTTTAATATTCTTAACGACCACGACGATGCGGATGAATGTGTAAATGATGCTATGCTGGCGCTTTGGAACACGGTGCCACCAAGCAAGCCGGAGAACTTAAAGGCATATGTTTGTAAGATTACAAGAAATCAAGCGCTTCAAAAATACGAGTTCAAAAATCGCCAAAAGCGTGGCGGTGCTACCGTTCCATTATCGGAGCTTGAGGGCATTCTAAGCGAGGACTCCCTTGCCTCTTTTGTTTCTGCCAAAGAATTAGGCGCACTTATTAGCAAATTTTTGCAGCACGAAAAGAAAAACGAGCGCGCTATATTTTTGCGCAGATATTGGTTTTTTGACTCCTTGACGGAAATTTCCACACGCTTTGGGTTTAGCGAAAGCAAAATCAAAAGCATACTTTGGCGTCAAAGAAGCAGGCTAAAGGATTTTTTGAAAAAGGAGGGCTTTGATATATGAAAGCTACCAACATTTCAGAGGCTCTTGGCTACATTGACGACAGTCTAATTCTTGAAGCAGAGAGCGCAAAAAGAAACAAAACACCTATTTTCAAATGGTGCTCACTTGCCGCGTGCCTTGCCATTGCGGTTATGGCAATTATAACATACTTGGCACAGCCATCTGCAGATCCGGTTATTCCAGGCAGAGACAGCGGTGACATTATAAACCCCGGAGAAAACACGCAAGACCCAAAGCCGAGTGTATCTCCCGACCCTACAAATCGCCCATACAAGGATATGCAATTTTCCACAAATGACGAGATTGCATACATTCCGACTTGGGATGAAATGGATGTATCCGAACAGTACAGGTCTATTACTGTAAATGAAAAAATCTACACTACCCTATCCTCTATCCCCCACCGCCAAATGGTAAAGCCCGAGTATGTGGGCGCATCCTTAGGCATTTTTGAGGGGCGCGGATATGATAGCTACACAGACACGGTTCATGCAAAAGAGCTTGAGGTATATGAGGTTGAAAATGTTCATGCGGATTACTTGGTTGCTGTTAAAATAGAGGACACATACTATGCCTTTGTTTCACAAAACCACAAAAACGCTCCAACGACCTTGGGTGAATTTATGAGCATATACTCCTTGGATAGCTATTTGAAGCTGACAGGCTTTTCTGTTGGCACGAGCTATACGTCAGAGGGCTACTACACCTTAGAGAGTGACCGATATATATGGCAAATCTTAGAGGAATGCAAAGATGCCGAGGCGATAGAAACGCCAACGCCCTTCAGCCTTAAAAACAAGACCTATCTGCAATTCACCGCAACATCCGATGCCCTAGGCTTTTACAAAAAGGTCTTTACCATAACCAAGGACGGATATGTACACACAAACGCGTTCAATTACGGCTATACCTATAAAATAGACACAGAGTCGGCAGAAAAGATTTTCAGCTATGTAAATCGCAACAAGGAAGAAGCACAGCGCCCACAGTATTATTACTACTTAATAGGGACTGTAACAGAGGTGGCAGAGGACTACATTTTAATAAACGATGCAGTGCGTTGCAAAAATCCCGAGGATGGGCTGACCTTCAAGATTATGCTCAATACGAGCAAGCTAAGGCGTGAGGTGTGCGGAGTTGGCACACTTGTATCAATTGAAATGATACGTGCCTTAACCGTAGAGGACAATCTGACGGTTGATTTTGCTGTCAGCATAAACAGGTGCTATATTGATAAAAACGGAGATGGCTTTACAGAAGAATAAAAGCAAAATCGGCAAGAAATTGCCGATTTTGTTTTACTAATTTATTAAATGCTTGTTGAATAGGTCTTTTTATGATATAATGTAAGCAAATATGTATTTTCAAAAAGGAGCGACGATGTATAACAAGGTTTATGTGGAAATAACAAATATATGCAATATGAGCTGCTCCTTTTGTCACGGGCACAAGCGAGAGGCGCGGCAAATGAGCCGAGAGGAGTTTTCCCTCATTCTTGACAAGCTCACGGAGCAGACAAAATATATTTATTATCACTTAATGGGTGAGCCGCTGACACACCCACTTTTGCCCGATTTTTTGGAAATGGCGGCGGGACGTGGCTACAAATCCATAATAACCACAAACGGTACTCTTTTGAAAAAACGAGGGGAGGAGCTAATCGCTTCGGGGGTACATAAGGTTAATATTTCTCTGCACAGCTTTGAGGGCGGCAGCCGCGATGCACATAAAAGCTATGTGTCAGCTCTAGCGGAATTTGCCAAAAAAGCATCACAGAGCGGCACTATTGTTGTTTTCCGTCTTTGGAACAAGGGCGTTGACGGTGGAATGAATGAAATGTCGCTAAAGATTTTACAGGAGCAAATCGTGGGTGACTGGGTGGAAAACCCACGCGGAATCAAGATACGTGACCGCATTTTTCTTGAATGGGGCGAACGCTTTGAGTGGCCTGATGCGCAGGCAGAGGTAAAGGGCGAAAAATTCTTCTGCTATGGACTGAAGGATCAGTTCGGCATCCTCTCGGACGGCACTGTTGTTCCCTGTTGCCTTGACAGTGACGGAATTATAGCTCTTGGTAACATATTCACAGACGATATTAATTCAATCCTCAATTCCGAAAGAGCAACTGCTATGGTTGCAGGCTTCAAATGTGGCAAAGCCACCGAGGATTTATGCCGCCGTTGTGGCTACGCACAGAGATTTATTTAATAAAATCAACTTACAAAAAAGAAAGCCTTCTCTCACAAGGAGAAGGCTTTGTTTTACATAATTGATTTTAAAAATGCATATTTTTCAAAGAAGCGCGGGCTCTTACCATCCTTCCAGGTACCGAAGCGCTCAAAGGTGTCGGGGCCGATAAATCCCTCGTGGTCAGTGTGGAACGGACCTAAAAGGTTTCTGTTACCAACGGTCAGAGTCAATTCTATCTCGTTTTCTCCCTTTTTAAGATACTTCTTAATATCAAGTCTCTTGGAGAACATCATTCTGCCTGCTGCATTTCCGTTTACTGTAGCATCTATTATGTGGAAATGCTCAGGAACAAAAAGCTCGTACCCTGTGTCGTTTAATTCCACCTTTTGTGTCAATGTTATATGTCCGCGGAAGAATGGGAAGCCCCCCTTTATAAGCTCTGTAACGCTTGTTGGCTGCTCACCCACATAGAAGTTTTCTCCCTTTGGTCTATACGGCTCACTTTCGTCCCAATTTTCACAATATACACCAAAATCACCGCACAGATAGATTGCCTCAATGTCTGTGTCATATGCAAGACAGTTTTTAAGGCTTTCTGTTACGTTTTCGCCAAAAATAGCATAATGTACGTTTTCGCCCTGGTAATAGTCTATCTCCATAACAATTTCATTTTTGCCAATCTTCAGCTTGTCTGCCACATCATAGCAAAGAGATGCCAAATCAAGTGGACTACCACCCTTATTTTCAACGCTCTGCCCGTTAACGCTCATTGAAACTGTGTTTGTATTTTCCGCCAAAACCGAGCATTTTGTGGGACACGTGTTGATATTCACCTCATATTTGAGCCAAACGTGACCCTTATATTTCAAGTGCAAAAGCTCGTCAAGGACGCACATATGATGGCGCGGCTCAGAAAATGTCTTGCCGTCTAAGGAATATCTTATCATATCAAGGGTCAAATAGTTGTCAACCTTATTTTTAATTGCAAAATTGCCTTTAAGTGTCAATGATTTTAATGCTTTTTTGCTCCTTGGCGCTTTGCTATCAAGATATAGCAGGTAAGACTGACCCTTTGCGAAATGAACGCGCTTTGAAATATTCTTATATGTATCTGTGAAAATATCGTAGCTGTTAAAGGATTTTGCACCGTCCACCTTGAAGGTAGCGGTTGCATCCTCGCCCAAATTCACGGCATAAATAAAGTCGCGGCCTTCCTCGTCGCGTCTGTATGCGGCGCGGATATCTCCACCCTTAGCCTGCACAATGCTGTATGGCTGGTTTTTCATAATTTCCCTAAGGGACGTGTTTGATTTTAGGTATTTATAGCTATATTTTTTGCCCTCAAGATACTGTAGCTTTTTGCCCCAAAGAAGCACCTTTCCACCATTTTCTACGTACTCGCGAAGGAGCTTTTCTGTGGTTTTGTCCATTGTCAGCATATATGGCAAAATAATATAGTCATACTTGCATTTGCCAAGCATAAGGCTTGTTCCCTCTACTCGTCCGTACTTTGCCAGCAGCACCTCATCAAGATAGTGGTGACCCACGCCCTTGTTACAAAGCTCTGTCATTAGCGCAAAGAATGGGCGTTCAAGAAATCCCAGTCCGTTATATGGTGCGTGGCAATCGGTCTTATAGTCAAAATAAGCGCTTCTGACAGGATGCAGTACACCAACATTGATAATTTCCTCACTGTTAGCAATAAGCTTGCCAAGATATGAGAAATAATCGTTAAAGTCCTTAAAGCCCTTGTCAATCCAAGGGTTAACGCTTGAGAAGTGGGACGGATAGTCGCGCTTTCTCTGTCCCTGCTCATGGTATGGCAAAAGGTGATGGCACATCAGGTTCACACCTGCCACATATTGGCTCTCCGCTACCATCTTTAATTCAAGGGGAGAAACATCCCAGCCGCACGCCGCAAAGGTTTCGGTCATTACCTGCTTTTTGCCAAGCTGCTCAGCAACGGAGCTTACCTGCTTTGCGCCTAGCTCCTCTGTTATTCTTGTGCCGAGATAGTCGATGCCCGGTATATGCTCATATTCATAAAATGGCATAATGCCCGCACAGCAATTCATCTGTCCTGCAAGATAGGCCTCCTCAATGTAATGTCCTGTCAGCTTATAGCCATACTTGTCGCACCAATCGTAAATCTTCTTGGCATAATTTTCAAGCATAAGCTCCTGCATTGCGCGCCAATATTTGTAACGAAAATCCCTGTATCCTTGCTTTTCCACGAACAAAAGTCCAAGTCGGTCAAAAATGCTCTCGCCGTATTTTTCTTGGAAATACGCGGGCAACACCTTTGTATATGGCATATTCCATCTATAATACTGTGGCTCGTCGGTGAAAAAGCCCTTGATGCCGTATTTGTCGCGCTTTTTGTATTCCTCGTGGGTAATTTCAATAAACTTGTCCATTACCTCACCGTTTAAAATGTCCGCGGTTGATGTGGAATAATGCTCATATACATTCAAGCAATTTGCATCTCCCACTTGTGCCTTTTTCAAGGCTCTTTTGCCAAGGGCAAAGGATGCCAGTGCATCCTTATCGTATGCACCGTACTTATAGGTTAAGTATCTGTCGTGGTTTTCTATGTTCTCTAGGAGCTTACCCCCTGCAAAGCCGCTTGGCCAACCGTTTTCGTCATAGGCATAGGCTTCCATGCCAAGCTCCTGGGCGCGCTTAGCGCAAGCCTCTACGCACTCGTGCCAATGCTCCCCCAAGTATTCGGTTTTAAGCCCGCCGCGTGCGTGCATAAAAAAGCCACCGATGCCGTTTTCGTTCATCCATTCAACCTGGCGCACAAGCTCGTCCTTGTCAAGAGTGTCATTCCAGGACCAGAATGGCACGCCTCTGTATATTTTTTCAACCTGCTTCATATAAGCCTCCTGTAATATTGCATATCTACATTTTATCACACAAAAACCGTATTGACAAGTAGTTTTTATTAAAGTATAATTACTAAAACGAGGTGATTTAATGAACAGGATTTTATGCTCCACAGGAGCTCTTATAGGACGGCCAAACGGCAGGGATTTCTCTCTGCTCTCCTCTATTGTGCCAAGGCTTGAGTGTGACGGGCTTGAGCTTTTGATGTACGACACCTGGTATGACAAAATAAGCGAGCTTTGCCGTGTGGTGAAGGGTCTTTCCAAGCCTGTTTGCGTTTTCCATTTGGAAAAGTCCATTGGCGAATTTATCAGCTACCGTTATCTCAACGAGGCACTTAACAAAATGGAGTTAAACTGTACCCTTGCCAAGGAGTTAGGCGCAAAAATTCTTGTGCTCCATCTTTGGAACGGAATTATCTCTGACAAAAATATTGACTACAACATAGAGTGCTTTGAAAATTTAGAGGAAATTGCAAACAAGCACGCTCTTACCTTAACTGTGGAAAATGTGGTTTGCTCAAACTCCGACCCTATGTCGCACCTGTGCGCCCTTATCCATAAATACCCACACATAAAATTCACCTATGACACCAAAATGGCGGATTTCCATAAGCAGCAGGACTTGATTTTCGACCCCAATTATCGACACGTGGTTAACAATATTGCCCATTTTCATATCAATGACCGCTTGGGCGAATATAAGGACTGGAAAAACCTGCGCGTTTTGCACGTAGGCGACGGAGATATTGATTTTGCAAAAATCTTTGCCCTTATCAAAGAGCTAAACTACCAAGGCGACTTCACCACCGAGGCAACATCCTTTGACCAAAACGGCACAGTTGACACAAACGCCCTCAACAGAACATTCAATAAAATCAGAGAGCTTTTGAAGTAAACAAAAGCATACCCAGCATAAAACAAAAGGTAGATGCCGAGTGCGGCATCTACCTTTTGTTTTATTTAACCAAGAATCTCTTAATCTTACGAGCCGCTGTTTTTTCAAATGGCTCGGAACGAAGCTCAACCTTGTTGATGTGCTTATATGCAACAAGTGTTTTGTTGATTTCGTTGATTTTTTCGTTGAGAGTATTGTATATAGCCTCTTCGTCAGTCAAGCCTGCTGCTTCACATTCCTCTGCGTTTGGATAAACGATAGCAACAATGCTAACCTCACCGTTTTTCTTTTCATCTCTGCCGACAACAACAACCTCTTCAACAAGTGGAATGTTGGAAATGTATTCCTCAATTTCCTCAGGGAATACGTTTTTGCCGTTAGATGCGATGATAATGTTCTTCTTTCTGCCTGTAATGTAGATGTAGCCCTTCTTATCAACATAGCCGTAGTCACCTGTTCTGAACCAGCCGTTTGACAAAACCTCACTTGTAAGCTCAGGTGCATTGTAGTAGCCGAGCATTACGTTGTCGCCCTTAACAACGATTTCACCTGTCAAGTCATCAGGATTTTCCTTGTCAATCATAACCTGCATACCAGGCATTGCCTTACCGCAGGATGCAGGATTGTAATCCTTCAAGCTGATAACGGAAATAAGTGGAGCGCACTCTGTAATACCGTAGCCCTGTGAAACGTGAACGCCGAGAGAACGGAAGCCGTCAACAAGCTCAGGGTTAAGCGCCGCACCACCGACAACGAAGTACTTGAGTCTGCCGCCCAACGCCTCAAGAACCTGAGCAAAAAGCTTTTTGCGAAGGTCAACGCGGAGCTTCAAAAGGAAGTTGCTGATTGCCATACCTCTTTTAAGTGTCTTTTCCTTGCCCTGCTTCTTAACATTCTTCATAATTGTCTTATAAAGTGTTGCAACGAACAAAGGAACAAGAGTCATAACAGACGGACGGAACTGCTTCATATTCTTAGCAACATATTTAATACCGTCACTGATATTGATGGTCATACCGTAAATCATAGGTGCCAAAATGCCTGCACTCATTTCATATGTGTGGTGGATTGGCAAAACTGACATAACGGAGTCATGCTGGTCAAGCACGTTAAGTGTTGGCTCAATGCCCTTCATAACTGCGCAAATATTCTTCTGTGAAAGCATAACACCCTTGCTTGTGCCTGTTGTGCCTGATGTGAACAAAAGAATGCTCATGCCCTCTGTGTTCTGCTCCGGAAGAACAAAGCCGTCATCGCCAAGATTAGCATACAAATATTCGCCAAGCGCAAGAATATTATTAAAGGTTGTATATCTGCCTGCCTCGTAAGGCTCGCTTGTTGTAAGTGTAAAGGTAGATTTGTCTGTCTGTACAAACATTTCAACGGTCTTTAGTTCTGCACCGCGCTCTGTAAAGAGCTTTTCAAAGGTCTTTGAGTAAACAACAACCTTTGCCTCGGCAAGGTTAATGAAGTTAACCATTTCGTCCTCTAAAATGCCCGGGTCAAGCGGAACGATAACACCGCCTGCAGCCACGGTTGCAACATAGGATGTAATCCACTGTACGCTTGTTTCGCCAACAACGATAACCTTGTTGTCCTTAACCCCAAGCTCGCCCATTGCAAGAATCATTTTCTGAAGGAAGGTAACGTACTCGTCGTAGTTAACGGTAACCTCTTCTTCCTTTTCTCTGTTAAATCTGTAAAGAGGGTGCGCACCGTATGTGTCCGCGCCTCTTTTGTATAATTCATATATATTGTTTAATTCGAACATATTTTACTCCTCGTCATCAAGTAGGTCCGCAATTCCAAAATCAATTTTTTCCAAAGTCTCATAGAAAATCTCAAGCTTCTTAACCGATAGCTTAGCATCGACGTGCTTGAAGCATTCAATAAGAATGTCTGTTATCTCCATGTTGATTCTCTGACCCTTTTCAGTCAGAACAAATTTTGTCTTGTATTTTCCCTTTGCGTTTTTGTCCTTTGTTATATAGTCTTTTTCAGTTAGCTCGCTTGTTATACGTGAAATGAACGCTTTGTCAACACCGCAAGCTTCTGCCAAGGCAGTTGACGACAAGCCGATTTCGCTCTTGGCAAGCTGAAGAATGCACATAACGTGAGAGCTGCGAAGTCCGTAGGGCTCCATTTTCAAATCTGCAATTCTTTTAATGTTCTTTGAAATTCGCTCTGTATAAAGAACAAATGAGGAAAATCTCTCGTAATCCATTTATACCTCCTTAACCGTATTTGTTGATGTTTTTATCAATTATAGTTGACAACTCAACATTTCTTATTATACTACAATTACCTGATTTTGTCAAGTCCTTTCCAATTTATTCACATATTGTATTAAAAATAACATTCTTTCGTCAATTAGTATGTTGAAATTGCAACAATGTTGTGATATACTGTAATCAACAAATTATATTTAAAAGGAGATTTTTTCAATGGCAAGCAGATTTATTTTGAATGAAACATCCTATTTCGGCGCCGGCTCAAGAGAGGTTTTGAGTGGCGAAATTGCAAGACGCGGCTACAACAAGGCATTTATCGTAGCAGACAAGGACCTTATAGAGTTTGGAGTTGTTGCAAAGGTTACTGACATTTTAGGTGAGTTCCCATATGTTATTTTTGACGGCTTTAAGGCTAACCCAACCGTTAACAACGTAAAGGACGGCGTTGAGGCTTATAAGGCGGCTGGCGCTGACTTCATTATCGCTATCGGTGGCGGCTCCGCTATTGACACCGCCAAGGGTATTGCTATTATTATCAACAACCCTGAGTTTGCAGATGTTGTTTCTCTTGAGGGTGTTGCTCCTACAAAGAACAAGTGCGTTGATATTATCGCGCTCCCAACAACAGCAGGCACAGCGGCTGAGGTTACAATCAACTACGTTATCACAGACGAGGAGTCTGGCAGAAAGATGGTTTGCGTTGACGCAAACGATATTCCTGTGCTCGCCATTGTCGATGCTGAGCTTATGGCTTCTATGCCTAAGGGCTTGACAGCGGCAACTGGTATGGATGCATTGACACACGCAATTGAGGGTTATATCACAAAGGGCGCTTGGCATATGTCCAATGTTCTTTCCATCAATGCTATCAAGATTATTGCTGACAATTTGAGAACCGCTACATTTGACGGCTCAAATATGGAAGCTCGCGAGCAGATGGCTCTTGGTCAGTATATGACAGGTATGGCATTCTCCAACGTTGGTCTTGGCTGCGTTCACTCAATGGCTCACCCACTTGGCGCAAGATTTGATATTGCACACGGTGTTGCAAATGCGCTCCTTCTCCCAACCGTTATGGAGTTCAATATGCCTTCATCTATCGTTAAGTACGGCAGAATTGCAAAGGCTATGGGTGTTGATACAACAAATATGACAGAGGAAGAAGCGGCAAAGGCAGCTGTTGACGCAGTTAAGCAGCTTTCCCTCGACCTTGGCATTCCACAGACACTTCGCGAAATCGGTATTCCTGAGGATGCTCTTGCTCAGCTTGCAAACGATGCGTTCAATGACGTTTGCACAGGCGGCAACCCGCAGCCAATCACCGAAGAAGATATTCTTGAGCTTTACAAGAAGGTATTCTAATAAAACAAGCACAAAAAATGGGACAGAGTGGTTAAAATCCGCTCTGTCCTCTTTCTTTTAATACCGTTCTTTCCTGTCAGTTTCCCCAACCAAATAGTCTATGCTAGTGTTATAATATCGCGCCAATTTAATAAGAACATCAATGGGGATTTGCCTGTGTCCGTTTTCATACTGCGAATATGTGTTTTGCTTAATATGTAAATAATTTGCTATTTCCTGTTGTGTCAAATCCATATCTTCTCTTAAGGATTTTATTCTCATTATTCCACCACCTTTATCACCATTGTATTAAATCTCAATATGAGATATTGACATTTATCTCAAAATGTGATAAAATGGCGTTGTAGCAGAAAACCGTGTTACAATAAAGACGGTAATACATATGAAGGAGAAATAACTATGAAAAAAATTGCAATCAAGCTTTTGGCACTTATGTTAACCCTTATGCTTCTGCTACCGTTGGTTATTGCCTGCGGTGAAGAAGCTCCTACCACACCATCCACAAACCCACCTGAGCAAACTGAAGCAGAAAAATTTGATGCTATGAGCGAGGTAGATAAGGCATTCTATATTTTGAATATGGATGCTGACAACACCGACGCGGAAAAATTCAGCAACTCCGTTCGCTTAACCCTTCAGAACGCAGAATATAACAACTGCAAGCTGGACACATCTATTTCAGTTAAGCTCGTTACAGTAAACACAGAGGAAGAATATATTGATTTTAATCAAATTGTAATTTCCGCAAAGGCTCAAGGCAACGGCTACGGCGGCCCTGTTACGTCCACCTCTACAACAACTGTAGAAACAGGTTGGATTGACGGTAAGCAATTCCAATATGCACAGTCAGTAGTAGATAACCGAGGCACAACCCAAAAAACCTTTACCTATCAAAGCAAGGAGGACTACTTAGCAGCAAAGGCGGAAGCAGAGCAAGAGGCAGCAGGCGGCATTGATATTCCCGAAAACTTTGGCGTCACAAGGAATAGCTGTGCCACAATTACCTGTACTCAAGACGAATACGGCAACTGGGTGGCAATATTTACCGACGTTAATGAGGAAGCATTAGCAGAGTTTAAAAAGATAGCAAAGCCGTTCGAGCAATATGTAAATATGGACAACATTACCGACGTTCGTCTTGAATTGGTTGTCAACTCCGACCTTAAGCCCGTGAAAGCATCCGTTGTATATGAATTTTCAAGCAATAAGCTGCTAAATCTTTCGCTCAGATGCTCATACGCATCAGGTAACGACGTTGTAATGCCCGAAATTGATCTTTCCGATTACGACGAGAAGAAATAATTGTGAAAAGCTAACACTTTAACAAAAAAACTCAGGAATTTTTGAAATTCCTGAGTTTTTTGTCGTATATTTTCCCTTATGAGATTCAATTCTCGCACAAATCTATAAGCGGCTTCAAATAATCTGTGAAGTCGTCGGAGATAAATTCCTCGAAGATAAGACCTGTATAGTCCTCAATGTCTTCCTCGTGCATTGTGCAAACTGTATGCTCAACTGTCAAATACTCGTCAGCGGTTGCCTTGAAGAGCCAGGAGTTCTTGTTGAACTCGTTCAAAAGCTGGCAAACCTCTTCGTCTTCCTCGTCGATTTCATCAAACAACACACGGTACATTACCATGCCGCTTGCAAAGAATGTGAATGAGCAGAAGCCCACAGCATCCAAGTCTTCAAAATTAACTCTTGCGGACGCGTTTACCTTGTCTTCCTTTACCTCATACTCAAAATCAATGTCCATTTCCTTGAAAATGCCTTCGATAATTCTTTTTGCTCTTGTCAAATTCATAGTTCTACTCCCCCTTAAAATTAGTCGGTTTACCCGTAATTCAATTGTAGCACACCGCCACACTCATTGTTAACTATAAATATGTCCTACTTTTTTCCAATTGTTATTGAAATATGAATTTTTATTTGCTATAATAACTATGTATATATATTCGCATATTATGATTAAGGTGAATTTATGACAAAAATTCTTGAGGAAATTATAAATAATGCTGACCCTGCCCACAAATCGTTTCACCAAAAGCTCATACCCACGGTTGACCCCGAGTGTGTTTTAGGCTTGCGCGCACCCCTGGCTCAGGCAATTGCGAAAAAATATGCAAACGCAAGTGAGGGGGAAGCATTTTTATGCAATCTTCCCCACAAGTATTATGACGAAAACATTGTCCACGCATTTATGCTTGGCAAGCTAAAATGCTCCCAAGAGGAATTAACCGAGAAAATAGCCGAGTTTCTGCCATATGTTGACAACTGGGCGGTTTGCGATGGGCTCTCTGCTCACTTGAAAAATTTCTTTAAAAAGCCTGACCTTGTGTACGGTTTTGTGCGCTCCTGTGTTGGCAGCACAAGGACATATACTGTGCGCTTCGGTCTTGTTTGCCTGCTCAATTACTACATTGACAAGGAACATATAGAGGACATACTCCAAATTTGCCAAAGCATAAAAAGTGACGAGTATTATATCAACATGGCAATTGCTTGGCTTTTGAGCTTTTGCTTGATTAAAGAATATGACGGTACTCTGCCCTTGATAAAGGAAAAGCGCTTGCCTGTATGGGTACACAACAAAGCAATTCAAAAGGCACGTGAAAGCTATCGCATAACAAAAGAGCAAAAGGACTATTTAAACAGCTTGAAATTTCGGTGATTACCGTCGATAGGCGACAAACGGCACCGCTTTTGTAAATGGAGAAAATATGAAAATAAAGATAAAGAAGCTAAATAAAAATGCAACTATTCCAACCTATGGCTCACTATATGCCGCAGGGGCAGACTTGTATGCCTGCATAGAGGAAGACACGGTTATCAAGTCGGGTGAAACCAAGCTTATCAAAACAGGCTTGGCTATTGAATTGCCCATTGGCTATGCCGCATTTATTTATGCAAGAAGCGGTCTTGCCTCAAAGCGCGGTCTTGCACCTGCCAACAAGGTTGGTGTTATAGACTGTGACTATCGCGGTGAGATTATGGTCGCCTTGCACAACCACTCCCAGACCGAGCAAACGGTTTCTAAGGGCGAGCGCGTTGCACAAATGGTAATTGCACCTTACATTACCGCGGAATTTGAGGAAGCAGACGAGCTTTCCGACACCGCACGCGGAGATGGCGGCTTTGGCTCAACAGGAGCAAAATAATATGAACTTAAAAAACAAAAAAGGCTTAATAATTTTTGTGCGCCACGGTCAGACCGACTGGAACACCCAAGGGCGGATGCAGGGGCGCGAGGACATTCCCTTAAATGAAACGGGACTTTTGCAGGCAAAGGAAACTGCCGAGGGCATAAAAAAGGCCTGTCTTGACACGGGACTTACATTTGATAAAATTGCATCAAGCCCGCTTTTGCGCGCATCGGTTACTGCCGAGGCTATTGCCAAGGAGCTTGGCTGCGACAACATTTTCTGTGACGACCGAGTGACTGAGCGCGATTTTGGAGAGCTCAGCGGCACTCCGTTTACAGAAAACAGTAAATACATTATGCGTGATGTTTTGGAAATTCCAACCTTGGAGCCTGTTTGTGACCTTGTTAAAAGAGTTGACGATTTTATCAAAAGCCACGCATCCAAGGACGAAAATCTGCTTGTTGTAACCCACGGCGCGGTCACACGCATTTATGCCGACAACGCAAAGCGATACAATAACTACGAAATAACCGCCCCCTTTTTGCTGAACTGCCACCTCGTTGTATATGAGTATGACGGCTGTGATGCATATCTTTGCGGATATAATATACCAAGTGACTCACTTGGAGAATTTTTGGAGGAGAAATGAAAAAATTTGTTTGCGCGCTTTTAGTTTTCATTCTCGTTCTCTCCTTTACTGCTTGCAGTAAATTTGACGAGAACTATGTTTACGACGGCAAATCTCTCATTGGCAAATGGTGCGAAGAGGATTATAACGAAAGCTACTATCTCACATACGAGTTTTTCGACAACGATACCGTTCTTTTGAATGAATATTACTACGGAATTGAATATTCCTCTACTCTTGCCAAAGCAACCATTGGCAAAAACACCATCGACATTAACGTGACAGGCTTTAACGGTGCGGTTACCAACTATCACCAAAAATTCTGTATCACAGAGGACGGCGAGCTTGTGTTTATCTATTTGAGTGACAAGGATCAGATTACCGAGGAGGAGCTTGTGCTTGTTCCCTATGAGCCGAAGTTCAACAAGGACAACTCCCAGCTTGCAGGAAAGTGGGAGGACACAAAAAACCCAGGCGAATATTGGAGCTTCAACAAAGACTATACAGGCAATGTTGAGGGCGCAGGCGCCAATGGTGGATTGAACAGCTACAACCTCTACTACTCACTTTTGGACGACAAAATCTATTTGGCATTTGAGTTTGTTCCCGGTGTTAAGCAAAGCATTGTGGAATTCGACTATGAAATCGACGGAAATACTCTTACACTTGAAAACGATAGCTTAACCTACGTTTTTGAAAGGAAATAATTATGGAGCTTTATGAAAAAAAGCTGACCTCGCGTCAGGTGTTTGACGGTGTTGTGGTCAAGCTCTTTGTTGACGAGGTTGAATTGCCCGACGGCAAAAGGTCAGTGCGCGAGGTTGTGCGCCATCCCGGTGCGGTTTGTGTTGTTCCTGTCACAGACGAGGGCGAGGTAATCATGGTGCGTCAATTCCGCTATGCCTTTGGAGAGGTGCTGTTAGAGGTGCCCGCAGGCAAGCTTGAGCCGGGCGAGGATCCACTCCCTGCCGCCTTGCGTGAGCTTGAGGAGGAAACAGGCACGGTGGCACAAAGCGTTGTGCATCTTGGCGAGCTTTATACCACAGTGGCAATTTTTGACGAAAAAATACAGATGTATTTAGCCACAGGATTAACCTATAAAAATGCTCACCCCGATGACGGTGAATTCTTAGAGGTTGAGAAAATCCCCCTGTCCACCCTTGTGGAAATGGTAATGAGAGGCGAAATAAAGGACTCAAAAACACAGGTTGCTATTTTGAAGGCGCACAGCATTTTGTCAAAGGGGGATGAAAAATGAAGCGTATAATTTCCGCGGCAGCTTCTGCCATTTTGCTCCTTGCGCTTATTTGCTCCCTTGCATCCTGTGGCACGGGCAACGTAAAATGCATAGACATAAAGCTGACTAACGAGCAATATGCATTTGCAGTCAACAAGGATGATGCGGCTCTTTTGGAGAAGGTTAACTTAGTGGTTGACAGATTGACGGAAAACGGTAATCTTGACAAAATTGTGGAAAAATACTTCTCGGGTAATGAGGAAGAATACAAAAAGGTGCCTGCAGGCACCTATGACGAAACAAAAAATCAACTCGTTGTAGCCACAAGCATTCCCTTTAAGCCCTTTGAATTTTCAAAGTATGAAACAGGCAAGGGCAAGCTTTATCGCGGCATTGATATTGAAATTGCCACTTACATAGCTGAGGAGCTTGGTGCTGAGCTTGTTATCAGAGAAATGGACTTTAAAGAGGTTTTGAATGCGGTTGAGGCAGGAGATGCGGACATTGCCATGGCAGGCCTGACGGTTAATGCAGAAAGACAGGAGCAGGTTTCATTTTCTCATGCCTATTACGAGGCATCCCAGGTAATCATCGCACGAATTAACGACAACGCCTTTGACGGCTGCCGAACCAAGGAAAACGTGGAGGAGGTGCTTAAAGCCTTTGACTCCTCTGTTACAATAGGCTACCAGGAGGACACCACAAGCGGACTTTACATAACAGGCAAGCAAAGCCCAAAAAGCATAGCCCTCAATGTTACCGCCAAGAGCTATGACACCACCGCCCACGCGTTGCAGGCGCTGATTAACAAGGAAATTGACTATGTAATTGCGGATGAAGGCCCTGCTAAAATCATTGTAAATGATATAAACAAGTAATTTTGTGAAAAAATATTCATTAAAATTCAATAATCTATTGACTTTTTTCATCAAAAGTAGTATTATTATTTAAAATAAATATTCTGAAAGAGGTATCAAACAATGAAAAAAATTATTTCTTTGGCACTTTGCGTACTTATGCTCGCTTGCTGCTTAACATTTACCGCTTGCGGTGATGATGCCGAGTATCTTGCTATGGACGCCACCGACCTTTTGGTTGAGGACTTTGGTATTGCAGTTAAGAAGGGCAATACCGCACTTTTGGAAGAGGTTAACAAGGTTGTTGACCAGTGGGTTAAGGACGGCACTATGACAAAGTACGTTGACTACTACACCGAGTATGCTAAGTTCCTTGAGGGCGCAGCTGAAGAGCCTGCTAAGGGCGACTTGAAGCTTGAGTGGGATTTCGGTAGTGCAACTGAAGTTATCACAGTTTACACAGAAAGCGGTTTTGCTCCATTTGAATTTGTTTCAGGCGGCAAGGTTATCGGCGTTGATATTGCTATTATGAGCCAGGTTGCTGCTAACATGGGCAAAAAGATTGACGTTAAGGATGTTCTTTTTGACACTATTCCTTTGAGTGTTCAGCAATCCACAGGCGATGCAGTTGGTGCTGCAGGCTTAACAATCAATGCTGACAGACTTGAAAGGGTTGACTTCTCAAATGTATATTTCAGCTCTACTCTCGTTGTTGTTTCCAACAAGGACAGCTCTTACTCCACACTTAAGTCACTTGACGGTCTTAAGGTTGGCGTTCAGGAGGGTACAAGCGGCGACCTCGTTATTTCCGCAGCTGCGACTGACGCAGGCTACACATACGGTGAGGATGACGAGGCTGTAACAATTAAAATTGCAGCATCCACAACTATCAGCCGTTACAAGCAGTATTCTCTTGCATTGGCAGATCTTAAGGCAGGCAGAATTGATGCTATCCTTATGGATAAGCTCCCTGCACAGACAATGCTCTCGTTGGCAGACTAATAATATAAGGAACGGAGTGAGAGGTTTTCCCTCTCACTCATTCTAATGAAACAGATGAATATAAATACTTATTTTTTCGCCTCTGTCCTGGCAGACTTCAAAAAAGCCTTTATTGTTGACGACAGATGGCAGCTATATTTAGAGGGCTTGGGCAACACCCTTATTATTGCAGGCATTGCCGCAATAATCGGTACAGTTATCGGTGTTTTCTTTGCAATGGTTAACTACATTAATAAGAAAACAGGCAAGCTCAAGGTACTCAAGGTTATTGCCAATATATACATCACCGTTATCAGAGGTACGCCTGTTGTTTTACAGCTTATGATTCTTTATTTCATAGTTTTCGTATCTTGGGATAACGGACTTATGATAGGCGCTATCACCTTTGGTATCAACTCAGGTGCATATGTTGCAGAAATTGCACGTGCAGGCTTTGAAAGCGTTGATGACGGTCAGATGGAGGCGGGCAGAAGCCTTGGCCTTTCCACATGGCAAACAATGAAGCACATTGTTATTCCTCAAGCGGTTAAAAACTGCTTGCCACCGCTATTCAACGAATTCATTACTCTTGTCAAGGAAACAGCTATCGTTGGTTATGTTGGAATTATGGACCTTGGTAAAATCCCGGGTCTTATCCAGTCAAGAACCTTTGATTACCTTTTCCCACTTTTGATTGCCGCTGTGCTTTACTTGATTGTGGTGCTTCTGCTTACTAATATCCACCATATTCTGGAAAAGAAAATGTCAAAGAGCGACAGGCAAATAGGAGGCAAATGATATGAATGAATTTGATAAGCCTCTTATTGAGGTTAAAGGTCTTAAAAAGTCCTTCGTTGAGGGAAATACAGTATTAAACAATATTTCCACAAACATCTATCAAGGCGAAAAGGTGGTTGTTATCGGTCCTTCCGGATGCGGAAAGTCCACATTTTTACGTTGCCTTAACTGCTTAGAGGATCCGGATGGTGGTCAGATAATATTCGAGGATGTAGATATTGCCGATCCCAAGGTTGATATTAACATACACCGTCAGAATATCGGTATGGTGTTTCAGCAATTCAATCTTTTTAACAATAAAACCATCATTCAGAATATTATGCTTGCACCTGTTACACTCCAATGTGCAAAATTGAAAAAAGCCAAGAGAAAAAATTTCTTCACAAGAATTTTCAATATCTTTAGGAAGAATAAGAGGGATCTTATTCCAATTACACAAACCAAGCAGGAAATCATAGAAAGTGCCCGCCAAAATGCAGAGTCGCTCTTAAAGCGCATAGGTCTTGCCGACAAGGCAGACGTTTACCCCTCTACTCTTTCGGGCGGTCAGAAGCAGCGTATTGCTATTATTCGCGCCCTTGCTATGAATCCGAAGGTTATTCTTTTTGATGAGCCAACATCAGCGCTGGACCCCGAAATGGTAGGCGAGGTTTTGGATCTTATCAAAAAGGTTGCAGACGAGGGCATGACTATGATTATCGTTACCCACGAAATGGGCTTTGCCCGTGAGGTTGCCAACAGAGTTTTGTTTATGGACAACGGTGTTATTGCCGAAGAAGGCACACCTGAGGAAATTTTTGATAATCCTAAAAACCCAAGAACAATTCAGTTTTTAAAGGCAGTTTTGTAATCGCACTGTCAACTCTCCACGAAAGGAAGTGAGACCGGAATGAAATATGAAAAATCCTGCGGAACAGTTATTTTCCGCAAGGCAAGAGGCAAATATGCCGTTCTTTTAATTAAAAACAGATATACTGAGTTCTGGTCGTTCCCCAAGGGACACGTTGAGGAGGGCGAGAACGAATATCAAACCGCCATTCGCGAAACAAAAGAGGAAACAGGCATTGATGTTAAGATTGAAAACGGCTTCAGAATGGAGTCTGTATATCTTATCGGCAAGCGCAAGAACACGGAAAAAAAGGTTGTGTATTTCACTGCTCTTACTACAAGGGCATATGTAGTACCGCAGCCCGAGGAAATTTCCGCCTTTCATTGGTTCTTCGAGGACGAATTCCCATACGATGCCACCTTTGAAAACGATAAGCTTATTTTCAAGGAAGCCTTGGAATTTATAAAATCGCGCTTTGGCGAAGCTACGGAAAATGACTTCCGTAAAAAACGCGCAAACTAAAAAAGGACTGTCAATAGGCTGGTTCTCATAAGGAAGTTTGCTCATAAGACTTAAATTTGATCTGCAGAAACAAATAGATAACCCCGACAGATTTCAAAAGATCTGTCGGGGTTATCTTATATTTCAAAAACCATAAAATCTTGATCTCGAAGTTTAATATTTTTTTGTTCTCCTGCCTCGATTAAAGTCCTATAGTCTTTTTCTCTCAAATCCGAATAATGACATATTAAAATGCCGTCAAATAAACATAATCCGGAAAAATCCGTTAAGCCATATGTGTCAACATCATACTTGGCTACATGTTGAATAGAGCGAGAAGCAATATGCGCACCGGCACTACCGCCGATATACATTGCTCCGCGAGACAAGCAGTCAAGTATCACCTTTTCCGCTCTTGATTCTTTAATTCTTTTCAAGGTTCCAAAAGTGTTTCCACCGCTGATGTATATAACATCTATATGAGTATTTACATCAAATTCAGCAGGAGAAAAATAATTAAAAACGTATATGTTTTCTTTGGAAAAACCAAATTCCGAAAGACGCTGATAAAATTTTATGCTTTTTATTGCTTCTTCTGTGGCTTTTTCATTTGGAAAGTACAACACCTTGCATTGATCAACCGGACATGGTAAATTGTCATATATGTATTTAGCGGAATCACTATTCCTGAAGTCGCATGATGATAATATAATTTTTGCCATTGATATATCAATCCTTTATCTCGCTAGTTTTGCATTTGTATTACAAATGCATCGGGCTATGCCCATACCCTTATTCTTGTTTTGCTTTTATCGTTTTTAATGAGGATATTAACATCCTTCGTATTGCACCGCAATCGTTCTGAATAGACTTATATATTGCTTCTTCGATACAACCCGTTTCATACAAAAGCTCAAGCCAATATTCTGTTTCATAGCATTCCTTTTGAGCAATTTCAAGTTTAGATATAAAGTCTTTTGTACCTTGCGCATATTGTGCTTCGTGAATATTGGCACCGATAGAAGTGCCGGAACGTAACAATTGGTTTACAAGCACCATTTCTTTGTGTTCCGCCTTCATATTACGGCAGAGGAAAACAATACTTTTAGCAAATTCCTTTGCTTTATCTCTCATAATACTGTTAGACATAACATCACCTCTAAAGATATTATACAACAAAACTGAAAAATCGTCAAGTTATATTCCGACTTCGTCGGGGTGATATTGTCGCTTACGCGACAGTGATATTAAAGCTTTCAGCTTTAGTGATATTTTATTCGCCTCCTAAACTCGCGTAGCGAATACCACTCGTCGCAAGACGAATATCACTGCGAAGCAATAGAACTCGCCGCAGGCGAATAAAACTGCCCAACTTCCTTATGAGAAGTTGGGCATCGACAGTCCTTTTAATTTTCTTGCTTATCTTCTTTTATATTTGCGCGCAGGTACGCCACGCACTCTTGGCTAAGCTCTACGATTACAGCATCACAGTAGCCTTGGTTTTCAAAAACGATAATTTGCTTATTCCCGCAAAAGCGGTTGTGGCAATAGTTATAGAAAAAGACCTTGCCGTGCTTTTGGGAAAGCTCCGCTTTTTTGCCCTTTTTATAGTCCTCGATGCACAAAATATCATCAAGGGTATAGTAGCAAACGTATGCGCCGCGCTTGCCTGTGGTTCGGTTAACATAAAAGTCAAGCCTGCCGCCGTTTTCCATAACAATATAGGAAAATGAGGTCAAATCGTGACGTATAAACAGGTAAAGACCTGCCGCCAAGAGCAAAATAGAAAGCGCCTTGAATATAGCGCCAAGGGTTCCCTTGCCCACCGACATAAAGACGAAGGACAAAATCACAAGCCCACCGTAAAGGATGCGCATTTTCATATCATTATGCTTTGGAGAATAATTCATAAAAGCCCTCTTGAAAGTGAAAGGGGTGATGCAAAGCAACACCCCAATAATTTCACTTATGCGTTTTCTTTCTTAACGATCTCTTTGCCGTTGTAGTAGCCACACTCAGAGCATACACGGTGTGTGAGGTTGTATTCACCACACTGCTTGCACTTAGCCATTGTAGGAGCTGTGAGCTTAGAGTTGTTTGATCTTCTCAAGTTTGTACGGGAATGAGACTGCTTTCTCTTTGGAACTGCCATGTTGATTAACCTCCTATGTTAAACAATATTTCTAAAGTATTATACTACAATTATTCGTCATTTTCAAGTAGTTTTTGCAAAATTGCGAGTCGCGGATCAATTTCTTTTTTCTTCGGGCAACCACACTCACCAAAATTAAGGCTTTTGCCGCATTTTGGACAAATTCCTGCGCATTCCTCTTTACACAGGAGCTTGGCTGGAAACTCAAGCATCAAATCCTCTACCAATTCACGGTCGATGTCCAATTTACCGTTTTTGACAATAACGTACTCGTCATTTGCCTCGTCTTGCAGAGTGCCTGAGGTTGCAACAGTGCGATTGAATTCAAGGATAAATGTGCCAAAAATATCCTCAAGACATCTTGCACAGCGTGACTTATAGTCAATTTCCGCAGTGGCGCAAAGTGACATATAGCCGGCATTGTCGGTTATGTAGCCCTTCACACGTACAGGCGCTGTAAAAGAAACGTCATCCGGGGGGAGAACAGCATTTTCCTCATCCTCTTGGGTAATTTCATACTCAAAGTCAAGCCTTGAGCTTTTACCACTTAAAAGTGATGATAAATCTAAAACCATTCGTACCTCTCCTATCGCAGTATTTTACAGATAACTATTATATACAAAAAATATTATTTTGTCAAGTATTTTTTCAAAATTCTTGAATGATTAATAATTATATGATAAAATATTACAAGCGACGCACAAAAAGGAGTTTTTTATGGACGAAAATGTAGTACAAGACGAGGAAAAGGGCACGGCTTTACGAAAATTAGGCGTGATTATCAAGATTGTTTTTACAATCGCTCTTTGCGTTTTTATAGCCGCTCTTGTTTTCAGAATGTGTCAAGCATCACACCGCGCCTTAGAGGACACACATATAAGCCAAGGCTTTAAGGATGCTTACAAAATATCAACGGACATCAGCAAACACGCCATAAATGACGAGTTTTCGGAAAACGGCGCCGTTTATGCCTACTCCCTTGTTTATATTGAAAAAGCGGGTTATTTGCAGTTCACCGTGCGCTATAATCAAAGACACATTGACGAGGTAAAGGTGACATACCCCGAATTAAAAGAGGAAAACATCCGATATGAATTGACCGACGCAAATGGCAAAATCTATACACCCACCGTTCTCAGCGAGGAAGCAAAATACAACTATCACTATTTCAAATTAGAATTCACAGGCGTTGACTTTTCTACCGACTCCCTCTCCGTCAAAATGATTTTAGACGGAATTGACATCAATGTTGGCGAAAAATCCACCCTTGTGGTTCACCGTAAGGACGACACCTGCATCCCCTATGAGCTATCGAGCGACGAGCGTGAAGCACTTAATGCTCAATAACATAAAACCCATTGGCTTTTCGACAATGGGTTTTATTGTTTATATTAAATCATCATCTTCTCTTCTGCCTTCGAATTTAATTTGCTGCTCATCTGTGGCATAGACCACTCTTGTTTTAGAAATCAAATCTCCCAGTGATCGCCTGTCTAATCTCTTATAGCAAAAAAGCAAATCAACGAATGACAGCAAATTTCCAACTCCTCTCAAAAGCATTCTACCAAATGAAGGTCGGCTATCGTTTTCCAAATTCACGACCTTGATTTTCATTATTTTTTTGCCCACACTGCCATTTTTTGTAAACAGCTCAAAAATTAAAAGATATGTAAAAATAAATAATCGCTCCAGAATTCCGCTTTCTACAATTTTATCGGCTGTTTCCCTAGAGAAAAGGTGAGAGCATACAAAAAAGACAATCAGTCCAAGCACAAAAAACGGTATGAGCATAACCATATCCCAAAAAAATGCCTTCACTCTTAAGCTCGGCTTAACATTTATCAGCTTCATTTTAAATCTTTAACCCTTCATTCCCAAATAACAATTTTTCCGTTTTCGTCGTAATGCCAATAATAATTGTACTCATCATTTGGCTTTGACGAGCTGTACCAACATACGTCACAGTAGGAATAAATGCTTGAGTCGTATTTACTGTTACTTTTTGATATCTTGCAAAAAATATCTAAGCCATTACATTTATAAAATGCGCCCTTTCGTATTATCTCAACAGTTTCGGGTATCAAAATTTCCTTTAAAGACGTGCAATTTGCAAAGGAATAGCTTCCAATACAGTAAAGTCCGTAAAGCTCTTGAGGTCGCTCACCGGGATTTGGCTCTATGGGATAGAAATAATTGCCGAGCTTTTTATGGGTCTCGATTTCCACCCTTGCAAGATTGACACATCCGTCAAATGCGTAGTCGCCTACATAAGCTACTTCGCTCCCTATTGTAAGACTTTTTATTTTTTCGTCATTGTAAAATGCATAATCGTGTATATAATCCACATCCTTGGGAATTACAACATCTGCGCAATCTCCCACGTAGCCAAGAAGCACCTTTCCGCGACTGATGGTGCTTCCGCTTCTTACATCATCAAATACAATAAAGCCGCCTTCCTCAAGTCTTAGCCTGTGTGATAAAGGAGAGTCGTCATTAAGCACCTTCAAAAAGCCGGAGCCTCCGACTATCTTTCTGTAAGTATCGTTTCCGCTATGTATAACCTCGACTAATTTCTCACAATTATAAAAGGCTTCGCTATCGACAGTCAAGTCTCCCCCGCCCAGGTTCAGCACCATCAGGTTCATACAGTCATAAAAGGCAGCCCTGCCTATTTGGCTAACGGTTGTAACCTTGAGCATGCACAAATCCTTCGCACCAAAAAAGGCATAGTCGTGTACTCTTTCAACATCCTTTACAGTTAAAACTTTACTGTTGCCCACATAGGAAAGTAAAATATATTGGTATCCGTTTTCAAAAACGGCATAGCCCTCACTTGCAAAGGTCAGCTTGCTCTCAAAGTCGTCGTCACAGTTGCCGATGTTCAGGGCATAAAGACCCACCTCGCCATTACTCTCGTCGGCGGTAACGGTTATATACTCGGAATGATTTTCAACCTCTAAAAGACTGTAACAGTTGTGAAAGGCATATTCCTGTATTTCCGAAACCCCTGTGCCTATTACAACACGCGCCAGCTTGTAGCATTTACTGAACACATTATGTCTGATAACCGCCAACTTAGATGGGATTTCCACCTGAACCAAATTGGTGCAGCCCATAAACGCACCGTACCCAAGCTCCGTCAAGCCCTCGGGTAGCTTGATACGGGTCAGGGATGAGCATTTTTCAAAGGCATTATTTCCAATTTCGCACACTACGTCAGGCATTTGCACCATTTCCAAGCTTGTGCATCCCTTAAAGGCTTTTTCACCTATAAATGTGACACCCTCTGGTATAACCACGCTTTTTATAAATGTACAATTCAAAAATGCCTCTTTATCAATGGCATAAACGGGCTTGTTTTCATATGTTTTCGGTATTGTCAGCTCTGCTTGAGTGCATGTGCCATAGCCGATAACAGTATAATATTCACCGTTATTACTTAAAGCATAGTCAAGCGTTCCTGTTTCTTGCGGCGCATTATCTATTCCGTCATTGTCCTCTCGCCTTGAGCTGCTCTCAACATCGCTGCCATTCGGCATGGGGTTTTCTCCTCCGCAGGAAACGGCAGAAAGGCAGAGCCACAAGCACAAAATAAATGTTAAAATTCTAAATAAACACTTTTTCATACCATAGCCCTCCTTTATTTTAGGTTACCACAAATTCAAATTAAAAGCAACTGTTTTCGCCTTCTACTGTTTAATAGTATTTTTTCCTCGTTTTTCCTTCAATTTTTTCAAAAATTTACATATATTTTATATTCGCGCCTACGCATTGACAGAGCAAATTTACTGTGTTATACTGATAAAAAAAGCAGAAAAAGGACGGAAAGATGCTATTATTTAATTTTGCCTTAGGTGAAGGCGAGGAAAGGGATAAGCTCGCCGAGATTTACAAAAAATATCTTGACTGGATGCTGAAAATCGCATATCACTACCTGCAAAACCAAGAGGATGCAGAGGATGCGGTAGCCAATGTATTTGTAAGTCTTGCAGGCACAAGCTCTCAAATCCCTATGGATAAGGAAAATGACACAAAATCTTATCTTTTTATATGCATAAGAAACAGTGCATTTAACCTGAAAAAATCAAAGGCAAAGCACAATACCGTGTCCTTTGACACTCTTTTTAACATTCCGTCCAAGCAAACCCCCGAGGAAGATGTAGAAAAGCTTCAAGACTACGAATCTCTATTCTGCTTTATTAATAATATGAATGTAATTTACAAGGATGTATTGACCCTTTACATAAAATTCGGTATGTCCTTAAAGGAAATAG
Organism: Eubacteriales bacterium; assembly: GCA_045632405.1. Lineage (GTDB taxonomy): Bacteria > Bacillota > Clostridia > Oscillospirales > CAG-272 > RGIG2000. The sequence goes on along the minus strand of JAZQWO010000018.1, from coordinate 54,527 downwards.
CAAAAGCATTAAACGCTCCGCCCAAGACTGTGCAAACACGGTTTATGCGCGGAAAAGCAATTCTCAAGGAAAGGTTTGGTGATATAGAAATATGAGCAAGTTAGATAAATCAGCACTCAGTGACGCTTTGGAAAAAAGCACCCTTTCCGAAATTGACGAAATTGAAGCCTTGGACTATTCGCAAGTGACCGTTACCGACCGGTTCAAGCAAAGAATTGAAAAACCAAAGCAAAAGACGAAAAAGAAGCTCTTCACCAAAAAAATAGCCGTATTTTTTGTTGCCGCCATTCTTGTGAGCCTGTCAATTATCTTCACCGCCTTTGCTGGCACAAGAAACGCGATTTTCAGCTTTTTTGTGGAAATTTTTGAGGATAGAGTTGAAGTCACCATTATTGACAATAGCACAGGTACATCCCCCACCAACAAGGAAAAGGACGAGGTTATATACCCCACATCCATAGAAACCGAATTTGCCCCCGAATATATCGAGAAAAACGGATATTTGGAAATTGATAAAATCAAAGGTCCGCTATCGGTTTACACAGTGTGGACAAACGGAGATGTGATTATTGACTTTACACAGGCTATAATTGAAAGCACCCTTTCCTTAGACAGTGAGAGCGAGCATCAGATTATTTACATAGGAAGCCGCGAGGTTATCTTATCGCACAAATTCGGCGTATATACAGCCGTGTGGGCTGAGCATAACTATTTGTTCACTATGTCCTGTGACGATGTTTTGAGTGTGGATGATGTAAAGGAAATTATCGGAAGCTTAACTAAAATCGAAAACCCACCACCTACCCATTCAAATGAATAAAAAAGAGACTCCCTCGGCTGGCTAAATGCAAGCCGAGGGAGTCTCTTTTGCATAAAATGTTAATAGGACGTTTAAACACCAAAAATCTGTCAATAATACAAACAGCAATAAGATTTAGGAGTGATAAAGCCTTGAACATTAAACGCGGAGATATATATTATGCAGATTTAAGTCCGGTTGTAGGCTCTGAGCAAGGGGGTCTGCGCCCGGTTTTGATAGTACAAAATGACGTTGGAAATAAATATAGCCCCACAGTAATTGCGGCGGCAATAACAAGCAGAATGTCCAAAGCCAAGCTCCCTACCCATATTGACGTTTTTGCAAGCCAGGTGGGACTTGCCAAGGACTCTGTTATTCTCTTAGAGCAGATAAGAACTATTGATAAAACAAGACTAAAGGAAAAAATGGGTCACCTTGATGATAAGGTAATGGGCGAGGTCAACGAAGCAATTACCATTTCCTTCGGCTTAGGCGCTTACAAGGAAGAGCCTGCACCCAAAACTGTGCCTGTGCCCGACACCCTTGTTGCCACCGTTACCACACCGCTGACAACCTAAGCCCTTTACAGAAATTGTTTGTTGAATGAATCGAATTTTTTTAAAAAAGTGGACTTGGAGAAAACCAAGTCCACTTTATTTTTATTCTGAAAACTTAAACATCATATCAAACAAAGCCTCAACAGTACCCTTAGTACCTGTGACCTGTCCAACCGTTGCCTGGCCCTCATTGATAATCGTGGGAGAGGTCAAGATAACGTCATTTGCTTCTATGCCTTCTGCCAAATATGTTGGCTTAACATATTTCTTCATTATAATTACCTCCTTTTATTCTTCCTTGCCACTGACAGCTGCTACCTGCACAGGCGGATTTGCAACCGCGCTGTTTGCAGCCGCTATACACAATTCGTTCATGCTTTCTGTAATAACGAATGGTGGGCTATGATAGGTGCTACCTGATGTTGCGGAGTGACCCTCTGTATCACACACAGGTGGCTTCATATCATCAATTGAAAGTCCTGTCAAGGTCTTGAAAAGTGTCATACTTGCAATGTATCTTCCCATGCCGTAGGACAAATGCTTTCCGTCAGGTCTGTAAAGCAAATCGTTGGAAAGGGATGATGCCTTTGCGTTCTGGATTGCCGCGCCAGTTGGAATAATGATATCAATATCCTTGATTGGCAAAATCTGTGTCTTAACAGCGTTTACAATGTTGTTATATACAGTGACGCTGTCGGTCTTTTTAGCCCAAGTCATATGCCAAGCAAATGTTGCATTGGGACAATATGGCTTAACAAGGTTCAAAAGCTCCTGTGCCGCGCTGTAATCCAACGAGGAGCTTACCTGCTGTATTACAACAAAGTCCCACGCAATGCCCATTTCAAGCACATCCTTAGGGGATGCGGCACACTGTGCGTTGTTCACACCCCAGACATGGTCCCAAGCGCTTGCACCGTTTACCCAGTGTCTGAATATATAACCTGTTTTATCGTCATTCTTGATTGCATTGATATGCATTTCAAGTGAGCAGCTGTCTCTTCTGATGTTGCCAAGCTCCACGTTTTGAATACCTGCCGCCTTTGCAATACTGTACACATATTCCATAGCATCGTCGGAGAAGCTGTTACCGATGGTCAAAATCTTGAGTGAGCCGTCCTTTGCCCAGTCAGGAACAGGATTGTCAACAATCTCCTTAACCTCATCAAAGGTGTTAGCGCTTGGTGTGTCCTTTGTTTTGCCGTTATCTATGTATGAAATCGCTCCGTCCACAATAACATAAGCCGAGCAAATCATTTTTGCGGAGTCGCGGTATTTTTCGGGAATTCCCGTCACCTTAATATCAAAAACCTCATATCCTGTGTTTTTGAAATTAGCCGCAATCACACGGTCGCTGACAGGCTTGCCGCTATTATCAATAGGATGACCGTTTACCAAGCTATCCTCAGATGAAGCAACTACGCCAAACAAAACAGTCTTGCCTGTCAGTGCCTCATAGCGAGCCAAGGACTCCAAATTAACGGCATAATGCTGTGTAATACCGTCCAAGGTTACTGTGTTATATGAATAGCCAAGGGTTTCAAACATTGGGGAAATAGTTTCCTTTGCAAGCTCTGTGCCACAGTCAGCACAGGTGTTTACGGCCACCATTTCGCCAAGATATTTGTCTTCCCCAAAATTTACCGTCCAGTTGTCTGTACATTCCGTGCACTGCGCATTGGCAGATATTACGAAAAAGCAACAGAAAACAAAAACGAGAGAAAGCGCCAAAATCAGCTTTTTCTTCATTTCATATCTCCTTGTAAAGAAAGTCTTTAACATATAAAGTTTACCATATATTAAGATAGTTTGCAAGAACATTATCAAAAAGCCGTCTAACTTTGGCGGTTTGCACAATTTATGAAAACTTTTTGCCCCTATTCAACGCCTCTTTTTTAGCACTTTAACAACTACTTGAAAAAGCTGGGAATTTATGCTATAATTTTAGATAGTCTATTTTTAGAGGTGAATTTTTATGTGGTCTGACGAATTCAAGGTTCTATATCACGATACAAACGCAAACGAAATAGTTGGCGTGTCCCGCATATTTAAATATTTACAAGAGGCGGCAACCGATCAAATGAATGCCGAAAAGCCATCATACAACGAGCTTTTGCGCAAAAACAAGGCTTTTATTTTAAGTGGAATTCGCGTTGATTTGTACGAGCCCCTTTCATACGGTGAAAAAATCACGGTTTCCACCTGGGGTTGTCCCGCCCGTGGCTTCACATTTCCGCGTTCTTACCAAATTGTGCGTGACGGTGAGGTTGTTTGCGAGGCTAATTCCAACTGGGCGCTTGTTGACACTCGCGATAAAAAGCTCATCAAGGCAAGTGATGTGGAATTGAATTACTGCATTGGCGAGCCCCTGGTGCTTGAAAATCAAATCCGCTTCCGCATCCCCCCTGAGCTTCAATTGTCCTTGGTGGGTGAATATACAATCCGTTACACAGACACAGATGTAAACGGCCATATGAACAACACAAACTACCCCGACATGCTTTTTAATGCTATGCCTAATCCTGAAGGCAAGCTGATCCGCTCAATTGCTATTTCGTATCAGAACGAGGCAAAAAAAGGCGACTACCTAAAGCTCTATATGGGTAAAACAGACGGCAAATATTATATGCGCAGTGTGCACGAGGACGGTCGCATAAACATTGAAGCTGAGCTTATTGTGGAAAACCTGTAAAATTCCGAAATATCAACCAAAATATACTTGTTGACACTCACTTCATTTTATGTTATCATTCTTGTGAAAAACAAATGAAAGGATTTTTGATTATGAAAAAGATTATTTGCAAAAAAATTTATGATACAGAAGCATCACAGGTTATAAAAAAGGTGACATCAGGCATTTGGGGTGACCCTCGCGGCTATGAGGAAACACTTTATGTGACTGAGGACGGCGCGTACTTCCTTTACGAAAACGGTGGTGAGGAATCCATCCATCCAAAGGAAACTATCAAGCGCATGTCCAAAAAATCTGCCGAAGAGTGGCTGAAAAGCAACTAAGCTTGGCATAAAGGAATTTTAAAATGGAAAAGAAACGTGAAAAATTAGGCAGTCGCTTAGGCTTCATTTTGCTAAGTGCAGGCTGCGCTATCGGAATTGGAAATGTGTGGAGATTTCCTTACATAACCGCTAAAAACGGCGGCGGACTTTTTGTTATTTTGTATCTTGTCTTTTTGGTTATAATGGGAATTCCCGTTATGTGTATGGAGTTTTCTATGGGTCGTGCCGCACAGGCAAGCCCTGTGAAAATGTACCATAAGCTAAAGCCTGAGGACAAAAAGTGGCGCGCCCACGGCTATGCGGCACTTCTTGGTAACATTGTGCTCATGATGTTTTATACCTCAGTTAGCGCGTGGATGCTCCAATATTTTGTGTATATGATTAGCGGCAAATTCAACAGTGCCGAAACCTCTGCCGATGTGGCAAAGATTTTTGGAGATATGTTGGGTCAGCCATGGACAATGATACTTTTTGTAGCTATTGTTGTAATTGTCGGCTTCCTTGTTTGCTCCTTCGATATGCAAAAAGGCATTGAAAAGGTGTCTAAAATTATGATGGTGGCTCTCCTTGGCTTAATCATTGTTCTTGCCATTAACTCCTTCACACTTGACGGAGCCAGCGAGGGCTTGAAATTCTACTTGCTCCCAAGCCTTGAAAAGGTAAAGGAAATTGGATTTTTGACCGTTGTTGTTGAAGCTATGAATCAAGCCTTCTTTACTCTTAGCTTAGGCATTGGCTCTATGGCTATTTTCGGCAGCTTTATCGGCAAGGAGCGCTCACTTCTTGGTGAGAGTGTAAACATCGCTTGCCTTGACACATTTGTGGCTATCGTTTCAGGCTTGATTATTTTCCCTGCTTTCTTTACTTATATGGACGGCGCCGATATCTCTCAAACCGCAGGACCTAACCTTATTTTCGTTACACTTCCAAACATTTTTATAAATATGAGAATGGGCAGGCTCTTTGGTGCCTTGTTCTTCCTGTTTATGTCATTTGCCGCACTTTCCACAATCTTCGCAGTGTTCCAGAACATTCTGTCCTGTGTACAGGAATTGACAGGCTGGGGCAAAAAGAAATCTTGCTTGATTTGCGGTATCGGCATTTTTGCGCTTTCTATTCCTTGCGTTCTTGGATTTAATGTATGGGCAGGCTTCACCCCTCTTGGCGCAGGCACAGGCGTGCTTGACTTAGAGGACTATATTGTCAGCAACATTCTCTTGCCTCTTGGCTCACTTGTTATAGTTATTTTCTGTAACCACAAATTCGGTTGGGGCTTCAAAAGCTTCCAAGACGAAGCTAACCAAGGCGAGGGCTTAAAGATAAAGAGCTGGATGCGTGTTTATTTTGCATACATTTTGCCAATAATTATTTCAGTAATTTTGATTTACGGCATAATTTCACCGTTTATTTAAAGCAAAAGGGCGACACTCGGTCACCCTTTTTTAATTAGGTAGTTTGCTTTGTTACGAACAAGATTTCCAACAGCTACAAATGGGTAGAGAAGGCAAGGCGTAAGGGTTTAAAAATAATTAATATAGCTGAGTAAAATGAGTTGCTTTTATCTTTCATTCGTGATAAAATTAAATTATCAAATTTAAGGAGCTTTCTATGTTTAAATGTGCAAAATGGATTTGGTATGAGCCAACAAGCACCAAAAACAGCTTCGGCGAGTTTTACGGCAGCTTTTCAGCAGCAGGCGGTGAGATTTGCAAAATCAGCTGCGACGGCGACTACACCCTTTTTATAAACGGAAAATATGTATCATCCAATCAATACGGTGACTTTGAGCATTACAAATCGGTAGATGTGCTTGACTTGACACCTTATACGGTAACGGAAGAAAACCATATCGGAATTTTGGTGTGGCACTTTGGCAAGGATTCACAACGGTATAAAAAATACTCGCCCGGTGTAATTTGCGAAATCACATCAGGCGAAAATGTTGTCTTTGCAACAAATGAAAGCACTCTTTGCCGTAACAGCCCCTCATATGAAAGCGGCTTTGAACGTGAAATTTCATTCCAGCTTGGCTTTAGCTATGGGTACGACTCCACAAAAGAGGATTTATGGGCTCTTGGCAAGAGTCAAAATATGAAAAAAGCCTACCCTGTGGACAAAAAATCTATCTTTGTTCCGCGCCCCAACAAAAGGCTTTCACTCGGCAGCCTTGTAAAAGCCACCAAAATCGGCGAAAATTTATACGATTTAGGGCGTGAATATGTGGGCTTACTTTCCTTTGCGCTTGTGGCTAAAGAGATGACAAAAATAACCGTTTCCTACGGTGAATGTCTTGAAAACGGACACGTGAAAAGGAAAATCGGCGCACGGGATTTTTCCATTGACTATACCGCCCAAGCAGGCAAAAACGAATACACACACTATATGCTCCGCTTCGCTTGCAGATATTTGGAAATCGAGGGAGATGCTGATATCAGCTACATTGGATTGATCCCTCAATACTACCCCGTCACCCCAAAGAAGCACTGCCTTGAAGGTCTTGACGGACAAATATACGACATTTGCGTAAACACCCTGCGCCTCTCTATGATGGAGCATTACGTGGATTGCCCGTGGAGAGAACAATGTCTATATGCCTTTGACTCCCGCAACCAAATGCTCTCGGGCTACCACGCCTTTGAGGGTGGAAATTTTGATTACGCGCGCTCTAATCTTTTATTGATGAGCAAGGACGCACGAATAGATGGACTTTTGTCAATTTGCTATCCTTGCGGTATCGACTTGACAATTCCCTCATTCTCTCTTTACTATATCTTGTCTGTAAAGGAATATATTGAACACTCAGGCGACAGGGATTTTATCAATCTTGTTGACCACAAGCTCAAGGAGATTTTGGGAACATTTCTCTCAAACGCACAAAACGGGTTGGTATGCACCTTTAAAAATCCTTGCCATTGGAACTTTTACGACTGGTCGCCCAAGGCAGACGGTTATGTAAAGGAAGAAGAAAAGGGCAAGGCGGACGCCATGGCTACGCTTTTGACAATTTTTGCCCTTGATAACTACGAAAAAATATGCACTCTATGCTCTTTGCCTTTCCCATATGAAGGCAAGGCGCAGGAGCTAAGAAGCGCGGCAAAAGCAACGTTTTTTGACACAGGGTCAGGTCTTTTTGTAACAGACAGCACTGCAACCGAGCTTGTAAACGCCTTTGCTATAAAGACAGGTGTTGCCGAAGGTGAAGTAGCTCAGCACATTTGTCAGTGTCTTGCAGAGCATTCCCTTGTGTCCTGCTCCCTTAGTATGAAGTGCTTTGTTTACGACGCACTTCTGAAAACAGACCGCGAAAAATACAAGTCCTTTATCATAGACGATATAAGAGCAACCTACACTCCTATGCTTGAAACAGGCACTGTTTGGGAAACGGTTGTGGGTCACGCAGATTTTGACAACGCAGGCAGCCTTTGCCACGGATGGAGCGCAACTCCCATTTATTATTACAATTTGCTAAATGACTAATATAAAAAACGCCTTTCTTGACGGAAAGGCGTTTTTTATTCCCTTATTTTAAAGTAAATTCCATTACGGCATCCTTTGGGTTTACCTTGCCGTATGTGATTTTAAACTGCTCTATTTTTTCCGTATTTGTGATAATACAAACCGCCACAGGGTCATATCCGCGCTCTTTTATTTTTTCGGTGTCCGCATAGGCAAGCTTATCACCCTTGGAAACTCGCATATTCACCTTCACCACAGGGGAAAAATATTCCCCCTCAAGCTCAACAGTGTTTATGCCTAAATGAACTAAAAGCTCCACCCCTGTGTGCGAGGTTATCATATATGCGTGTCCTGATTCGTGAGCGTTTGTAATAACTCCGTCAATAGGACTGTAAAAATCCTTGCCGTCAGGAATGATGCCGAAGCCATCTCCAAGCATACCCGAGGAAAACACCTCATCATTTACATCACTCAATTTTATTACCTCACCGCCACAAGTGGCAAGGAGTGTCTGTTTTTCGTCTATATTACTCATATATTCCCTTTCAATTTTGCGTTTTCTGCGTTCTTTCTATCTGCACTCGCTCACCTTCCCGCGCACACCCAAAAGATACGGCACGGAAACGGAAAGCTCGTCAACTCCTATGCTTGCAAATCTCTCTGTTAAATCTAAGTCTGCCGCCATTTCTCCGCAGACTCCAATCCAGCCGCCCACCTTGTGAATGGCATCCGTTGCCATTTTTATCAAGCGCATAACAGGCTCGCTGTTTTTCTCACATATTTCTGTGACATTTGGGTTTTGTCTGTCTGCCGCCAGGGTGTACTGTGTCAAATCATTTGTGCCAACAGAGAAAAAGCTCACTTCCCGTGCCAGCTCCTCTGACATTATGGCAGAGGCAGGTGTTTCTATCATTATACCCACCTCAATTTTTGTGTCAAACATCAAGCCCTGTGTCAATAATTCCTGCTTACATTCATCCAAAATCTCTTTGGCTCTGCGCACCTCGTCAACTGAAACTACCATTGGCAGCATAATTGCTATTCTTCCGTATGCGCTTGCTCGCAATATGGCTCTTAGCTGTGTTTTGAAAAGCTCTTTCCTGTCAAGACAGACCCTTATGGCGCGATAGCCTAACGCCGGATTTTCCTCATTTGGTATTTCCAAATACGGTATTTGCTTGTCCGCGCCCACATCAAGTGTGCGCACGATAACTCTTTTTCCTTGCATCCTTATGGCAATATCTCTGTATGTTGCAAAAAGCTCCTCTTCCACGGGATAGCTCTCACGGGAAAGATACAAAAATTCACTGCGTAAAAGACCTATTCCCTCAGCTCCGTTAGAAATGGCTGGGGCAACCTCGTCCTCACCGCCTATATTTGCATATATCATAATGCGGTGTCCACTTCTTGTAACCGCAGGCTTGTTCATAACCGAGCGCAAATACATCTGGTGCTCCATAGCTATTTTGTTGTAGGACTCACGCTCCCGTTCAAACACTTCCATTTCTTTTTCAGTGGGAGAAACTATCAGTGTGCCTGCTTCCGCATTTAAGAGCGCCGTTTTCCCCTCACAAGCCTTATCTATCACCCCAACACCCACAAGAGCAGGGATTCCCATAGAACGGGCTAAAATTGCCGTATGCGATGACGGAGTCCCACCAAAGGTCACAAAGGCAAGTATTTTTGTCTGATCCAAACGCACCGTTTGAGAAGGTGTTAAATCAGATGCCACCAATATATAGGGCTGATTAGGAATTTCCTCTTTTTCATCCACGTCTCCCGTCAAAATGCTGATTAATTGACTTGATATGTCCTTTATATCAGCGCTTCGTGCAGATAAATATTCATCCCCCAAGGACTCCAGCATAGCAGAATATTTTTCTGATGCTTGGCGCACCCCAACCTCTGCCGCATATCCCTTTTTAATTTCACTGACCACCGTTTCAAAGTAGTCCTCGTCCTCTAAGAGCATTGCATGAATTTCAAATATCTGCGCTTCTGCCTTCCCTATGGAATCACGCGCCCGCTTTTCCAATTCCTTTGCCTGTGCGCGAGCTAAAACTCGCGCATTTTCAAGCCTTTTCAGTTCCGCCTCTATATTCCCTGTGCGCTTATCAAAGCTGCCTGCGCGCTCGCCCTTGAAAAACTTGATTTTCCCCGAAACCTTGCCACAGGAAATGCCCACACCCTTGTATGTGCGGCTTTCGTTTTTATCCATTTGCTTTTCCTGCCTCAAAATGCTCTTTTAAGGCTCTTTCCGCCTCTTCTTCATCCGTTCCGTTTATTTTGAAATGTAGCTCTGTGCCACTCTTAGCGCCCAGGGACATGAGCGATAAAAGGCGCTTGCCGTCCGCTTCCTTGCCCTCGGCTATCACCTTGATTTCGCTGTCAAATCCCTTACAAACAGATGCCAGCATTCCCGCAGGACGGGCATGCAAGCCGTTATTATCCTCGACCACGTATCTGAATTCCCTCATTTTGCCTCCAAAATTGAACATTCACTTTTATTTTGGCAGCTTTTCCTGTTTTTATGCAAAAATAAAGCAGAGATACGAAATCTCTGCTGAATTTTTATATAAATTGTGTGTACTTTACAGTACTTGGAGCATCTAAAAGCTCAGTGCCCTGTATATAATATACCTTGCTGCCAATCTTAATATATGCGGACATGATAAATTCCTTCATAACAGATGCGCTGTTCAAGGTGAGCTTCACTGTACCGTCATAAATGCCCTGTGACTCCATATTGAGCTTATATACACTCTTGGAAATTGCATTTCCATTTGCATCAAGAGGCTTATTGTTGCCAATGCCGTCCTTTGCTGCAAGCACGATACCAAAATTGATATCCTCGCCAACAAACTCCTCATAAAGCTTCAAGCTGGTGGAGTTATAGCGAACACCAACAACCATTGCTTTGATATTACTTTCCGAAACTGAGTAGCCTGCAAAAACCGCCACTGCAGATGCAACTCTTTCTGTATTTTCGCTCTCGTTACATACACTGCATTTCAATGTATATGTACCGTTTTGGAAAATGCCGTTTTCGTATGACATTGTATCAACACCGTTGAAGCGGTGTGGCACACCGGGGTTAGAGCCTGCAACAAGCTCAACCACTTGCATAGATTTGCCCGACTGATAGAGCTTATAGTACGCGTTTGAAGCCTTACCGCAAGGGCAATCTGTCGCGTAGCTGTTGTAGCAGGTTGGGGTTGTGCTCGCAGGCTTATATGCGTGTGGAATACCAACGTGAAGCTCATATTTACAGTTTGAAAGTGATGTTGTGCTTGTTGAAAGAACACAAACAACAACGCCAAGAGAGCTACGGTTTGTAAATGCGCTTGAGCTGATTGTAACCTGTGCGGTTGTGTGAATATACACCTTTAGCTGCGCCTTTTCTCCGCTGCCGCGGCGGAATGTATTGTCGGCTATATTATTAGCCGAGGTAATATAAACCATTTCCAAGGCGTCGCATCCATCGAATGGAGAGTTGTTCACATTGGTAACGCCGTTGCCAAGATATACTGTTTTCAGACTTGCACAATTTGAAAACGCGCCTGTACCTGAAAATGTAATTGCTGCACCGTCTTTGATTTCAAGATTTTCAATGCCTGTATTTTTAAAGCAGTTCTGACCAAGAATATACTTGCTACCAGCACCAAAATTAACGTTTTTAATAGAGGTTTTGCCCTCAAAGCTTGATGATGCAAAGGTAATGGTTGAGGTTGTTCCTGTGAAGCTCAAGGTTTCCACAAGGTTAGGCAAGCATCCATTTTCAAACGTAACTGTGGCAGATGAGCCAACCTCTATGGTGGAAAGCTTGGTAAAGCCAGCGAGGCTTGCAACGCTTACCTTGGAAAAGTCATCAATTATAATCTTTTCAACGGATGAAAATACGGATGACACCCTAATGCCCGAAGCATCGTATGGAATGTGAACCTCTTTAATTGCTGTTAAGCTGTAATTATCAAATGACTTGATGCCTGTGATAATATAAGTATTATTTGTTTCAGAAACTGTAAAAAGCTTACCAACCGTGGTAGTTATTTCGCGTGAGCCAACAGATGTTTGCACTTTAACCTTAACAGGTGTGTTGCTCGCCGCAGACACGGTCAACGCAAACGCCATAACAATTAAGGCAAACAAAACCGCTATTAGCAATACCTTTCTTTTTGTCATATATACTCCTTAATATGCCGACAAAACAGCATAACATACAAATATTATATCAAAACATAACGATACATAATAATTATAACATTATAATATATATTTGTCAAGATACAGAAATGTATAAAAAAGAAGCATCGCGGTGTAATTAATTAACACCGCGATGCTTTAACATAAGCGTATAAAATTACTGAGCAGCCTCAACAATTACTGAAAAGTCCTTAGCCTTCAAGGAAGCGCCACCGATAAGACCGCCGTCAACGTTTTCCTTAGCCAAAAGCTCAGCCGCATTTGCAGCGTTCATAGAGCCACCGTACTGAATTGTGATAGCCTCAGCTGCAGCCTCACCGTAAAGAGCCTTGATTGTTTCACGGATAACACCGCAGGTTTCGTCTGCCTGCTCAGGTGTCGCTGTAAGACCTGTACCAATAGCCCAAACAGGCTCGTATGCGATAATAACCTTCTTGAGCTGCTCCTCTGTAACGCCGAGCAAGTCAAGCTTTGTCTGCATAGCAACAACCTCGTTTGTAATGCCGTTAAGTCTTTCTTCCTTAACCTCACCAAGGCAAAGGATTACAGTCAAGCCTGCTTCAAGAGCAGCCTTTGTGCGAAGGTTAACAGTTTCGTCTGTTTCGCCAAAGTACTGTCTTCTTTCGCTGTGACCGATAATAACGTATTCAACGCCACACTCCTTGAGCATTTCAGCAGAAATCTCACCTGTATATGCGCCCTTAGGTGCGAAGTGAACGTTTTCTGCGCCAATCTTAATGTTAGAGCCCTTAGCTGCTTCCTGTGCTGCATAGATGTCAACAAATGGAACGCAGAAGATAATGTCACAGTTATCCTTTCCTGCAACGAGTGGCTTTGTTTCCTCAATCAATGCCTTAGCCTGTGAGGGAGTCATATTCATTTTCCAGTTACCAGCAATTACTTTTCTTCTCATTTTTATTTCTCCTGTTATATTAGTTTTTGTTCATATGAATTGATGTACATACTTTGATATGGCTCAAAATCAACGATTTGCCGCTTTTAAGCTCATTTTATCAAAAGTAATGTCCGTAAGTGCTTACCTACGGACATTAACCTTATATTTTTATTTGTCCTGCAAGCAAGCTATACCTGGAAGTGTCTTTCCTTCAAGGAACTCAAGGGAAGCACCGCCACCTGTAGAGATGTGTGTCATTCTGTCAGCAAAGCCGAGCTTTTCAACTGCAGCCGCAGAGTCACCACCGCCGATGATGGAGATAGCGCCGCTTTCAGCAACTGCGTTTGCAACTGCCTCTGTACCTGCTGCAAAGTTCTTCCATTCGGAAACGCCCATAGGACCGTTCCAAACAACTGTGCCGGCACCCTTGATTGCGTTTGCAAAAAGCTCCTGTGTCTTAGGACCGATGTCAAGACCCATCCAATCGTCAGGAATCTTGTCGGAATCAGAACACATAGACTCTGTGTTTTCGTCGTACTCACGACCGAGCTTGTTATCAACAGGGATCAAGAACTTAACGCCCTTAGCCTGTGCCTTAGCCATCATTTCACGTGCAAGCTCAACCTTGTCATCCTCGCAAAGAGATGTACCAACGCTACTGCCGTTAGCCTTGAAGAATGTGTATGCCATACCGCCGCCGATGATAAGTGTGTCAACCTTTTCGATAAGGTTTTCAATAACACCGATCTTGTCAGAAACCTTAGCACCGCCAAGAATAGCAACGAATGGACGTGCAGGGTCAGCAAGTGCTTTTCCCATAATGCCGATTTCCTTCTGAATGAGGTAACCGCAAACTGCAGGGAGGTAGTCAGCAACGCCTGCTGTTGTAGCGTGTGCTCTGTGTGCTGTACCGAATGCATCGTTTACATAAAGGTCTGCGTAGTCAGCAAGCTCCTTTGCGAACTCAGGGTTGTTCTTTGTTTCTCTTGCGTCGAAACGAACGTTCTCCAAAAGAACAGCCTTGCCAGCCTCAAGAGCAGCAACCTTAGCCTTTGCATCCTCACCAACGATATCCTCAGCAAATGTAACAACACCGCCGAGAAGCTCGTTAAGTCTGTCAGCAACAGGCTTCAATGTAAACTTCTTCTTGTCGTCAAGAGCCTTCTTCAAAAGCTCTGCCTTAGCAGCTGCCTGTTCCTCAGCAGGAAGCTCCTCAACCTTCTTCTTTTCCTTCTTAGTAAGACCGAAGCCCTCTGTGAAGATATTGTGTGGCTTGCCCATGTGTGAGCAAAGGATAACCTTAGCGCCATTGTCCAAAAGATACTTAATTGTAGGGAGTGCACCGATGATTCTCTTGTCGCTTGTGATCTTGCCGTCCTTGAGTGGAACGTTGAAGTCACATCTTACAAGAACCTTTTTGCCGTTTACGCTTACGTCTTCAATAGTTTTCTTGTTGTAAGTCATTTTCATTTTCTCCTATATTTTTAATTTAAATTTTTGCCACGCATAGTATAACATAAACTTTTTATTTTATCAACACTTTTTTAAAATTATTATATGTTTATTTTAATAATGTAGTATATGATTAAAATTATACCCAAGCCAATTCTGTACCATCCAAAGGATTCAAAGCTATGCTTCTTAACAAATGCCATTAAGAACTTAATAGCAACCATAGAAACAAGAAAGGCTGTGACTGTGCCTGTAAGAAGGACAATTATTTCCGTTGATGACAGGGAAACGCCGTCCAGAACAAAGGCTTTGAAGGCTTTTAATGCAGATGCTCCTGCCATTACAGGAATTGCCAAGAAAAACGAGAACTCAGCCGCCGCGGTTCTCGAAACGCCAACGGTTGAAGCACCAAGAATTGTTGAGCCCGAACGGGACGTGCCCGGAATCAGCGAAAGCACCTGAAAGCATCCGATTTTCAAGGCTGTTGGGTAGTCAATGTCGTAAACATCCTCTACCTTATATTTTTTATTCTTATTGACACGCTCAATAACAATAAACAAAACACCGTAAACAATAAGAGCAATTGCCACGACAATAAAGTTATAAAACTTCTCGTCAAGCCAATCCTCAAGCAAAATGCCAATAACCGCCGCAGGAAGCACCGCAACCACAACCTTGAACCAAAGGGACCAGGTTTTTTTGCGCATATTTGCATCCTTGTTTTTTGACCAAGGGTTCAGCTTATCAAAAAACAGAATTACAACGGCTAAAATTGAGCCTAGCTGAGTGATAACCTCAAACAAATCCCAGCAATCCGCGCTGACCTTCAAGCCCACAAACTCGTTGGCAATAATCATATGTCCTGTGCTGGAAACAGGAAGCCACTCGGTAATGCCTTGGACAATGCCGATAAATATCGCTTTTAAAATTTCAATAAAGGTTTCCATTTAATCCTCACTTGTCGCTTGAGCGCACAATATCTCCCGCCTTAACAGGGAAGGGCACGCGCATTTTGAATTTCATTGATGGGTGCGGAGCGGACTCGATTTTTTCGCCATTTTCGTTATATAGCTCTGTCGCTACAAAGGATCTGCCGCACTGACCAGGGGTTATAATCTCACAGGAGTCACCCTCTATTATCTTGTTGCGCTGTGCAAACCAAGCAAATTCGCCGTCATATTCGCCCGTGGCTACACAAAGGTATGCCTTTTCGCGCAGATAGCCGTTTTGAGTAACGGTTTGTGGGTTTTCCATCGGGTTATCAAAGTAGAAGCCTGTTGCATATTCTCTGTGGGAAACACTTTCAAGCTCGCGCAACCAAAGGGGATTGTATTTATACTCACTTGGGTTTTTAAGGTATTCATCCATTGCCATTTTATAGGTATTTGCGCAAATGGCGGTATAGTATGCGCTTTTCATTCTACCCTCAATTTTAAAGCTGTCAATACCGCTTTCCATAAGCTCGGGAATATGCTCAATCATACACATATCCTTTGAGGACATAACAAAGGAGCCTTCCTTATATTCCTCAATGGAAAGGTTATCTCCCAAGCGCTTTTCCTCAGCAAAGGCAAGAGGTGTCGCATTTGTGTAATTCCAACGACAGGGCTGGGCGCAAGCGCCGCGGTTTGCATCTCTGCCTGTATAGAAGTTGGAGAGCAAGCATCTGCCACTGTATGAAATGCACATAGAGCCGTGAATAAAGCATTCAATTTCAAGGTCGGGGGGTGTGTTGGCGCGGATTTCCTTGATTTCCTCTAAAGAAAGCTCGCGGGCAAGCACAACGCGCTTTGCACCCATATTGTAAAAGGCGGTAGCGGTTTGTGCCGAAACTATGCTTGCCTGAGTGGAAATATGTATTTCCATATTGGGGATTATTTCCTTTGCCAAGGAGATAACGCCAATGTCAGAAATGATAAGAGCATCCACTCCCATTTCATCATATGCTTTTAAATATTTTTTTAGTCTTTCATATTCGCAGGTATGGGGCATAGTGTTGACGGTAACGTATATTTTCACGTTTCTTTCGTGAGCGTACAAAACCGCCTCGGCAAGCTCCTCTAAGGAGAAGTTGTCAGCCGCCGCGCGCATACCGAACATATCGGAAGCAAGATATACGGCATCAGCACCGTACAAAATTGCCGCCTTCATTTTTTCAAAATTGCCTGCAGGGCAAAGTAATTCTTTCATTTGTCGTTCCTTTTGACCGTTTTTATTCATTATATATTGTAGCACATATATTTTCCAGTGTCAACAAAAAGAAATTCGCCTTATTCAAGGCGAATTCTCGGTATATTGTCCACCAGCTTTTGCATTTCTCTTTGTGTTTTTGTTTTCTCTGCCCTTTTTATAAGCTCATCCTGCTCCCTGTCCTCTAAGCCGAGAAATGTCTGCATGGCAGGGACGTTGTGCGCAAGCGCCATTTGCAGACCTAAAGGAAGCTTCGGTATGTTGTCTGTGCTCATAGTAATGCACCCCTTCAAAGTTATCTATTACTATTTTTATCATATGCGCGTGAAATATATGTGGTAATTCTTTCTTGACAAAACGGTTTTTTTGCACTATAATAAAAAACGAACTAAGTTGGGCGGTCGCGCCGTATGTTGCCGAAAGGTATTACGGTGAGGAAAGTCCGTGCTTCACAGGGCAGGATAACTGATAACGTCAGCCGAGGGTGACCTTAGGGAAAGTGCAACAGAAAATTACCGCACGGCTTCGCCGTGTAAGGTTGAAAACGCGAGGTAAGAGCTCACGACAGCCCATGGTAACATGGGGTGGGTGTAAACCCTATCCGAAGCAACACCGCATGGGGAAAATCTTGTTTGCCCGACAAGCCATTTGGCGTTTCCCCGGGTGGCACGCATTTGCGGAGCTTCGTGGCAACACGGAGCAAAGATAGATGACCGTCTTAAATGACAGAACACGGCTTATAGACTTAGTTTAACTATATGAAAAACCATCGCCTAAAGCGGTGGTTTTTCTTTTTAATTTTCATAGCCGTGTTCTGTGCCTCTCCACCGTCGCATAGTTGTTGTCTTTCGTGTCGTTCACTCCACTCTGCCAACGCCTTGCTTTGGGCGGTTTCGCTCGAAGAAAATGATACTTAATCATTTTCTTTCTCGCTACATGCTCAAAACATACGCGACTGCCTTCGTTTCGATACACTCAACTCGCCACTCCCACTGTTTTGGCAAGCTCCTGCACCAAAAACAATACTTAATTGTTTTTGCTTTGTCGCCAGCTTATAGATTTAGTTCGCTTATATGAAAAAACCAAGCCTAAAGCCTCCTTCTCATAAGGAAGTTTGCCTGATACACGGTAGGGGCGAACTGTATTCGCCCGCGGGCGTTCAAAGAACGCCCCTACGGATAAGCAATATTTGATCCGCAAAAAACAAAGAGATACCCCCGACAGATTATTTTAATGTCTGTCGGGGGTAATTCTATTGTGCGGCTATATGCCAAGAATAGTAAAACATTTATATTCCTGAAACACCTTCGCACACCAATCGTTTGCTTCTTTGTATTGTTCTTGCGACGTTATGTCCTTTTCTAACACTTTTTTCCCTATCTCATGCCATTCTAAAATCGATATTTCTGTTTCTCCAAATGGGTCGTATGTGGAAACCACTTCGATAATTGCTTCAACAAATCCGTCTGTCATAACATCGTCATGCAAAAATATCGAATCGCTTTTCCAAAAAGTGTGTTCGTCCCATTTTCCTTTGTAAAATTCATGATAACAACTGCCGTTTCTCTGAAAATTTTGAACAAAATATTTCATAAAACACCTCTTATCTTTATCGCCAGTTTCGCCTTTGTTATACAAAGGCATCGGGCAAAGCCCATACCCCTAAAGTTTTACGAGCGCATCCAAAGGCTCCCTCCGGGAGTGGGCTCCCGATCATCCTAATCCCATAAATTTTTTGCCAACCTGCTCGTTGCCATAATAAAGGCGGATATACAAAGAGCCCATTGTGGCTTTTACGGAAATTTCCTGTCCGTTTTTGTCAAGCACCATTCCTGACAAGTAAAACGGAGCTGCCACATAACCAAAATATCTGCCCACAACTGTGCCGTTTATTTCCAAAGAACAAACGCTTGGCTTGTTATATATGCGGATAACATTTCCGTCCTTCGTATATTCGATTTTCAATTCGCCCAATTCACTTTCATATTTTTTAATCAGCTTTACAAAAAAGCGCACTGATATAAAAACCAAAAGTAAGCCAAAAGCAACCATTATGCTACAAACAATTATACCGTCTCTTTGATTACTTTGATTTGCTTCTTGATAGTCCTGTAGGCTAAGAATAGTTGTTGCGCCCAGCTTCAGCTCACAAATGGAAAAATCATATTTTTCGGACGAATCATTTTGAAAATATACACTGACCCTGTCATTTTTCTCCAGCCTATAAAGAGCGCTCTTTTTTACTTCCTTTTGTGTTATTGATGAAATGGCAAATGGCTTTGAATATTCCCGAAAGTAAATAGCATATGAGGCGCCGCCTCTTTCGCCTTCCACATTCTCGTAGCCTTCAAAGGTCAGTACCTGATATTGCAGCTCCTCATACCCGCCACCAAAATCCGAGTAGCTCCGTATGCATCCGACAAGAAAAAAACAACAACCCACCGTAAATACTATGGAAAGAGCTATAAATAAAATTGCTCTTATTTTCACAAAAATCACCTCTTTATCTCATTGTACCATACATTTTTGTATAAATCAACAAACCGACAGTTTCAAGGCTGAACCAAGAGTTGATTTTTAGGCTTTATTATTCCTCGTCGCTTTTCTGCTCCTCTACTTGCTTTTTGTTGCATCTTTTTTCGATTATATCACAGCCTAAAACGATACCAAAATAGGCAATGAATGACATAGCTCCTGTGCGCAAGGGGTAGCTTAAGGTATAATAGCGATAATTCAGATATTGCGGACATTGGGATGTTTTTCTCATAAGAATATATACCAAAGCAAGTGACAAAACAAGCATAATAGCACAGCAAATTATGCAAATGAGGTTGGTTTTTTTTCACTTTAATGTGCCAAATCTTTTAAGAATTGCAACGGTTGCTACAAATGCGCTTATGAAAAAGGCCACAAGGTAGAAGCAGAAAATAACTGTTTCACGCCAGCCGGTGTACCACAGATTTTCTACAACAATACCGCACATTAGCTGCACCAAGCCCATAATCTCATTCAAAAAGCCAATGCAGGTTGTTATCAATCCAATGATGCCAATGGTATATACAAAATTAAAAACAGTTTTCTTATTAAGCATAAAATTTTCCTTTATTAAAGTAATTATTTTTTGTTATGAAGCTCGTTTTCAACGCCAAATACGTCAGAGTCCTCAAGAATGTAGATTTTGCCACCTGACACAGATACAAAGTCCTCACCTATAATAAATGGCAAGTCTGAAATTGATGCTTTTTTGTCATCATTGTGGTCCTCGTGGAAGATATGCTCTGTTTCAAAAATATAGAAGCCTGTTTGCTCACGGTCTATCCATTTCCACTTGAATTTTACGGTATAGGATTGGACCCAGCTGTATTTCCCAGCGTTTGCAAAATCGTCACGGGTGCGGTGTACTGTAAATGTTCCAGTTTGGTCCTTATTGAACACATACGTATCTCTATAATGATATTCGTCACCTTCATCCTCTTCGTCATACACATAAGTGTATTTTTTACCGTATTGAAGATATGTTTCAGCTTCAAAAGGCGTGTCTGTGCATCCTGCAAGTGACAAAGCAAGAACTATAACGGTTAATGCGCAAAGTGTAAGTGATAATATTTTTTTCATTTTGTTTCTCTCCTTTTTGTAGTACCCTCAGTGTATCACAGGCGGATTGAAAATGCAATACACCGTCGGTTGCTTTTTGCTAACCTACGGTTGCGTGTCAACTTTTTGCGCCTTATGTGTTTGTTTTTTCACTATTTCATCTGCTCTTGTACTCGTCTAAAATAGCGCTTGACACCCAGTCATTTGTTCTGCCCTGGTAATGGATAAGGTCCCAACGGAAAATGTTACAGTCCCAAGCGTTTTCGTCATAGAATGGGCATTCTCTTACGTCAAAGACGCTCACATTTGGAAGCTCCTCTGCCATTTCATAGAACAAGCCGTTTATATAGTTCATACTGTCAAGGCACTTGCCGCTTGGGTCTGCATTTTTCATAACCTGCACAAATGGCATTCTATGAAGCACGATTGGCGCATCCTCTCCAAGCACCTGGCGCAAGCCACCGAAAATAGTCAGATAATCATCCTTCAGTCTGCCCTTGAGCTGATTGGTGTGCTGCCAGGTTTCCTGCTCGCCGCCGCGCCAGTGAATACCCACATAGTCAGGCTCAAGCTCATTTGCCTCAAAGTGCTTTTTCATAAGTCCAAGCACGTGTATAGCAAGAGGATACATAGAAATATCGCAGTCACCCAGCTTGCCCGGAATCAGCTTTTTAGCTCTGTGTGGGCTCCACATACCGTAAACGCCCTGTGAGCCTATGGAAATATGAATGATATAAAGGTCGGGCAGCTCCACTCCTGCGTCAATGTCTGCCTGCCATCTTTTTGCCAAGCAGTTTGCAACAGAGTATGTGTTGTCCTGATTTTCCGCCAGGTTCATACCGTAGCTTGTGTAGCCTGTAAACTTCAATTTTTCTGTGTCAAATGACTGATTTGGCTCTCTGTTCAAGCCGAAAACATTTTTAAGTGGCTCCTTGATTATGTCCTTTTCATCCATTGGCATTGCGTGGCCTGTGGCGTTGGACTGACCGAAAAGCATAAAAACTGCAACCTTTTTCATTATTCAATTACCTCGTATTCTAACATTTCGTATTTTAGTTTAGTTCCGATGTCGATGCCCTCGGGTAGCAAAAACAACGCGATAAATATCTCCTCGCCCGTTTCCCTCTCCTTGATATAGGCATACTCACCCTCTATTTTTGTAACCTCGTAATATCTTGCTTCCATTTTTCCTCTTCCAAAATTTCATATACTATTATTCTATCATACTAAATCAAAAAGGTCAAGCAGTGCTTGACCTTTTGTGTATTTACTTTTAATTAAAGAGCGGCTGCCGACATCATAAAAGCAAGAACTGCGAAAAGAAGTGTAAAGCCTGCGAAAACAGTGCCGCCAATGCCCACGATAAGTGTTCCGATTGGCTTTGCGCCCAAGGCTCTGCCCTTTTTGAAGTCGCCAATAGCCTTAATGCCAAGAACCAATGCAACTGCGCCAAGCGCCAATGCAATTACAGTAAGCACTATCGCTACAATTGCGACATCGTCGTCGCCTGCCAAGGCTGCGCCCATACCAAATATGTATGAAATTATGCCAAAGATAAATCCCACAAAGCCAAGGATTGCTGAGGTGATAGCACCGCCCAAGCCGTATGCGCCGTTGACTGTCTGTGCTTGTGTTGTGTTGTTCTGTGTGTTGAGTGATGTGCCGCAGGATGTGCAGAAGGCAGCGCCCTCTTCAACCTGAGCACCGCAATTAGTACAAAATGCCATAATATTTCTCCTTTATAATTATTCTGCTTTTAATAAGCTGTTATATGTGGTGTAGCTATATCGCTCACCGTTTGCCGGAGCGTTCGGTTGCATATAGGAAACAACACCTACTCCGTCCTTCTTAGTGATTACGTATGCGGCAAGAATGAGCTTGGCGTTCATTTGTGTCTCGTTTGCAAAGCCTGCTACCTTGATTTCAAAGGCATTGTTTATTGAGCCGCTGATTAATGTACCGATAACGTATTTATCAAATGCGCCGTCTGCTGCTACCGCATCATTTGCTCCAAGCTTATCATAAGAAGCGGCAAAAACACCGTAGGAAACTGTCTTGCCGGTTACTCTTTCATACTCTGCTATTGCATCCTTGTTTGCAACGTAACAAACGGAAATGCCGCCTGTGCCAAACTGTGATGCGGAATAGCCAAGACAGTTAAAGAGGGCAGGAGTTGTCTCCCCACCGTCATTTGCTCCGCAACGTGGGCACACTGTTGTTTTGAGCCCGCTTGTAAGATAGCTTTCGTAAACCATTGTAGCCTCGCGCACGGTGTCCTCTGTATAGAAGGGAGTGCAGAAAGCCATACAGGGGTCATATCCCCAGAAAATGTAGTTGCCGCTTGCAAAGCTTTCCGGGTCTGCCACATATTCCTCATAGCTCTTGATAGTTGCGCCTGTGAACTTCCAGTTTTCAGTGCCAGATGCCTTTGTTCCGTTTTTGAAGTTGGTAATTGACGCGTTTAACTCTTCCTCTGTTCCTGCGTAGAAGAACTTAATATTGTTGCCACTGCTGCCGAATGCAAAGGCGTAGCCAACGTGATATGTAGTGCTCGGTGCCTGTGCATAGAAGGATGCAGGCAAATAAATCTCCTTAACGCCCTTTGTGACATTTGTAAAGCTGAGATAATCATCATAGTTGTTAACAAAGCACTTGAAGTTAGCGCCAAAGCGGATAATTTCAACATAAGTGGACTGAAAAACGCGCTCAGAGGCAGTTTCAATAGTGTCGGAGAAGCAAACATCACCTAACGTTGCACAAGTGAAGTACAAGCGTGGGATGTTGGTTGGACCCTCGGGCAAGACAATTTTGTCAATGATAGCCCTTGCAAAAAAGCTTGGCAAAAGGGTTGTTATTGGCTTTGCGTTGCCAAAGGTAACGAGCCCAACGGTGGACTCTGCCAAGGGTCCGTAGTCCTCGCTACCGAGGATGTCCGCCTTTGTTAGTCCTGCAGGCACGATAAATGACTCAAGTGTAGCTATATTGGAAAAGCATCTGCCGCCAAGTGTTGTGCAAAGGGAGCCCTCGCTAAATGGGCTTTCAACCAAGGCTGTGGAGCTAAAGGCGTGCTGACCGATAGATACAACACTGTTTGGTATCTTAATGTATGAGAGCTTATAGTTCTTATGGAAAACCATATGTCCGATAGTAGTAAGCTGAGAATTTTCAGTAAATGTTACTCTTTCCAGTGACACACACTCAAAAAAGGCGGTGCCGTCATTTTGGCTTTTGCCTGCAATTTCTGTAACAGTGTCGGGAATGTTTATTTCGCGCAGACACTTTGAAGAGTGAAAGGCAACATGAGAAATTTTCTCAATGGGCATATCACTTGGCATATCGCAAATAAGCATCTTTGAGCCTTGACCGATACGCTCAGGCAGCTCTGTCAAGGTATTTGGTAAATATACGAACAGAATTTCAGTGCCGCCCGGATTATAGTTGTAGCCGTTTCTGTATCCCGAGTCGGAAAGATTAAGCTTTTTAATTCCCATATTGCTTGGGAAAAATGCAGAAACAATGTTTCTGTTTGTAGCCCCTGTTCCGCTCTTGTAGGTGTAAACGCCGTTTTCATTCAAGGTAGCATACGCCTCATCAAGAGTTTTAAAGGAAGCAACTGTTTTTACGGTATTACTGCCCTCTGTTGTGGTGGCAGTCACGTACCAGGTAAGGGCGTTGCCCTCACTGTCAACCTTTGGAAATTCACCCTCGTAGGTGGTGATAATGTTGTTTCCGTCCACTTCATAGCGGAAAAGCTCATTGCCGTCCGCATCCTTGTATATGGTTGACGCGCTGACACCAAGCACAAGAACAAACAAGAACAAAGCGAAAACGAAAACAGACAGTAAAATTTTCTTTTTCATTGTTTCTCTCCTATAAATAACACTTACATATTGAGTTTATCATATGCAAGCAAAAAAGTCAATAAAACGCGCAAAATATATTATCAACAAAAAAGTGACCTTGCGGTCACTTTTTCATTTATATTCCTCTGCCAAAGCCTTGAATGCTGGCAAGGCATTTACAATTCTTTGCTTGTCAACGCAGTAGGCAATTCTCACATAGCCAGAAACGCCAAAGTCGTCGCAAGGAACAACCAAAATTTCCTTTGATTTTGCCTTTTCAAAGAATTTGTATGCATCATCCTCAAGAGCCTTCACAAAAAGGTAGAACGCACCGTCGGGCTGAACGCACTCGTAGCCGTATTCGGTCAAGGCATTATACAAAATATCTCTGTTTTCCTTGTAGATATTAACGTCAACCTTTGCACCAATAGTGTTTTTGATTACCTGCTGGAAAAGGCTTGGCGCGCAAACGTAGCCAAGGCTTCTACCTGCGCCACAAACCGCAAGATACACACTTGTGGCATCCTGTGCGCGAGGGCAAACTGCAATATAGCCAATTCTCTCACCCGGCAAGGAAAGTGCCTTGGAGTATGAGTAGCACACTACTGTGTTATCATAATAGTTCATTAAATATGGAACTGTCACGTCACCGAAAACAAGCTCTCTGTATGGCTCGTCAGCAATCAAGAAGATTGGATGACCGTACTCTGCCTGCTTCTTTTCAAGAACGGCGCAAACCGCCTTGATAGTTTCCTCACTGTAAACAACTCCGCTTGGGTTGTTTGGTGAGTTCATAATAACCGCTTTCGTGTTTTCTGTAATTTTAGACTCAAAATCGCAAACATCAATCTGAAAGGTTTTTTCCATTGGCTTGGAAACAACCACACGTCCCCCTGCGTTTTCGATAAACACGCGGTATTCTGTAAAGAATGGGGCAAAAACCACGCACTCCTCGCCCGCGTTCAAAAGAGCGCGCAGGGAAATGGTAAGAGATGCAGCCGCGCCACAGGTCATATAAATACTGTTTGCGTTCACACCTGCGCCGAATTTGGCATTGATTTCGTCAGCAATTGCTGTGCGCACACCAAGGTCACCCTGTGCGGATGTATAGCCGTGGAGCAACACAGGGCTTGCGTTTTCAAGCAAATCCTTAATTGCGTTTTCAATCTCCTTTGGCGGCTCAACGCTTGGGTTACCGATGCTGAAGTCAAAAACCTTATCTGCACCGATTTCGGCAGCGCGGGTCTTACAATATTCAAAAATTTCTCTGATTATGGAGCGCTTGCTACCTAAAGCAAGCATTTTTTCATTTAACATAATTCACCTATATTTTCAGTAATTTTCGGGCATTTTCGCAAAAAATCTTGTTTTCTGTGCTTGCGCCTAAGCTACATGATTTCAAAATGCTCACCATTTCGCCTTGATTTTGCCAAGGACTGTCGCTGGCGAAAAGTATTTTGTCCTCTCCGTGCCTTGCAATCATCTTTTCAATCTGAGTCCTGCTCAAAAAGGGTAACACATACGAGGTGTCAAAATAGACACTCTCCCCTGCCAATTCGTTGTACACACTGTCGAAAAGCTCATTTCCACCAAGGTGTGCAAGAACAAGCTTGTCGTATCCCCCAAGCATATCAAGAGCGTGAAGCACACGATGTGGCGTGCATTTGATTTCCCGCCCCACAAAGGCACAGTCAAAGCCCGCGTGAGTCACTGTAACTAAGTCAAGCGCCTTGGCTTTTTTCAAAATTCTGATATACGCAGGGTCGTCAAAGAATGTGCCTTGATAGTCGGGGTGAATTTTAATCCCCAAAAAGCCGCTTTCCTTGATTTTTTCGAGCCACTCCTCACTGTTTTCCATCATAGGATGTACGCCACAAAAGGAAATGACCCTACCCTGTGTTAGATTTTCTTTGTTTATTGTGTCGGCAAAGCCGAAAACGCTCTCTATTTGCGTGGGCCTTGTAAGGACGGGCAGATTGATGCTCACATCAATGCCGTATTCGTCCATACTTGCCAAAAGTCCGCTCAACCCCCCGCTTGAATGGGCGGGAATGCCGCCTGTTTTAGAAAGAGCAGAAATTGTTTTCTCTGCAATTTTGTCGGGGAAAACGTGAGTATGGAAATCAATAACCATTGTTAAAGGGAGCTGATCTCCTCACTTGTCATTGTGTCAACGTGGATGTTTTTGAGCACGGAGCAAGCCTCCTCAAGCTCGTTTGTTTTCATAACGATAGATGCATCTGTCGTTTCAACGCTCAAGCCGTACATATACTCAATGCTTACATTAGCCTTTGCAATAGCGGACAAAATGCTCTGAAGTGAGCCTGCCACGTGAGGAACCTTAACAATAAGAACCTCTGTGAGCATGCTGGAAAAGCCTGCCTCTAAAAGCACATCTCGTGCGTGCTCCGGCTTATTAACAATAAGTCTTAAAAGACCGTACTCGGTTGTGTCTGCCAAGGAGATAGACAAAATGTTCACATCATTGTCCTTCAAAACCTGCAAAACCTCGCCAAGTCTGCCCTGTCTGTTTTCTATAAAAACGGAAACCTGATTAACTGTCATTTGTATAGTCCTCCTTAATATAGCTTTCTGTTATCAATTACGTGGACTGCCTTACCCTCGCTTCTTGGCAAGGAGTTAGGACCCATCAGCTTAATCTTTGCGCTGATACCAAGCGCACCTTGAATAACGCCTGCTATCTTCTTTGTCAGCTTTTCAATACCGCGGATTTCATCGGTATAATACTTAACATCAACCTCAACCTGAATTTCAAGGCTGTCAAGATTGTTTTCGCGGTCAACTATCATCATATAGTGAGGTGTTACCTCCTCTACGTCAACCAGCGCCGCCTCAACCTGTGACGGGAACACGTTAACGCCGCGAATAATAAGCATATCGTCGCTTCTGCCCTTGAAGCGTGAAATTCTTGCGCTTGTTCTTCCGCACTCGCATCTTTCGTGTGTGATGCTTGTCAAGTCCTTTGTTCTGTAACGGATAAGCGGAATACCCTCTTTTGTAAGAGTTGTGAAAACAAGCTCGCCTGTTTCACCGTCACGGACAGGCTCAAGAGTTTTAGGGTCGATAATTTCGGGATAGAAATAGTCGTCACAAATGTGAAGACCTGTGTGGTGCTTACAGTCGCAGGCAACGCCAGGACCCATAATTTCGGAAAGGCCGTAAATATCGTGGGCGGTAATGTTCAAGCGAGCTTCAATCTCGTTTCTCATTTTCTCTGTCCAAGGCTCAGCACCGCAAATAGCCGCCTTTAATTTGATTTTGTCAAGAAGTCCCTCGTCACGAAGCACCTCGGAAAGATGCAAAAGATATGAAGGGGTGCAGGCAATTGCCGTTGCGCCAAAGTCAACCATCATTGTGGTGAGCTTTTTGGAGTTGCCTGTACTCATAGGCACAACCATAGCGCCAACCTTTTCCGCACCGTAATGAGCACCAAGACCGCCTGTGAACAAGCCGTAGCCATATGCTACCTGAATGATATCATCCTTTGTAACATCTGCCATTGACATACAGCGGGCAACGCACTCACTCCAGTCGTCAATATCCTTTTGGGTGTAGCAAACAACTGTTGCCTTGCCTGTTGTACCGGATGACGCGTGAATTCTTACAATATCAGACTTAGGTGCCGCAAACAAGCCGAATGGATATGTGTCACGAAGGTCATTTTTTGTTGTATATGGAAGCTTCACAATATCGTCAATTGACTTAATGTCCTCAGGCTTAACGCCATACTCGTCCATTCTGTTGCGGTAAAATTCAACATTGTCATAAACGTATTTTACAAGCTTAACAAGTCTTTCACTCTGGAGCGCCTTTTTGTCCTCACTGGACATACACTCCATTTTTTCGTTCCAAATCATATGCTTTTACCTTCTTTTTTATAGGTCGTAGCCACGGTTGAATGCAGCTGTGTTAATTTCAATAGTCTTTGGTGGAACTGTTGCCTGAAGCACGCCCACCCACTCGCTCTTATCAAAGCCGATATGCTTTGCCGCAAGACCAAGCACCACAGTGTTAAGCACCTTTGCGTTGCCAAGCTCCTTTGCAATAGCGCCTGCGTCAAGAACGAAGAGCTTGTGCGCCTCGGAAAGACCCTCGATAATATTTTCGGGATACTTAGCCGCGCCTACAACTACTGTCATTGGCTCGATTTTTGCATCATTTACAATCATTACGCCATCCTTTTTCAAGAAATGAGCATATCTTAATGCTTCAAGTCGCTCAAAGGAGATAAGCACGTCAACTGTGCCCTCCTCGCATACAGGCTCGTAAACCTTTTTGTCAAAGCGAACAAATGTAACAACGCTACCTCCGCGCTGTGCCATACCGTGCACCTCAGAGAGCTTAACGTCATAGCCTGCTGCCAAGGCTGTTTTACCAATAATTCTGCTGGTCAAGAGAGTACCCTGTCCGCCAACGCCAACTATCATAATATTCATTATATGTACCCCCTTATGCTTCCTTTGTGTTGATAGCGCCAAACTTGCAGTAGTTCTTGCAAAGTCCGCAGCCGTTACACATTGTTTCGTCAATTCTTACTGTACCGTCCGCATTTTTGGTCATTGCAGGACAGCCTATCTTCATACACATACCGCACTTTTTGCACTTTTCAGCATCTACATAGCACTTGGTTGTGAATTTCATTCCCTTTAAGAGTGCGCAAGGAGCCTTTGCAATAATAACTGTAAGCTCATCACTTGCCACGCTTTCCTTAATCACCTTTTCCATCTCTACAACGTCAAAGGCATCAACTGTAATTACGTTTGGCACACCAATAGACTTACAAAGCGCTGCCAAATCAATAGCATATGTGTCCTCTCCCTTCAAGGTCTTGCCTGTTGCCGCGTGCTCCTGATGTCCTGTCATACCTGTTGTGCGGTTGTCAAGAATCATAACCGTTGCGGTTGACTTGTTGTAAACCATATTGATAAGGGAGTTAACGCCTGTGTGAAGGAATGTGGAGTCGCCGATTGTGGCAACCCAATTCTTTATGTAGTCCTTGCCCTTTGCCTTTTCCATACCGTGAAGCAAGGAAATGGATGAGCCCATACAAATTGTTGTATCAATTACGTTAAGTGGAGCTACTGCGCCAAGGGTATAGCATCCAATATCGCCTGATGCGTGGATTTTCAGCTTGTTAAGCACGGAGAATGTGCTTCTGTGTGGACAGCCAGGACAAAGAATAGGTGGACGGGCAGGCGCCTGTGCCTTTTCGTATGTACAGTCTGTGCAGCCAACAAGAACACGGCGAAGCATATTTGCACTGTATTCACCCTGCTTTGTAAAGCACTCCTTGCCCTTCAAGTTAGTAATGCCCCAAGCTCTTACCTGCTCTTCAATTACAGGCTCAAGCTCCTCAAAGATATATACTGTTTCTACATTCTTGCAGAATTCCTCAATAAGAGCACGAGGAAGGGGATTAACAACACCAAGCTTCAATACGCTTGCATTTGGGCAAGCCTCCTTTACATACTGATAAGGAATACCTGATGTGATAAAGCCTATCTTCTTGTCGTTATATTCAACCTTATTAACAGGGAAAGAGGATGCGTCCTTTTCCATCTGTATTTCTCTCTTTTCAACTACAACGTGTCTGCCAATTGCAGAGCCAGGCATCATAACGTACTTTGGAACTGTTCTTTCATATACCTTGTCCTCAGGTACTACCCTGTCTTCAAGATTTACAATAGACTGTGAGTGAGAGAGCTTTGTGGTTGTTCTGAAAATAACAGGGGTGTCGTACTTTTCGGAAAGCTCCATTGCGTACTTAAAGAACGCTCTTGCCTCGTCACTGTCACTTGGCTCAACAACAGGCAAGTGCGCACTTCTTGCAATCATACGTGTGTCCTGCTCGTTCTGTGAGGATGCAAGACCTGGGTCGTCTGCAACGACGATAACAAGACCTGCATTTACACCTGTGTATGCAAGGGTATAAAGAGGGTCTGATGCCACGTTCAAGCCAACGTGCTTCATGCAAGCCATTGAGCGCACACCTGCAATAGATGCGCCTGCCGCTGCCTCAAGAGCTACCTTTTCGTTAGGTGCCCACTCTGTATATACCTCATCATATTTTGCCAAATATTCGCTTATTTCTGTGCTTGGTGTTCCCGGATAGGAGCTGCTAACCTTTACTCCCGCTTCAAATGCACCGCGGGCAATTGCCTCGTTACCAAGCATAATTATCTTTTCTGCCATATTATTTCTGTTCCTTTCTCAAATCGCGAACTCTCTTCGCTTTTCCTTCAAATCTTGCCAAGGTGTTGGGGGACTCCAAAATCACCTTTGCATCCAAGCCGAGAATAACCTTCAGCTTGTTCTTAACTGTACGTTCAATATTTTCAAGCACCTTAAATGAGTCTGTTGCAGTTGCAAGCTCAACACGAACGCTAAGCTTATCTGCATAGCCGTCACGCTCAACAATGATTTCGTAGTGAGGACCAAGACCCTCTGTGCCGAGAATAACCTCTTCAATCTGGCTTGGGAACACGTTAACGCCACGGATTTTGAGCATATCGTCGCTTCTGCCCGAAAGATTTTCCATTCTCACCGTTGTTCTGCCGCATTTACAAGGCTCATAAATAAGTCTTGTTATGTCCTTTGTTCTGTATCGTATCAAAGGAAGCGCCTCTTTCTTTATACAGGTGATAACAAGCTCACCCCATTCACCCGCAGGCAAAACCTCTCCTGTTTCGGGGTTGATAATTTCAGGGATGAAAAAGTCCTCGTTAATATGCATACCGCACATATACTCGCACTCACCGGAAACGCCAGGACCCATCAGCTCGCTCATACCGTAGTTAGAGGTGATTTTCATATCCTCGCCCCAGTATTTGTGCATTTCCTCACGCATAGCATCTGTCAGCATTTCACTGCCCACAAGAGCGATTTTTACGTTCAAATCTGTTTTCGGGTCCATACCCATTTCCCTTGCCACCTCGGCTAAGCGAAGGGCGTAGGATGGAGTTGCAACAAGAAGGCTTGTGCCAAAGTCCTTCATATACATAAGCTGCTTTTCAGAGTTACCTGTGGACGAGGGCACAATGGTAGCGCCAATATTTTCAAGTCCGTAGTGTAAGCCAAGAGCACCTGTGAACATACCGTAGCCAAAGCAAATCTGCGCCACGTCCTTTTTGGTAGCGCCGCCTGCCACTGCAATACGGGAAACACACTCCGTCCAGGTGTCCATATCGCTGTCGGTATAGCCAACAACTGTTGGCTTGCCTGTTGTACCGCTGGATGCGTGAATTCTTACCAAATCCTCCTTAGGCACTGCGAAAAGACCGAAGGGATAGTTGTCACGCAAGTCCTGCTTTGTTACAAATGGGAGCTTTGACAAGTCAGCCAAGCTCTTTATGTCCTCAGGCTTTATGCCGCGCTCATCCATTTTTTTGCGGTAAGGTAAGACCTTATCATATACTCTTTTTACAGTTTCCAAAAGCCTTTCAAGCTGGAGCTTTTCCATTTGCTCCCTTGTAAAGGTTTCTTCTTTTGCGAATATCATAATTAAACCTCGTTTTCAATTGGTTTTTCAAATGCGTTATAAATTGCCTCATCACTTGGCTTTTTTGTAAACAGGCTGACAACCACTGTAATGATAACGGATGTAGCCATGCAAATACAGCCGATAAGGGGTGAGCAGTTAATACCTGTTGTAATTGCCTTGCCAAATGTACATTCAAAGCCGTTTTTGTGGTAGCCAAAGAACAAGATAAGTCCTGCGGTTAGTATTAGGGTTGATATAATGGATGCCCAAGCGCCCTTTTTGGTAACGCCCTTCCACAAAAGACCAACAACAAAGGGACCCATAAAGCAGCCTGCAAGTGTGCCCCAGCTAAGACCCATCATATAGGCAATGGCAGAGAAGCCGAGCTCCTCGTTCAAAACCGCCAAAAGCACGGAAATGCCGATAAACACAACGCAAAGCACACGCATAACGGTGTTAACCTGCTTGTCGGATGCATCCTTGTTTATTTTGCCCTTGTAAATATCTACCGCGCAGGCAGATGCTGAGGACAAGGAAACAGACGCTAAGGTTGACATGCTTGCGGAAAGAATAAGAACCGCAATAACACCGATAAGACCTGTTGGTATAACCTGCTTTAGCATAACGGGAATAAAGTAATCTGTCACACCTGATGTAATGTTGTTTTTCACAAGAAAGGCTGTGATGTCATTCTCGTAATACTTATAAAGCGCACCAACGAAATATGCGCCAAAGCCGATAATCAAGGCAAAGATGGTGCTGACAATAGTGCCCTGCTGAATTGCCTTTTTATCTCTGATAGCATAATACTTGTGGATTGTCTGTGGCAAGCCCCAAACGCCAAAGGATGTAAGAATTATCAATGAAAGCAAGGAAACGGTGCTACCGTAAATACCTGTGCTGTCACTGTTAAATGTAAACCAGGTAAGGTTGTTGTTGGAGGTGAGCAGGTCAAGTGACCAGTCTGGCTTGTCCTTCATAAACCAAACAACCATCAAAGCAACGCCAACGAGCATAATGATGCCTTGAATAAAGTCGGAAACCGCTGTTGCAAAGTAGCCGCCGAAGAACAGGTAAACAGCTGTCAAGGCTGCCAATGCCACCATAACAGTCCAGCCGGGAATACCAAAGACAATTTCAAATATATTGGAAAGACCGCTATATACAGATGCGGAATACGGAATCAAAAACACGAAAATAATAACAGCGGATGCGATTTTCAAATTTTTGCTCTCGTACCTTTTTTCAAAAAGGTCAGGCATTGTTTTTGACTCAAGACGGGCGGTCATATTCTTTGTGCGCTTTGCAAGCACCTTCCAAGCAACCAAGCCGCCGAAAATTGCGTTAGCCACACCAATCCAAACAGATGCAAGACCGAAGGATGAGCCGAATTTACCTGCATAGCCAACAAAAATTACCGCTGAAAAATATGTAGTACCGTACGCAAAGGCGCTCATCCAACCGCCAACGCCCTTTTTGCCTGCATGCAAAAACTCGTCAACGCTTTGTGACCTCTTGCGTGAATAATACGCAATTGCCACCATACCCAGCGCGTACAGCATCAAAATGATGTAATCAAGTGCCATAAATAAAACCTCTCGCTCAAAATGTGAGGCTATGTCCCAAAAATGTTTGGGCAGAGCCGCTGATAAAATGTGAGGCTATGCTCTTAGACGAGTTGATTAGCGCTTTGCGCGATTTGATGAGAAGAGTGCACAGAAAAGCACGCAAAACGCGAAGGCGCATACTCTTTAGTGTCTGTAACTGAGCGTTATGCCGCGCTTTTCAAAGCAGACTTCCATCAAAAACCAACGAGTTAAGGGCAGAGCCGAACCAAATAAAAATACCGCCAAATCGGCGGTAAAATCCAAGAAAAAACAATAACCGCGCGAAAAAACTATGCTATCTTGTGGTAAAAGTAATAATAAAAGTAACCAAAATAGAACATAATTTTCTCCCTACGATTAAATATTCATTTTATACACTAAGTATGCATCGCACACTTTATCGTGATAATATGATAGAATATATTATATACCTTTTATCACCGCTTGTCAACAACTTTTCGCATATTTTTACATTATTATTTTATGTGTTGGTATTGAAAAATTATTTATATTGTTGTATAATGCTCTTTGAAGTAATATTGAAGGAGCTTTTGATTATGGAAAAAATCAGAATGACCACCCCTCTCGTTGAGATGGATGGCGACGAAATGACAAGAATTATTTGGAAAATGATAAAGGATGAGCTTTTGCTTCCTTTTATAGATTTAAAGACCGAATATTATGACCTTGGCTTACCTGAGCGCGAAAAGACAAAGGACCAGGTTACATTTGATGCGGCTTATGCTAACCAGAAATACGGTGTTAGCGTTAAGTGCGCCACAATCACACCTAACAAGCAGCGCGTTGAGGAATATAATTTGTCCGAAATGTGGAAGAGCCCTAACGGCACAATCCGTGCAATTTTAGACGGTACTGTTTTCAGAGCCCCCATTCTTATCGACTCAATCAAGCCTGCGGTTCGCAACTGGAAAAAGCCAATCACTATTGCACGTCACGCATACGGTGATGTTTACAAGGCAACGGAGTTCCGCGTGCCAACTGAGGGCAAGGCAACTCTTTCCTTTACCGACAAGGAAGGCAACGAAGTATTTAATAAGGAAATTTACAATTTTGAGTGTCCAGGGGTTTTGCAGGGTCAGTACAACAAGGACTCCTCTATTAAGTCCTTTGCACATTCCTGCTTCAACTATGCTATCAACACAAAGCAGGATTTGTGGTTTGCAACAAAGGACACAATTTCAAAGCAGTACGACCAAACCTTCAAGCTCATTTTCCAGGAAATTTACGACGAGTGCTACAAGGCTAAGTTTGAGGAGCTTGGAATTACCTATTTCTATACTCTTATTGACGATGCGGTGGCAAGAGTTATCCGTTCTGAGGGCGGCTACATCTGGGCGTGCAAGAACTATGACGGTGACGTTATGTCCGATATGGTATCAACTGCCTTTGGCTCTCTTGCTATGATGACCTCTGTTCTTGTTTCACCTGACGGAAAGTATGAGTATGAGGCGGCACACGGTACAGTTACGCGCCACTATTACAGATACTTGAAGGGTGAGGAAACATCAACAAACCCAATGGCAACTATTTATGCTTGGTCAGGTGCGCTCCGTAAGCGCGGTGAACTTGACGGTCTTTGTGACCTCGTTGCCTTTGCAGACAAGCTGGAGAGTGCCTGCATTGACACCTTGAATGACGGCATTATGACAAAGGACTTGGTTGGTCTTGTTGAAAAGGGCGTTTCCGCAACTGCCGTTAACACAGCCGACTTTATCAAGGCTATCAGAGCTCGCTTGGAAGCAAAGCTTGCGTAAGCACTACATAAATTAAGGAGGCGATAAAATGTATTGTCCTAAATGCGGCAAGGAAAACCAAGACAGTGCATCCTTTTGCATACACTGTGGCAATCCGTTGAATGCTGACACAACCATGTCATTTGAAAAGCTGCGCAACAGCTCCACCCCGTCCGGTCCATTACAGGTGTTGCAGTCCGAGGCTACCCGTGCTAAAACCTTTAGTATTCTTGCACTTATATTCTGCATACTTGGTCTTGTGCCAGGTCCGATTTTCGCAATTATCAATCTTTCAAGAATAAGCAACATTAATCGCTTGAACTTTTTCCCCGATGATATGAACGATCTTGATGCGTATGACGAAGCAAAGTCTTCGCTTTACAAATCCCGCAAGCGCACAATCCTTGCCTTAATTCTTTTGGCGGTATCTGTCCTCTTGCAGTTTGTCATTATGGCTGTTCTTGCCTACAATGGAATTGACATTTACGAAATTCTCTTGGGCAGTAGCAACGTAACCTTTGAATAATCACTAAAAAGGACGATGAGCAATCATCGTCCTTTTTGCTTGCCCGCGCTGTCGCAGGCTATTATCATTTTAACAGTCATTTCCAAAGCCTCTAAAAGTCCGTCGAGGAAAATGCGCTCGTCTGGCTGATGGGCATTTCCGTGACAGCTTGGCAAGGGGTTGCCACTATATTTCATTGTTGTGCCTATTTCAAAGGCGTTTGGCAAAAATCTTGAGTAGGTGCTGCCTGCATTTATTCTCGGCTTTGCTTCATAGTTCCCCGTTTGCTCCCTGTATGCTTCGATACAGGCTTGCACGTATTTATTCTGGGGACTTATGGCACTGGGCTCACCGCTTTTGACTATCTTGTAGGCTACGCCCTCTTTTTCAAGCACGCTTGCAATTTGCGAAACAAGAGCTTTTTCGGTGTATGTATTTCCGTAGCGCACATCAAGAGTAAATTTCACAAGTCCGTTTTCAATGTTAACTATTCCGTTTGTAGCGGTAGTTGCGCCAAACAAATCGTCCTGTGACACTATGCCAAGGAAAGAGCCGTCATAGGCTGAAAGCGCTTTATCAAGAAAAGATAGCTCGCCCTTGTCCCTTTGGGAAAAGCTTTTTGAGGCAAGAAGGGCTTGCACAATCATTCCCGCGCCATTTATAGTTCCATGCGGGTTTGCGCCGTGGGCAGAAATGCCCTCTGCGTTTATCAAAATGAAGTCGCCCTCTTTTCTTGCACTTATACTGTTGCAAGCGCACAGCTCCTCATAAAGCTCACAGGAATAGCGAACCTTAGCCTCTGCGTTTTTGAGGGTGATATTTACAGCTTCCCCACCCTTTAATTCTATCAAATCCTCAAATTGCGCATACTTTTCGCACTCGAGCCACAAAATGCCCTTATCTCCAAGGTACACAGGGAAGCCTGCGTCCAAAACCATGGAAACGCTTGGGGGAGTGTGGGATTTTCGGTAATCCTTCAAATCCTGCATAGTGGTTTCCTCATTTGCTCCCACAAAGGCGACAAGCTGTGAATTTATATCAATACCCAACTCCTTTATAATTTTGAAGGCATAAAGGCTTGTGACAACCGCGCTTTTATCGTCCCACGCGCCTCTGCCGAAAATATCACCGTCTATGATTTTCGGCTCAAAGGGTTCACATTTTGTCCATCCGTCACCACCAGGCACAACGTCCACGTGAGAAAAAAGTCCCACAGAGTGTTTGCCATTTCCCATTTTTGCCACCGCATAGCTATCAGTCACCTCAACCTCTGCCCCTGCGTTTTCAAACAATTGGCGCATTCTTTCAAGAGCATCCTTTGCACCCTTGGTGTCAGCAATTGACGGAATTTTAACAAGCTCCAAAAGCTCATTTGCTATTTCGTCACGGTGACTTAGAATATATTCTCTGATTTTATTCATTTTGCAATTCACCTTTCTGCTTCAATCTCCACTCCCGCTTGTAACGCAAAGAAATTGTGTTGTCCTCATTGAACTGAACAGGCAACCAGACATAAGAGCTTCTTAAAAAGTTTTCCGTATTATGGCGCTCCAGCATTATAATTTGGGTGTCTGTGCCCTCAACGGTAAAGGCATTTGAGCCTTGAGTGTTGAAGGTGGTTTTTGTAAAATCATCCACACAGGGGTCGCCAATTTCCTCCCACTCGTCAAGCAAATGCTTTGTGCGAAATGCCTTGGCTTGATTTGTTTGCCACCCTGTCAAGCCTGATGTTACAATATAGTAGTAGCCATCTTTATAGACAACCACAGGTGCTTCGCGCCGCGGTGCGCTTTCTATTCTTTTGTATGTGTCTGTGAAGGAAAGATAATCATCGCTCAGCTTGACAACGTGCAAGCATCTGTCCTCGCGTAGCTCACCCTCTGCACCGCTTTCCTGTGGGCACATTCTATGCCTGTCATATATCAGGTATGCGCTACCGTCAAAATCCTTATAAACGGTCATATCGCGCACCCAGCTACATCCATCTATTGGCTTTGTGTAGCCGAGCCACTTGTATTTGCCGTTGACCGTATCGCACACGGCAACACCCATATCGCAGTCACCGTCGCCCTTGCCGTGGTTGCCGGGATACTTGACAAAGTGGCACCACAAAACATACTGTCCTGTCTTATCGTTGTAGATAATTTTCGGTCTTTCAAAGCGCAAGGGTGCGAAAAGTGGGCTTTCGGGGTCGTGGCTGACCTCCAAAATAACGCCCTCATATTTCCAGCTTAACAAGTCATCGGACTCATACATAACAACGCCAATATCTGACATTTGTCCGCCAAAGGGTCCGCTTTTCATAGGTAGCGGGCGAAAGGCAAGGCCGTACCAATGATATTTGCCGCCTGCGTATATCACGCCGCCGTCGCTTGCGTTGATAATATTGCCGTCGGTGTCAAGCCAATCTACAAACTCGTTTATTTCTCCGTGACAAAGGGTTTTCATTTTTTCCGCCTTATATATCAAGCTTAACAAAAAGTCCGTAGTGGTCTGTTGGGTACTTGCCATCCA
Source organism: Eubacteriales bacterium (assembly GCA_045632405.1). Lineage (GTDB taxonomy): Bacteria > Bacillota > Clostridia > Oscillospirales > CAG-272 > RGIG2000. The sequence goes on along the minus strand of JAZQWO010000018.1, from coordinate 16,646 downwards.
CTGTTTCGTCAATTATCTTTAGGCTGATTGGCTTGATTTTGTCATTTATGAAGCAATAGTCAATATGCTGATTATCTACCACACCGTAGCCGTGATAGGTTGTTCTTCTGTCATTGGCGGTTACTGAGTTTACATCTGTAAAGTGCTTCACCATTTCCGCATAGCCACAGCTATCAGGACGCATATTGAAATCTCCTGTAATAAATGTTGGGTTTTGAGAAATTTTTTGGCTGTACTCATAAAGAAGTGCAGAGCTTGCGGTCTGACCCTTATCTCCAAAGCCGTAGTGTGTGTTCATATATGTAAACACCTTGCCGCTTTCAATGTGCTTCAAAATAACGTACTCGCACATACGCCAGCAGTTGTATAGCTCGTCCCAGCCGCGGGATTCCACCTCGGGAGTGTCGGAAAGCCAGAAATATCCTGTTTTCAAGCACTCAAACATTCCCTTTTTCCAAAGGATAGGTGCCGCCTCAAGCTCGTTTACAGAACGGTATTTGCTGAACATTTCGTATTCTGGGTAAAACTTTTCAATTTCCTTTTCCCAAGGTACTGTATATTCCTGAAAGCCTATGATGTCCGCATCATATTTACCTGTGATTTCTGCCAAGCGAGGCGCACGCTCTGCTATTGAATTGCCGTCCTTATCGTCACAGCATCTGATGTTAAAGCTAATAATTTTCAGTTCCATATAATTAATTTACCTTTCTAGTATTAAGTATGCTTTTTATATCTGCATACTTACAGTTAAATTATACCATACATAAAAAGGTTTGTAAACAAAAAATTAAAGAGAAAAAGGAACAGCACAAGCTGTTCCTTTCCCTTTATAACTCAACAATAGTTACGCCGTGATTGCATTTGCAAATATAATTTTTCAATTCGCTGTAACGTGATAATAGTGCAATGTTTTTTTCGTTGAAAACATCGAACTCCTCGCCGGGAATAACGCTCTTTAGCTTTTTGCTTTTTTTCTGCGATTTCAACCAATCGCGCGCTTTTTTGCAAATTGCGCCACCTTTTCCCGTGCTACCGTAACCGTGAATAACAACCAAGCATCTATAGCCAAGTGATTTTTTAATTTTAATAGCGCCCTTCAAGTCATCCAGTGCCACATCAACAGATGGCATTGTTTCTTTTATGTTGATTTCAACGCATTTATTCATTTTTCCTCCAAAAACAGTTTTTTGGCAGGTATGTCATTTAAGCAGTTTTATTTGTTCTTTTCCTTGTATTTTTTCAGTGCGCGCTCACCAAATGCCTCTACAGCCTTATAAAGCCCCTCTGTTAAATAGCAATAATACGCAGGGGAAATGGAGTATAAATAGCCATCTACGTCAAAGCACTCCAATAGATCGTAGCTTACGTGAGAAATCTTTCGCCTTTCATTGATGCCCTCAGTTTTAAAGACAATGCAAGCCATCAACTTATAAAAGGCGCCAATCATAAGCTGATTATACACATCTCGCAGTTCATTTAATGACCAATGTATGCCAGGTCGTATTCTCATCCAATAATCCCTGTCAACGTCCTTGCTTTCCACTACAGCTTTACAAGAATAGTGTAACTCCCTTGGGAAGTCTCCCTTAAATGTTTCGCGTATCATTTTCTTTGCCAGGTCAATTGCCACGTCATAGCCCTTGTCCAATGCTACCGCTCCTAAAATCATCTCAAGGGTGTCTGCGAGATACTTTTTAATTTCCTTGCTTGTTTCACCACATCGGTTATAATCATTCACACCGTTTACAAGATGTTCATCATTTTTTCCCAAAACAGACGATGCCGAAATGTACATTTGGTCTATATTGTATTTTTCAACAATTTTAATTTGTCCCTTTGCAGAAATATAATTTTCAAATCTTTGCTTTGGATTCATAGCATCATCTGCATAATCATCATAATCCGGATTATAAAAAATCATTTCTGCAACAGCAAAGCCATATATTGCATCTCCAAGCTGTTCAAGTACAGGAAAACGCTCCGCCTCGGTCATCTTAGCGCTTTTTCTGTCTAAAAGAGATGCTATATAATCCAATTCCATTTTATCTGAAATCTCTATGTCGAAGCTCTTCAAAAGCTCCTTTAATTTGTTTAACGCCGCATTTCTTGTGCCAAGGTCAAGCTGAATAGCCGTTTCTATTCCTGTTTCCCATTCAAGAACAGCAAACAAATTGTAAAAATCCTCAAACATAAACGAATAAAGCCGTTCCTGCTCTATGCGCAAGCTCATTTCATAAGTCTTTAAGTATACTCTTTTCCAAAGCGATTCTTCGGCAAAATACTGTGGACAAACAATCTCAAGCGCCCTTGCGTACTCTTCTGTGATATTCAAACCGGTCACGATGAAATTGAGCGTTCCAAATATTGTATAGAGCTTTTTAACCGGAGTGTTTAATTTGCCACGCAATCTTTCTTCTATAATCTCTTTGTTATTTGGGTACACATATCCATACAAAAAGCTCTCAAAGATTTCTTTGCCACGGCTACACTTTTCTTCTTCATTCTCAACTGAAACCAGCGGATACATCAGCTCTGTGCTATATCCATTTTGGGTAAGCATTTTAGAATAGGTATCAATATATGATTGCTTATCATATAACCCGATCGATAACCCGTTATCCATCAAAGTTTCCAAAAGCCTGTTGCTTGTAATCTTGGATAAAATATAATCCAGCACCTTTCGAGCGTGCTTTTCACTATTATTCTTATATATAGAGTTTATAAAAACGATAGCGTTGAAGTCCTTGGTCCTCCAAAACTCCTTGTCATCAAGAAGTGCAAGCTCTAAAAGCTCATTAGCTTTTCCGTCAAAGCCCATAAAGCTATTCTCACTGTAAAGAGATACCTTATTAAAATCATATCCATACTTTTCAACAAGGTAGCTATTTAATCTTTCCCCTAAGACCTGATACTTAGATAAGGCATACTTATTGGAATCTAAGTAACACTGCGCCTTTACTCCTGATGCAATTTTCTCAATAGCTTTTTTAAGCGGGCTATATTGTTTTTCAACCTTTTTATTTCTAATTTTTTCGGTTTGTTCTTTAATGTCGCCCCAAAAAAGGAACGACAAGCTTAGCCATTGCTCACTCTCGCGCAACCAACGCACACAAGCGCACAAGTAATAGTTCAATAGCGTATTCAAGGCATTACTGTTAAACTGCTCTCTCTTATAGGTGTCAAATGCTTTCTCGTGCTCGTCCTCGCTTAGTACATCCTTTGCAAAGGAAGTAAATTCCAACGTATATTTGAATATTACGCGCTTTATCGCCTCTAAAACATCCTCATCCATAACATCTATTTTAATGTGGTATGAAAGTCTAACGGCAACGTCTTGTAATCCCAAGCGATTTTCAATATTTGTTGATAAATCTCTTAAAAACTCGCTAATTTCATTTTTTGAAGCTGAAAAAAGGGGTGACCAACTAAGGCCACCCTCATATCGTTCAACTGACATGGTGTGTCCTCCTTTAATTATTCTGTTAAAACGGATTTAATATCTGCTTAAATGACATATCCGCTATGCACAGAATCTCTTCAAGGAGGCTTGGAGATTAAACAATGTCTTTGCCAAAAAACAACTTAAAATGCATCGACCACAACATTTTGTATTCGATAATTTCTTCTTAACATTTTGAGTTCATTACACTATCAAGACTCTGTATTGTTTAGTTTAACATCTTATTTTGAATTTGTCAATATCTTTTGGAATTTTTGGCACAAAATTCTTTAACGCAACAAAAGGGCAGGAATTCTGCCCTTTTGCAATTCAAAATTTGATTTTTTTCATTTCCTTATATATGCTTGTGGCAAGCATTAAGCAGCCATATTCGTTTGGATGCACCTTGTCACAATAGCAATCAAGCACGTTTGGTATGAGGGTAAAGCCGTCCACGTATGTGATATTTTCGTGCTTTTGTATCTCTCTCTTTACAATTTCGCGACACCAGGTAAATCTTGCCTTATCAAGGTCGTCGTTGCCGCGCCATATTGGAGAAATTGATATTATTTGCTTGTTGGGGTATAGCTCTGTCAGGCGATTATAGAAGCCAACGGTAGCAGCCTCATAATCGTATTGGTCGGGCGCGTCATACCAGTTTGTGCCAAGAAATGTGATGATTTTGTCAGGCTCAAAGCCGTCCACATACATCAAATCCTGTGGCTCGCAACGGTAGCCGCCAATGCCCTGGCACAGCATATTGTAGCCTGTCAAGCGTTGAAGCACGTTGAAATATGAGCCGCTTGAAAACATAGGTCCGTAGCCCTGTGTAATGGAGTCGCCTATTACAAGCACCTTTTGTCCCTTGTCCTTTACTGTCTTATATGTGCCGTCAATTTCAAAATTCTTAATTGCAAATTGGCAGTCCAGCGGCAAATAAATCGATATGTGGTTGTCGCCCTGTGGCAAGTCCACACGCACATTCCCCTTTGTCTTTTCCAAGTGCAAAACGGAATATAAAATGCCGTTTACCCAAATGTCAACAGAATTGCTTCTTCCAGAAAGGTCGGGGCCCATGCTTGCCTTATAATCAAAGGCAATATATGTGGAATTTGTCTTTATTTCAAGTCTGATGCCTGCTGAGAAAATTGCTCTTTCATACCAAAATGGGTCAAAGCCATCCCTATGCATTAAATCAATTTGCTTTTTTGAATATTTGTAGGCGGTAAGATACCCCCTGTCTATTTCATAATAGCAGGCGCCCTTTACCAGCTTTTTAAGTGAATTTGCTGAAAATTTCATATCCTTCTCCTTTAATCTTCAATATAAATGCGCGCACTAAGCTCGCCTGTCATTACTGTAAACCAGCCGCTTTCCAGCCTTTTTTGCAAATCAAGTCCTGTCAGCATAAGCTCTTCCTTGGGAATTGATAAGCAGGCTTTTTTTGTTTCTTTTGCGTCCACAGTGATTTTCTTAACCGCCACCAGCTTTTTCACAGGCTGTGGCACAGACGCCACCTCGTCACGAATATATATAAGCACACTTTCCTCTGCCAAGCGCTCACCCTTGTTTTCAATTTCTACGCAAGCTGTCAATTTATCGTTTTCATATTTGACGTTCAATGTGTTATATACAAGCGCAGAATAGCCAAGACCGTAGCCAAAGGGGAAACGCGGCAGAGTGTCACAAAACACATAATCACGTCCTGGCTTTTCGGGAGTTCCCGGTGAGTGATAAAAGCCGTAATTTGAATATACCTCGTCATAACAAAGAGGCAGCTGACCTGTATGCTTAGGAAATGTAACAGGGAGCTTGGCTGAAAAATTGCATTCTCCAAAAAGCAGCTCGACAAGTGCTTCTGAGCCTACCTCACCAGGATACCAGGCAGCCACAAGCGCACCGCAACTATCTGCCACATCGTGCAGTGTTTCGGGTCTGCCGTCAACCATAACAACAACCACGTCCTTGCCTGTTTTTATCATTTCCCGTACCAAATCGAGTTGAACTCCACCCGGGGTCAAGTCGTGCATATCGCAACCCTCGCCACAGGTAAGAATAGCCTCTTCCTCACTGCCCCAGCCAACGCCGTAGCCCTTCATGCTCTTGCCACCTATTATGCAAACCACCGTGTCTGCATCCTTGGCAATTTCCAGAGCCTCAAAAAAACCTGATTTATCTGTGCCGTAAACATCACAGCCCTTGGCGCTCTTTACCACGCCACCGTGCTTTTCGGCATATTCGGCAATTGCTTCGAGAGGTGTTTTTGCGCTTGGCTTTGGCAAGGCATAGTCCCCAAGCTGAGCACTGTATGCGTTAGGTCCTATAACCGCAATTTTTGCGTCCTTTTTAAGAGGAAGTGCACCGCTGTTTTTGAGCAAAACCATTGATTTTTGCGCTGCTTCTTTAGCAAGATCAAGATGCTTTTGGCAGTGAACAACTCGGTTAATTTTCTTGATGCTCGGCTTTTCCAGGTCAAAAAGTCCAAGTCTTACCTTTAATTTGAGAATACGAAGCACTATTTTATCGATTTCGGAAATGTCAATTTTTCCGATTTCTACTAGCTTTTTAAGGCTATTGCCATACGCCCAAGCGTCGGGCGCTTCAACATCTATGCCACAGGAAATGCACATTTGCGCCGCCTGCTCCTGGTTTTCTGCAACGCATTGGAAATATGTGAGCATTTCAATCGCACCAAAATCTGACACCACAACACCGTCAAAGCCTAATTTTTCTCTTAGAATTTCGTTCATCAAATGGTGGCTTGCGTGACAGGGTGCGCCATTTAGCATAGAGTACGCAGGCATAACACAGTATGCCCCTGCATCCAAGGCTTTTTTAAATGGCGGCAGGTATCTGTCCCATAGCTCCCCTTCTGTCACGGTGACAGAGGACAAATTCACACCTGCCTTTGGCGAGCCGTGTGCGGCAAAGTGCTTGATTGTTGCGGCATATTTTTTATCATTTCCCAAAAGTCCCTTTATGTAGGCCTCGCCCATCATACCGACAAGGTGGGAGTCCTCGCCATAGGTTTCCTCTATTCTGCCCCATCTCGGCTCTCTGCCAAGATCCAAGTCGGGAGCTAAGGACAAGCGAATTCCCAAGGCGCGTGCCTCGTCGCCGATTGCCTTGCCCACGCGCTCCATCAAATCAGAGTCAAAGGTTGCGCCCATACCGATGGATTGAGGGAAAACCGTTGTTCCCTTGCCCAATATACCGTGTAGGGATTCACACATCAAAACAGGGGGAACGGGGGAAACGGACTCAAAATGCTCAAGCATTTGGCAAGCCCACGCACCAATTTCGGCAGGCTCTAAATCTATTGGCACCATAAGACCGAAAATGCCGTTTGGGTATTTTTCACAAGCAAATTCCCTGTCAAACTGTTTATCCTTTACAAAATCAGAGGGAGAGCCGTGAGCCACAAGCTGAGCTATCTTTTGGTCAAGAGTCAGCTCCTTTAATATCTGTTCAGGTGATTTTTCCACATCAAATCTCCTTAAATATTTTTCTTATGTAAATTATAGCACACATATATGCGGTTTTGTTAAAAAATGCGCAAAAAAGGGAACGCAACCGTTCCCTTTTTCCTATTCCTTGCTGATAACCTTTTTCTGCCAGGATTTTTTGCCGCATTTCGGGCATTTCAAATATCTTTTTCTGCCTATGTGCATCGCCAAATTCATGTCCTTATATGTGGGGACGTATCTGTGTCCGCAATGCTTACATTCATAATAGCCTGCCACCTGCTCAATTTTCATAGCAAATGCAAAGCCCACTACGGCAGGAATAAGTCCTGCAAATATAATGGCAACTCTTTGCCATTCCTCCATTGGCACTAAAGAGCCTATTAATGCAGGAACTATCAAAATGATAGCGGAAAGAATTCCCAAAACCCACTCAATTTTCAAAAGGCACCTGTCCATTTGCTCCTTTTGTCTTATCATTTCCATCAAGTTGTTTTCAAGCTCTTTGTTATAGTTGTCCACTGACACTGCCTCTCCGCTGAGCAGGTCATTTACTGTAATATCAAGAACGCGGCAAAGCGCAGGCATAATGGATGAGTCGGGCATTGATTTGCCCCTTTCCCACTTTGATACGGCTTTGTCGGTAACGTGTAATTTTTCTGAAAGCTGAAGCTGGGTCAAGCCCTGTGCCTTTCTTCTCTCGGCAATAAATTTTCCGATTTTAACCTGATCCACAAAATCACTCCTTTCACACATATTATACCGATAAATCATCATAAAATCCACCTACTGTCGGTTTAGTTGTGGAATTCTACTATTTGTAGAGCCTTTATTAAACAGTGAAAGCCCTCCCCTTGCCCAACTTCTCATAAGGAAGTTGGGCAGTTTTATTCACCTACGGCGAGTTCTATTGCTTCGCTGTGATATTCGGCTTACGCCGAGTGGTATTCGCTACGCGAGTTTTTATGGGCGAATAAAATATCACTGAATCCGCCAGGCTTCAATATCACTATTGCGATAGCAATAATATCACTCCGACGAAGTCGGAATATCATTCCCGCTCTCTCTGCAGATCTTTCGTCTTTCCTTTTCAAAACTATCCTTTTCACGGAAAAAGACAGGAACGTTTTTTGAAGCTTCAAAAACTACTTTCGCAGACCAAATATACTACTATAACCTGACGTAATAAAACCCCTACAGATTTGAAATCTCTCGGGGTTTTTTATTTGTTTACTGCGGAGCAAATTTCCCTCTCCGTAGGGGCGTTATGCGAACGCCCGCGGGCGAACACAGTTCGCCCCTACCATGTGTTATACAATTTCTCCGCTAAGAATGTCACGCTTTACGAAGGTGCATTTCCTTTATTTTTTCTTATTGCTTCTATAGCGGTAGCTTGTGGTATGGCTATGAGAATAAATATCGCTTTGCCCTGTCAGCTCAAGGGTTGTATATTTATCTATGGGATAGATTTCACCGCGGAGCTTAGTTTTATACGAGCCAACAACGGCAAGCAGAAAAATGCCAAGGCTCAAAACCGTCAAGCCTACAATGACAAAGGCATACCAAAACGCTTCTTCCCTTGGGTTTTCACTCATTTGAGTAAAGCCGATTGCAAAAACCGCCAAGGAAAGGGCACCGAGCAAAACTATGAATACAATATATATCTTTTTCATAATAGCATAAGGCCTCCTAACAAGGCGGTAGCAAGGGCACTGAGCGCACCTGTTATAAGCGCACCGATTGTAAGTCTTTTTGGTGATATAGGAAGCTCACCGTAAATTTTGCCCGTATGTCCGTTCATAGCATAGGTATAACGCTTGCCCTTTTTGTCGCAATATGTAAGAAGCCAAATGGGCATCAAGGAATAGTCCCAATGGCAAGATTTAATCCTTGCGTGGCTGTTTTTAATATCTATGCTTGAATATCCGTTTACCGTTCTTTTTAAAACTGCGCTTCCGTAACCTAGTATTTTTTGCTTAAAGCTTTCCTCTAATGCTTCTCTTTCGATATCGCGCTTTTTTGCCAAAAAGCCGCTGAGATAGGACATATTGAAGTCTATTTGCGCACTTGCCGGAAATGGCAAAATACCCTCAAGCATATTTTTGTCAGCCTCGGAGTATGCGGACTGTGAAATATCCTCAAAATGAATATCGCCACGGCGCATAACATTATAATACGAGGTCTTTTTATAGCGGTAGTCCCCCGATGTCCAGGTTCTCACCGTTGTGCAGACCGCGTTTATTTGTGAGTCCGTGTCTGCATCCGTCACCCAAAATGGGTAATAAATGCCTGTGATTTTTTCAATGCGTGCCCTGTCCTTAAAGTCCTTTGGCACAAACCATCTTTTCTTGGCAAAATCAATAAAGTGGTTTATCGCCTCTTCCTTAGAGTACTTAAAGGGCACTATCTTTGTCGGCATTTTCTGTCCGCTGAGTCTGCCGCAAAGCACCACAGGGCTATGGCAATAGGGACACATATCTGCAACCGTGTTTTCGTCAGCCGCGATTTGGGCGCCGCACTGGTTACAGTGATATTCGTTCATATGGCTGCAAAACTCCTCGTTTTGCGCCGCTGCCTCCTCTGCCTTTTTATGGGCATCGGTTTTTTCAAGATCCGCCTCTGTGTGCTCGCTTAGGCAAAACTCACATTTGAAAAGCTGGGTATCTGCATCAAATTTGAGTCCCGCACCGCAACAGGGGCATTGATATGTTAATGTTTGAGTAGTCATAATTTATGTGGTAAGCACCCATTATGTAGCCATAGTGAGTGCCCATTTGGACTTTCTAAAGAATGTAACTAATTATAGCTTTTTACCGCAATTCTGACAGAATTTGCCTGTGTTCTTTGTGCCACAGTCAGGGCAGAACTTCACCGTTTCCTCAGGTTTTTTAGCGCCACAATTCGGGCAGAAGTTGCCTGTATTGGTTGAGCCGCAAGCACAGGTCCAGCCGTTTTGGCTTGGCTTCTTTGCGCCACAGCTTTGACAGAAATTGCCTGTATTGGTTTGACCGCAGGAGCATTTCCATCCGTTTTCGTTCTTTTCGCGTTCCATTTGGGCGGTATTTGTCTGGCTTGTTGTCTGCACAAAGGAGCCTGCCGCATTCATACCTAAGCCCATACCCATAAAGGCGGCTGTGCTTCCGTTTGAGTTAGAGCCTGCGCTTTCAATTCCTCTTGCAACCGCACCCTGAACGTATCCCTCACGCACAGAAGGGTCACCAAGCATAGCGCCCTTGTTGCGCATATTGATAAGCTCCTTGGACTCCTCGTCGTAGCTGACGCTTGCCACACCAACGGACAAAACCTCAAAGCCGCGAAGCTCATTCCAGTTGTCATCAAGCTCGTCTGCCATATATTTTGAAAGCTCTGTTGACTTGGATGCCACGTGTGAAATTCTGATACCGTCAATGGACATTCTGTTAATAGCGGCAGAAAGTGCCTCTAAAAACTCGGACAAATATTGCTCATTAATATCGTTAATATCAACGCGGCTTGCATTTCTGCTAATAACCTGACGGTAGAATTTAAGTGGGTTTGTTATCTTAATTGAGTAAGTACCGAAGGCTCTTAAAAACAGCTCTGCGTTATAGAAATTATCAAAATAGTTAACAGGAGTTCTTGTGCCGAACTTGATACCCTTGATTTCCTGCAAATTAATGAAGTATGCCTTTTGCTTAGCAGAGGGAACGCCGCCGAACTTAATTCTTGAAAACATTTCCTTAATAGAGTCACCGAAGCGACCGCTGAAAAGTGACGGTGTTGCCTTTAAGTCAACCTTGTAGTAGCCTGGCTCTGCGGTAAAGTCAACAACCTCGCCGCCGTCAACCAAAATCATAAATTGATTGTCATAAACGTGAATAATGCTACCGTCGCTTATATAGTCATCGCTACCCTTTTTATTGCTGCCTCTCTTGCCCGTGCGAACAGCCACTCCGCTTGTGAAAACCGTGGTGTCACTCATATTATCAGCCTCAATAACCTCTAACCACTGGTCAGCAAGATTGCCGCCTACTGCATCAAAAAACGCCTTAATAATACCCATAATATCTCCTTTCGCCTAATGGCTGTGAATATAATATATTCAAAATTATTGCTTTGCTATTATCATTCTATCATATTTTTTGTCGTTTATCAATAAAAATCAGAGAAAAAAGAAGCAAGCACGGCTTGCTTCTTTTTCACTATATTATCATTTCGTAGGATTCTTCCAAGCTACCGTTTTCGTAAACGACGGTTTTAACCTCGTATTTGCCAAAGACAAGAGGGAGCCTTTGCTCGTTTACAGATATGTATGACTCCGCGCTGCTTGGTGTGTTGTTCACAAGACGGAAAATGATATTGTTCTTGCCATAGCCCTTTTTCACCGTGTCAAGGGAAATTACATCTCCGCCAATAGACACGTCAAACGCCTTGACATCCACTTTTTCTGTTGGAATTGGGAATATGTTGAGCCCGTAGGGTCTTTCGTTAAATTCAAGGGCGCGTCTTTCAAGAGCTTCGCGCTTTGTGACGGTCAGCTTGAAGGAATAACTGCTTTCCCCTTGGTCGATCTTTTTGGTGAAGCGGTCAAGCGGGGTAAGCTGGCGCTCACCGATAGGATGGGCGCAATATGTAACACCGCGCAAAAGTGACATATAAAGGCTGCCGTTTTCAAAGTGACTGCCGTAAACACCCTTATTTAAAAGAGACACACACTCCTTGCCTGTATCAAGAGCAACAAACCTGCCTGCCACATTTTCGCGTCCGTCCGTGAACAAGCTGTCTGTGCCGAAGGGTGCTTGACCGATAAGCTCGCCCTCTACATTGAATGGCACCTTCAGCTTTATAATTTTATTAATGTCACCCATAAAGAGTGTCACATCAATGTCAACGTCGTCATTATTCTTGTATATCTTATAAAGGATTCTTGCCCGTGTGCTATCGCACTCGAAAAACGATTCTATACCAAGGTAAATTTCTCCGTCCTCAATAACCTGCACGCTTTTCATTCCCTTGAAAACGCCGCTTGGCTCGAATGAATGTAAGAAGGCTTTTTCGTTTTTACCCATACGCAAAAGCTGCTGTTCTCCCATTCCCCAAGGGTCTGCATTATCGTCAAAGCTACACAAGCCAAAGCCCTCTTTAAGATATTCCCTGCCGTTTATCTTATAGGATTTGAGCAAGCCTGTTTTCTTATCAATTTCAACGTGCTTTCGTCCGTTATCAAAAACAAATGCGCTTGGCTTTATCACCTCGGAAGTGGGAACAAACTCCACATAAGCGCTATATCTTGTCAAGGAAAGAGGCTTTAATTTTCCCTCGAAAATAACGCGCTTTCTCCAGTCAAGATTCAAATTACTTTCCTCTTTTATAAGCTGATATGGAACAACCCTTCCGTTTTCATCCTTTATTACAATACGTGAGTGAATGCTCTCGTCCCAGTTTTGGTCGGCAAGCATAAATTCGCACTCCATGTTATCGGTAATTTCATATGGGTAGGGGTTAAATATCACAATGGGATATTCTCCGTCCTTTGCCACAGGCTCGCAGGCTGACAGGGCAAAATACGCCTTTAGCTTTGCCCTCTCCGCTTCTAAAATTCCGTGGTTCAAATAGCGAATTCCCGCATCCTCTCCGCACTGTACGGACGTGCCTGGTAAAATATCGTGAAATTCCGCGTTTAGCAAATCCTCAACGGCGGTTTGTATTTCCTTTTCGGGGTACTCTGAAAGTGTACCCTTCATATAAGCAACGGATGAGATTTTTTCCGCCAAGGAAATTTCTGTTTCCAGCTGTGCGTGGAGCTTTTTCAAACGGTACATTGATGTATAGCAGCCCGGCATTGAAATGCGCAAGGACTTATCAAACACTTCTGTGGGCTGAATTTCCGCAAAAAACCTCTCTGGAGTTGAGTGAACATACTCCGTTTCGCTATCAACCAAAAGCTGCTCCGTAATGTCCGTCAAGTCCTTGCGTGAGGGTCCGCCACCGTGATTGCCCACGCCCCAAAGCGTCACACCTGGGGATTTTTGCCATTTGGACTTTGACCTTATGGAATTGGCGCTTTTTCCAAGCGGAGAACCGTAGCCGCCTGTAATTCTTGTTGCTTTTATTTCACTGCCGTCAAGACCGCGCCAGATAAATTGATCACACGGCAAGGAAAGCTCGTGGTTGAAGGGGCGCATAAACAAATAGCTGTCCTGCCCACACTTTTTAACTATCTGCACAAGACCTACACTGTGTCCAAAGGGGTCAAGATTTATAGCGGTTTTGGGGCATACGCCAAATTTTTCATAAAAATAACGCTGACCCTCGCGGATTTGGCGCACAAAGCTCTCACCGCGCGGCATATTACAGTCAGGCTGTAAGTACCAGCCGCCCATAATGTGCCATTTGCCTGCCTTGACAAGCGATTTGATTTCCTCAAATAAGGCAGGTGCATACTCCTCGATATATTTATAAACCGTCACCTCATTATGGCAGAAAATATAATCAAACTCGTGACATAGCTTCACCGCTGAATAAAATGTGGAAAGTGTAACACTTGCCCCCTCGGGCCAATCCCACTGCCAGATAGGGTCAATGTGCGCGTTGCATATCATATGAATTTTTTTCTTGTTTCCCATATTAGCCTCCCAAAAGTGCTATCTGATTACATAATATCATAAATTAATTGACAATTCAATAAAAAACAAAAAAGGACAGAGTGTTCTGTCCTTTTTGCCGCAATTTTCTGTGGGGGAATTGCGATATTAAAGTAGATAGTACGGTAGCTCGCCGCCGATGTTAACATAACAGTCGCCCTGTCTTGTTGGAGCGTCGGCCTGCTTTTCTGTAACCTTCTCAAGTGTTTTCACAGGTGAAAAATCGGGCTCTGTTTTCATGCTCTTTTTAGGTGCGGAGTCCTCCTTTTTCACTGTCCTTTTTGCAGCTTTTGTTCTCTTTTTTGGCGCAGGTGTGGGTGGGGTCAGCTTTTCTGTTACCACTGCATCCTTTTCCAAAAGCTCCGTGCTGTTTTCCATATCGGGAGCTGCGGTTTTCACGTTGGAGTAGCCATTGTTGGCAGCTCTCTTTATAGCATTCTTACCTATTGGCATATTCCATTATCTCCTTTGCCAGCTTCTTATAATCAAGGGCGCTTCTTGAGTATTTCTTATATGCAACAACGGGACAGCTGTTATCCTGTGACCATTCAACGGTGCTATCCACCTTTACATAATTTTCAAATACTCTTATGTCCTCGGAGTCTTTTAAGGTTTTCAAGGTTTCCTTAAAGTAGTTCTTTCGCTCGTCTGCCTTTGTCACCATAACGCCCATAACGGACAAGTTCGGTGATATTTCTGTAACCTTGCCTATAAAGTCAAACATATTGGCAAGGCCGAAAAGTCCCCAAGGGCTTGCTTCAACAGGAATTACAACAAAGTCGGATGCGCACAAGATGTTCATCACCCAGCCGCCGAGAGTTGGCGGTGAGTCTATGAGTATGTAGTCGTAATAGCCACGGGCGCATATTGGCGCTAAGCATTTTTTAAATATAAATTCTCTTTGCCATTTTGGGAAAAGGTCAAATTCAATAGCGCTCATCAAGGATGTTGACGGCACTATATCAAGTCCCTCAAAGGATGTTGGCACAACAAAGTCGGACAAATCCTTTTCTTCCTTTATGGCTGTATATATGTTCTTTCCGTTGCTTGCGTACTCAAGTGCTCTTTCCTCGTCAAAGAAGGAAAGGGTCAGGTTAAGCTGCATATCGCCGTCTATTATAAGAACCCTTTTTCCCATCATAGAAAGGGCGCAGCCTATATTTGAGCAGCTTGTGGTTTTACCGCTGCCACCTTTATTGTTCGCAAACGCAATTACCTGGGTTCTGCTCATTTCCGCATTTCCTCCAATTCCTTTTCATCGTCAGCCAAAAACTCTATAAGAGCATCAAGCCCCTCGCCTGTATAGGCGCTGACGGGGAATATTTTCTTGCAGCCTGCAAGCCTTAACCATCTTTCTACTCTTTCGGGGTTGGCGTCGGGCTTATCAATGCCTGTGATAATACCAACAACCTCTCTGTTTACAAGGCTTGTAATACAGGGGGAAAATATTGAGTACGGCTCGTTTGCCGAAAGCACAAGACCAACAACGTCCGCCTCGTATGAATAAAGAGCAAGAGCGCCGCTTGTCTGACGCAGCTCCGTATATTCACCCGGGGTGTCAATTATAGTATCAAGATAGTTTATGTACTGTGTTTTATAGTAGTGAATCTGCTCACCGTTTAAGGCTTGAGTCAAGGTGGTTTTACCTGCCGCAACTCTGCCTATCAAAATAATCTTTTTCATTATGTTTTTGTTACTTCACAGCAAACGTATGAGAGCTTTGATGTAAAATACTCTCTTATTGCGTAAAAGGCTGACTCAACGCTGGAAACGCTTCCTGTGATAATGAGTGTTCCTGTAAATCTGTCAACAAAGCCTATATCTGCGCCTGATGATTTCATAGCAATATCAGCGGCAATTACGGCACTTTCCGCAGGGGAAACGGTAAGCACGCCAATGGCACTTCTTGTATAGTCTGTTTTTGGGTCAAGTCCCAGCTTTGTATAAAGCACATCGTTGGGATTTGCAATTATATGGCAAAGAGTTATCTGCTTACCAGGTACTAACTCCTGCACTATTCTCATATTTTCGCGGATTTCCATAATTAGCCTCCAATTTTACATTTAAGCCCTGAGGTCTGTGCCACGGACAAAAGATATTCCATTTTTTCCTTTGAGGGTGGCTCTGCTTCCTTTAAAGCATAGTTTCTGCCAAGACCCTGATACTTGTCCATACCAAGCCTGTGATACGGCAGTAAATGATGCTCGCGCACACCCGGCAGGGATGCTGCAAAACGGGATATTGCACGTATTTCCTCAGCGGTATCGTTAAAGCCTGGGATTACAGGTGTTCTTATAATAAGCTCCACTCCGCTTTGTGCGATTTTTTTCGCATTTTCAAGTATACGCTCATTTCCCACTCCTGTATATTCCTTGTGCTTTGCACTGTCCATGTGCTTTATGTCCATCAAGTACAAATCAAGATGCGGAAGAATTTTTTCAATTTCCGCAAATGACGAGCTTGCTGCTGACTCAACAGCCGTGTGCAAGCCCTCCTCTTGGCACGCCTTTAAAAGCTCAGCGGCGAAATCGGCTTGACACAAAACCTCACCACCGGACAGGGTCACACCGCCACCGCTTCTGCGGTAATATGGCAGGTCAGACAAAATCTCGGGCATAATGTCCGAAACGGTCACGTCATAGCCAACCGTTTTGATTTTGTCCTTTTCTGCAAGGGTTTCTATTTCATACCTTTGAGATTCGGGATTGCAGCACCAAGCGCAACGCATATAACAGCCCTTGAAAAACACTATGGTACGAATACCTGGGCCGTCGTGAATTGAAAAGCGCTGAATATTGAATATTCTGCCCGTTTTGCCATTCTGCATGCAAATCCCTCCTCTCTCAGCTTTACGAAATTTCTTGTTGCTTATGCCTTGCGAGAGTGAGACGAACCAGCCTAAAGCCTACTATTTAAAGCGTTTTTAGGATTGTCGTCGTTGGCTTATGCCAATAAGCCTTCCTCCTCCGCACCAAAAATCATCTCTAAATAGTTAGGTTTTAGGTGCGAGGCATTTTAGAACGAGCCAAAAAGCTCGTGTTTAAGGCAAAATTTTGCCGATATATAAAAATATTTAAAAAAATTTTAACGCCAAAGACGGGGTTTTTGTCCGTTCCAAAA
>JAZQWO010000017.1:0-82457 GCA_045632405.1 Eubacteriales bacterium | reverse complement strand
GGTGCAAATACCATGGTTTACCCCCTTAGCTTGGTGCGCGGCTATGTGCCAAGGGACAGTATTTACAAGGCAGGCGGCGAAATTGTGAGAAAGGACAAGTGATTTTATGTGCGGAATAGTTGGCTATGTGGGAAATGAAAATGCAAAAGAGCGAGTGATTTTGGGTCTTGAGGTTTTGGAGTACAGGGGTTATGACTCCGCAGGAGTTTGCCTGCAAGGGGAAGGGGGCGAAAAAATTGTAAAGGCAAAGGGCAGAGTCAGTGAGTTAAAAGCCATTTTGGAAAACGAAAAGGACACCTGCGTGTGCGCCATAGGTCACACAAGGTGGGCAACACACGGCGCGCCCTCGCAAATAAATGCCCATCCCCACAAGGTGGGTAGGGTGAGCCTTGTGCATAACGGAATAATTGAAAATTATAAGTCCATTGAAAATGAGCTTTTAAAGGGTGTGCGCTTGAAGTCGGACACCGATACAGAGGTGGCTTGCGCCTTGATAGACCGCTGTCTTGGTGAATGTGGAAATGTTGAGATGGCTATACAAAGGGCAACCTCGAAAATGCAAGGCTCATATGCCTTTGCCATTATGGTTGAGGGGGAAAACGGCAAAATTTATGCGGTGCGCCGCGGCAGTCCATTGCTTATTGGCAAGGACAGGGGCGGGTGCTATCTTGCATCTGACTTGACGGCGCTAATCCCATTTACAAGAACCTATTATCCATTGAAGGAAGGGGAGATTGCCGTGCTTGACGGTGGCGTGGTGAGCGTTGACGGCTACACGGAAATACCCTGGAAAAGGACTGACGCGAGCTTTGAGGGGGCGCAAAAGGGCGGATACGAGCATTTTATGCTAAAGGAAATGTACGAACAGCCAGAAGCCATAAAAAATTGCCTTTCCCCAAGAATTAAAAATGGCTTGCCCGATTTTGAGTGTGACGGAATTGATAGCTCTGTTTTTAAAAATGCAGAGGAAATACACGTGGTGGCGTGTGGCTCTGCTTGGCACGCGGGACTTTTTGGCTGTCGCGCCATTGAGGAAATAGGCGGAATTTCTGCGCGGGCGTTTATAGCGTCGGAATATAGATACAAAATGCCTGTTTGCAAAAAGGGCACGCTTGTTATTCCTGTGTCACAGTCAGGGGAAACGGCGGACACCTTGGCATCCTTGCGCCACGCAAAAGAAAGGGGACTTGGGGTGTTAGGAATTGTCAACGCAGTGGAAACCTCGGTGGCAAGAGAATCTGACCTTTGCGCCTATACCTATGCAGGGCCCGAAATAGCCGTTGCCACTACCAAGGGGTACGCAACACAGGCAACTCTCCTTTATTTGATGGCAATAAAAATCGGCTTGGAAAAGGGCAGAATTGACAAAGATCAGGCAAAATCCTTGACGGAGTGTCTGTTTTTCGGTGTTTCACGCGCTTGTGAGGGGATGCTTGGCCGCCGTGACGAGATACGCGGAATAGCCAAAGCCATATACAAGGCGGACAATATGTTCTATATCGGCAGGGGCAGGGATTATGACCTTTGCTGCGAGGCATCCTTGAAGCTGAAGGAAATATCATATGTTCACTCCGAGGCATATGCGGCAGGGGAGTTGAAGCACGGCACAATCTCCCTTATCGAGGGCGGTGTTCCTGTTATTGCAATTTCCACAGAGAGCGCCCTTGCCGACAAGCTGGACAGTAATGTAAAAGAGGTGAGAAGCCGAGGCGCGCTGACGGTAATGATAGGCGGAGAAGAAAATTGCGGAGCGGACTTGCACGTTGAATTGAAGGGAAATAGCGAGATTGAAAAATCCTTTGAAGCCGTAATAGCATCGCAAATGATAGCATATGAGGTGGCATATCTGCGCGGCTGTGACATTGACAAGCCGAGAAATCTTGCAAAAAGCGTGACAGTTGAATAACATTTTGCCGAGAGGCAAAATGTTATTCAACAATGCAAAATTCAAAATGAATTTACCAACTCGTGGGGATGGGATATGCCTAATCTTGTTTGGCGATATACCCAATGGGTATAATTAGAGCCTCCCTCCTCAGATGGAGGCTCAAATTTTGCATTTTGAATTTTGCATTTTGCATTTGCACAATGCACGTTGTGTATTGTGCATGCATATGATGTATGCAGAGGTGATTTTTATGAAAAAAGCGACCCTGTGTGTGATTTTTGGGGGTAAAAGCTCGGAATACGAGGTGTCCTTGCTCTCGGCTTTCGGCGTTTTGGGCAAAATTGACCGAGAAAAATATGATGTTGTAACAGTAGGCATAACAAAGGGTGGTCAATGGTACATATACGAGGGAGATATTGAGTGCATAAGAGACGACACCTGGCTCTCGGGTGCGGTTTTGCCTGTGACCTTGGATTTGTCAAACGGGCATCTTTTAGTTTTTGATAAATGCATATATGCGGTATATGTAGATGTGTATTTTCCTATAATGCACGGAGAATTCTGTGAGGACGGGCGGTTACAGGGAATATTTGATATTTGCGGTGCAAAATATGTGGGGTGCGATGCTTTTGCAAGCCACATTTGTATGGACAAGGGATTAACCAAGCAGGTGGCAAGGGAGCTTGGCATCAAGGTTGCTTGTGAATATGAGGAAAATGAGAAAATGGATTACCCTGTGTTTGTAAAGCCTTGTATGTGTGGGTCAAGCATTGGCGTTAGCCGTGTGGAAAATGAGGCGGAGCTGCGGGAGGCTATTGCCTTGGCGCGGAAATACTCTAGGGAGATATTAATTGAGGAAGCCATAGAGGGTGTTGAGGTAGAGGTGGCGGTGCTTGAGAGTGGGGACGAGTTGATTGTATCCCCTGTGGGCATGGTGCGTCACGGCGGTATATTTTACGGCTACTTGGAAAAATACAAAAGCTTGGGAAACGAATATATAATTCCTGCAAAAATCGGAGAAAATGCGACAAAATACTTGGGGGAGTGTGCGAAAAAGCTATTTTTGGCACTGGATTGTAAAGGTCTTGCCCGTTTTGATTTCTTTGCTTGCAAAAACGGTGAGGTTGTTTTCAACGAGGTGAACACAATGCCCGGCTTTACTGACGAGAGCATGTACCCTATGCTAATGCAGGCGGCGGGGGTTACGCTTGAACATTTGATAGACACGCTTATAGAAAATGCAAAATGCAAAATTCAAAATGCAAAATGAACAGAGTGGGTTGTTGAGGCGAATGCAAAATTCAAAATGCAAAATGCAAAATGAAATTTCTATTTCGTAGGGGAGGGGTCTGCCCTCCCTTGCAAACACAAAATCTGCCACATAGGGCGGGCTGCTAAACGGTACGCCAAGGCAAATGCAAAATTCAAAATGCACAATGCAAAATTGTAGCCTCCCTCCTCAGATGGAGGCAAACGGTGAAATGATTTTGCATTTTTGCCATAGGCAAAAGTTTTTTCTAAAGGTATTGAAAAAGGTTTAATAATATTTTATAATATAAGGTAAGGTAGTTTATGCTTGATGTAAGAGGCAAAAGAGTTGCTCTTATAGGTTATGGCGTTTCCAACAAGGCACTTTGCGATTATCTCATAAAAGAGGGTGCGACACCTGTTATCAGGTGCGCGCAGCCTGTGGATGTACCTGACGGCGCGGTTGGTGCTTTTGGAAATGATTATCTTGACACAAAAGAGGAAATTGTTTTCCGCTCGCCATCTGTGCGACCCGACAGGATTGTGGGTGACTATGTAACAACAGAGGCGGACTATGCCCTTGGACTGTGCAACGGCTTTAAAATAGGTATAAGCGGCTCTGACGGAAAAACCACCACAACAACTCTTGTGCATCAAATGCTATGTCAAGGTGGGAAAACCGCATTTTTGGGCGGTAATATCGGTTTTCCTTTAATCAAGTACGTACCTCTTGCAAGGCAGGGGGACTATTTAGTAGCGGAGCTTTCCAGCTTTCAGCTAATGGACCTAACAGCCACACTCGACATTGGCGCGGTGACTAATATCAGCGAAAACCACTTGGATTGGCACACCGATATGGACGAATATATTCTTGCCAAGAGCAGACTTCTGGAAAATTCCCGTCTTGCGGTGTTGAATTATGACGACCCTGCCGTGCGGAAATTGCCCGCTGAGCACGCGGTATATTTTTCCTTGCAGGATTTGTCCTGCTTGGTTGGTAAGCTTGATGTTTTCCACATAGTGGGTGGGAAAATCTGCTTTAATGATGTGCCCTTGTTTCCCGTCAGCCATATTTGCTTGAAGGGTGAGTTCAATTTGCAAAACGTGCTTTGCGCCGTGGCTTGCACCTATGGAATTGTAGGAAGGGAAGCGTGCCACTATGTAGCTCGCCATTTTTGCGGAGTGAGCGGACGAATGGAAGGTGTTGGCACGGTAAACGGAGTGAAATTTGTTTGCTCCGCTATAGACTCCACTCCCACAAGAACATCAAAAACCTTGTCCGCCTTTGACAAGGCGCGCACAGTGTGTATTCTTGGCGGATATGACAAAAATTTGAGCTATGATTTATTAAAGGATGCGGTGCGTGACCTAAAGGGTGTGGTGCTTTGCGGAGAGAATAGCGAAAAAATTGAAAAGAGCATTAACCGTCATGCCCTTCGGGTAAACACCCTTGACGAGGCGGTGGCGGTAGCATATAAATTAGCATCTCCCGGGGATGTTGTAATTCTTTCCCCTGCCTCTGCCAGCTTTGATATGTTCAAAAACTATCACGAAAAAGCAAGCTGCTTTAAAAATGCGGTTCGGGGAATCACTACAAGATGTGACAAATGAAAATCAATACAGAAAAGGAATAGAAAATGGAAAAGATTAAAGAAACGCTCAAGGCTTTATGCAACGAAATGACTATTGCAGGCTTTGAATACAGGGCTGAAAATAAAATAAGAGAAATCTGCCGTGGCATTTTTGACGAAATAAGGGTTGACGGTCTTGGCAGTGTGGTTTTGGTGAAAAAATCCACGTTGGCAAACGCACCCAAAATGCTCATTGATGCTCATCTTGACAATGTGGGTATGATGGTAACAGGCATTAAGGATGGCGGATTTTTGAGCGTTGTTCAAATTGGCGGTCTTGACCCTCGTGTTTTGCCTGCTACTGAGGTGACGGTTTACGGCAAAGAGGAGATTTACGGTCTTGTAACATCAACTCCCCCTCACCTTCGCCGTGCAGGTGCAAACGGCGCGCCTGCTATTGAGGAGCTTTATATTGACACGGGCTACACCAAGGAAAAGCTACAGGAAATTGTATCTGTTGGTGACCCTGTGGGTTACAGACTTAAATTCACGGAAATGGCAAACGACTTTGTAACATCATCGGGCCTTGACGACAAGGCTTGTGCCGCAGGTATTATCGAGGCTATGCGTGATATCAATGCTGACGAGTTGAAGTACGATGTTTATGTAACACTGTCCGCGCAAGAGGAAACAGGCAAAAACGGCAGTGCCCGTGTGTCCTTTGGCATTGACCCTGAAATTGCCATTATTACAGACGTTAACTTTGCAAGCGGTGACGGAACACCTGACTATGAGTGCATCAAATGTGAAAAGGGCGCGTCCCTTGACATTTCCTCTCTTGCTGACAAGCGTCTAACAAGAAATATAAGAAAGCTGCTCACAGACAAGGGCGTGAAGCACCAGATTATTTGTGAGCCGGGCAGAACATACACAAACAACGAGGGCTTGCTAATCAGCGGCAACGGAGTGCGCACCGCTGTGCTTAGCGTACCGCTTCGCAGCATGCATACCCCTTGTGAAACGGTGAATTTGAAGGATATTTTAAGTTTAAAGGAAATAATTGGTGTAATTGTGCGCGAGGAGAATTTATGAAAGAGCTATTAAAGGAGCTGTCCTTAGCCTTTGGTCCTAGTGGCTGTGAGGATGAGGTACGCGAGATTATAAAAAAATATTTGGAAGAAAACAAGCCAAAGGGTGCTGAAATATACGAGGACAGAAATGGCGGTATTTTCCTGCATTTACCAAGAGAGGGTAAGCCAAGGCTGATGATAAGCGCCCATATGGACGAAATTGGCTTTATGGTAACTCATATTGAGGAAAGCGGACTTTTGCGCTTTGGATGTGTGGGCGGTATTGACACAATTATTTTGTCGTCAAAGCGCGTTGTTTCCGAAAGCGGACGCTTGGGCTCTATTGTTGTAAAGCCTGTGCATCTTTTGGCTGCTGAGCAAAAGGACAAAAAGCCAAAGCTTGACGATTTGCTCATTGACATAGGAGCAAGCAGCCGTGAGGATGCGGAAAAGCTAACATATGTTGGGGAATATTTTACCTTTGACTCTGACTATGTGGAGTATGGCGAGGGTCTTGTGAAATGCAAGGCGCTTGACGACCGCTTGGGCTGTGCCATTATGTGCCAAACAGTCAAGGACATCAAGGAAGGGGCACTGCTCCCTCAGTATGATTTGTATTTTGCCTTTACCTGCCGTGAGGAGGTAGGATTTTCGGGTGCGTTTGGTGCGGCAAATGATATCAACCCCGATTTTGCCGTTGTTATTGAATCAAAGGCGGTGGCAGATGTTTACGGTGTGAGCGAGCAGAAAAAGGTTTGCGAGCTTGGGGATGGCGCGGTTATTTCCTTTGCTGACCTTGGCACAATTTACGACCGTGAATTTGTCCAGCATATAATGAGCCTGTGCGACAAAAAGGAAATTAAATACCAGGTTCACAGAGTGGTGTCGGGCGGTAATGACTCCCACAATATACAGGGCGCTTGCAACGGCTGCCGCGTGGGACTCTTGTCTGCGGCTTCACGGTATATACATTCCCCTGCGGATGTTGTTCATTATGACGATTTGGACGCTATTTACAAAGCACTAAAAGAAGTAATTTTGGAAAGAGGAATATAAAATGAATATAGTTGAAACATTAAAGAGCCTTATGCTCGTCCCAGGTATTTCAGGCAGAGAGGACAAAATAAGAGAGGCTATCATAAAAGAGGTAACACCGTATGCGAGCGAGGTTAGCGTTGACAAGCTTGGCAACGTAATTGCACGCAAGGGCGGCAAGGGCAAGAAAATTATGTTCTGCGCTCATATGGATGAGATTGGATTTTTTGTTAACTATATTGAGCCAAACGGCTGCATCAAGGTTAGCGGAGTTGGCGCAATCAACCGTCTTGCCACTTCCTTTAGCCACGTTGTTTCCGAAAAGGGAGTCCCCGGCGTTATTGTGGCAACAGGCGACAGTGTGCCTGAGATGGACAGCATGTATATTGACATTGGCGCAAAGACAAAGAAGCAGGCTGAAAAGAAGGTGAGCGTAGGAGATTTCTTTATCTGCCAGCCATCAATGAAGAAGCTTATGGGCAACCGTTACGTTGGCAGACCCTTTGACAACAGGGTTGGATGCGCCATTATGATTGAGGCACTCCGTGAAATGAAGAAAACAGAAAACGATGTTTACTTTGTTTTCTCCACACAGGAGGAGGTTGGCTCTCGCGGTGCTAAGCCTGCCGCTTATGCTATTGCTCCCGACATTGGTATTGCACTTGACGTAACAATGGCGGACAAGCCGGGGGTATCAAACGTGAGCATGAAGATGGGAGAGGGCTGCACCATAAAGATTAAGGACGCAGGCGCGATTTCCTCACCAAGACTTGTTTCCAAAATGAAGGAAATAGCAAAAGCAAACAAGGTTAAGTACCAGGACGAAATATTGCTCCAGGGCGGCACAGACCACTCTGTTATTCAAATTACAGGCACAGGTGCTGAGGTTAGCGCAATTTCTATCGCTACCGCATTTATTCACACAGGTGTTGAAATGATTGATATGGACGATGTTAAGAATGCGGTGCAATTGACTGCGCGCTTGGCAGAGGAGCTTTAAGAGAGGACGACAAATGAAAAAATTTCTATTAGTATTAATGGCGCTTTTGATGTGCCTTTGCTTGTTCTCCTGCGGAGAGGACGACGGTGTGCCTGACGGTATGAAGCTGGCATCAAACACAGACATTGTGGCATACAAGCTCTTTGTACCTGAGAGCTGGATTGCATCAAACGCAACCGCCACCACACAGGCTTATGTATCCGAAACTGACAGAACAAACATCGGTGTTGCTCAGTGGGAATACACAGGCAAGATTGAGGACTGGTGGGAATATGAATATAAGCCACAGGTAATGGGCACAGCCATTCAGGACTGCAAGGTGACAAATGAGGGCGAGGCTACCACCCTTGACAAGCGCCCTGCCACTAAGTACGAATATACAGGAAAGATAGGAGATACATACTTCAAATACACGGTAATTGCCTGTGTAACTGACGGTAGCATCCACGTTATTCACGTAACATATATGCAGGATGCATCTATGGACGGTGATAAGGTAGTGCCTTCAGTTGACGAAAATGGCAACCCTGTATTTGGCGGTGAGGCAAAGCACAAGGAAGCTATCACCTTGATTCTTGATAACTTTAAGTTTAACTGATATGGCAGAGATTTATTTTGACAATAGTGCCACCACTAAAATCAGTGATGGCGCAAAAAATAAAATGATAGAGGTAATGGATAAGCATTTTGGCAATCCATCCTCATTACACGCGGTAGGCTTGGATGCGGAGCATATTATGGAATGGGCAAGGAGCGCCGTTCTTGCAAGCCTTGGTATAAACCGCGGTGTACGTGGCGAGCTTGTGTTTACCTCTGGGGGTACAGAGTCCAACAATTTAGCAATTTTAGGTGTTGTAAACGCAAAGGCAAGGAGAGGGAACGAGAAAATTCTGACAACACAGGGCGAGCACGCCTCAGTTGAGCACGTTCTTGCTTTCCTTGAGAAAAAGGGCTTTCAAATAGTGCGCGTGCCAACCAAAAACGGCGAGCTTGACCTCGATTTTGTTGAGAAAAATGCGAGTGGCTGTATTCTTGCAACCTTTATGCACGTGAATAACGAAACAGGCGCGCTTTATGATGTGAAAAGCGCATTTGATATTGTAAGAGCCAAATCCCCCGATGCGGTTTGCCATAGCGACTGTGTGCAGTCCTATATGAAAACCCGATTGAGCAAAAAGTCAATAGGCGCGGACTTGATTTCAGTAAGCGCCCATAAGATAAACGGAGCAAAGGGCGTTGGCGCCTTGTATATTGACCCTAATATCATTAAAACGAAGCGCATAGTACCTACCGTGTACGGTGGCGGACAGGAGTTTGGGTTCCGTTCCGGCACGGAAAATGTATATGGAATAGCCGCCTTCGGTCAAGCGGTAAGGGAGCATTACAATTCCTTGAAGGACGAGGTTTCCTATATGCAGGAATTAAAGGACTATATAGTAGCCGGGCTTGAAAAAATAGATGGTGTGAGCGTCAACAGACCGAAAAACAGCGCTTGCCATATTATAAGCGTAACGGTCAAGGGTATCAGAAGTGAAACTATGCTGCATTTCTTGTCATCCAAGGGCATTTGCGTATCAAGCGGCTCTGCCTGCTCATCAAATGACACAAGCAAGAAAACCACCGCCCTTGAAGCCTTTGGCTTGAGCGCAGACGAGGCAGATAGCACGGTAAGAGTCAGTCTTTGCCCGCAAAATACAACAGCCGAGGCAGATGCGCTTTTTGTAGCAGTTGCCGAAGCCACATCCCATCTGGCAAAAAAGTAATGGATGAAAAGGATTTGCCAAAAAGGAAGCATCCTCGTCTAAAAGAATTTGATTATAGTTCCGGTGGAGGATATTTTGTTACAATATGTGTTCAGGGCAGAAAAAATATTCTTTCAAAAATTGAGCGTACAAATGATAACGACCTTGTAGGGCGGGGGCTTGCTCCCGCCGTGAAGATACAAAATACCCTGTATGGGCAGATTGTAGACAACGAATTGAAAAATATCGAAGTACGTTTTCAAGGGGTCGAGCTTGGCGAGTATGTTATAATGCCGAACCATATTCATTTGATATTGCATATCAACGAGGACGCGGCGGGAGCAAGCCCCCGCCCTACGATTATGGATGTAATATGTGCGTTCAAGTCGTTAGCCACAATAAAATGTAAAGAATTTGGCTATAATGGAAAACTGTTTCAAACATCCTTCTACGACCGCGTAATTCGCAACCGCGACGAGCATATGGAAATTTGCAATTACATAACCTTAAATCCTGAAAATTGGGAAAATGACGAGTTATACATTTAAGACAGATAAAAAGGAAAAATCAGAATGAAAGCAAGGGTAAGATTTATTATTTTGATGGCGGTATGCCTGTTTATTTTCTTGCTGGCTTCCTGCGGCGAGGAAAATATAGCGCCAAGAAGCTCCACAACAATGGACAATCCCGATGTTTCAAGCACGCACATAGGGGATAGTAACGATGTTCCGCATACGCATGTATGGAAGGAAGAGAGATGGGTTGAAGCGCCAACCTGCACAGAGACAGGTAGGGTGCAGAAAAAATGTGGGTGCGGCTACACAACCGAGGAAGATGTAGCTCCCTTTGGGCATATGGAAGAAATTTTGGCGAAAAAAGAGCCAAGCTGTACCGAGGAAGGACTGACAGAGGGCAAAAAATGTACTGTTTGCGGAGTTGTAACTTTAGAGCAGCAGGTTATTGGAACAACAGAGCATAGCTATGTGTTAAAAGAAGGATTTGCTGCCACCTGCACAGAGTGGGGAAGAACAGACGGCAAGGAATGTACCGCTTGTGGCAAAATATACTTATATCAGGTCATTCCACCAAAGGGACATCTGGTAAGAATTATTGACGGAATAAAGGCAACCTGCACAACGGATGGCATGACCATGGGCAAGGAATGTGTCACCTGCAAAGAGGTTCTTCTTGAGCAGGAAACAATCCCTGCAAAGGGTCACACAAAGCAGGTTATCGAGGCTAAGCAGCCGACCTGTACAAAGTCGGGCGCAACGGAAGGCGCTTTCTGTTCCGTATGTAGTAAAACCATTGTAGTATCCCAAAAAATCCCGCCTAAGGGACACACTGAAAGAACAAACTCGGGAAAGAGCCCAACATGCACAGTGGCAGGTTGTACAGAAAGCGTGGACTGTTCTGTTTGCGGCTTGATGCTTTTTCCAAGCAAAGAAATCCCACCAACGGGACATCAGTTTGATGAAACACACTGTACTGTGTGCGGAATAAAAAAAGAAGACTGAAAAAAGCTCGACACGTGTCGAGCTTTTTGTTATATTATGCCGATTTGGCGCGAGAGCCTTGTCAAAAGCTTTACCAAAGGGTAAATAAGAAAGCCTAAGACGAGGTTGCCAACGGTGTGCGAAATGTCAAAATAAAGTCCTGCGGCAATCCAGGCAAGGGTTTCTTGCAGGTTGTAGCCAAGCATAATGGCTTGGGCAGGGGCATACAAAAGACCGAAGAGCAAGCCATACAAGCCCGACACTATGGGAAAAACAATTGCACCCACACGAGGGGAAAGGCCTTTTGGAAAGAGCATAACCACTCCCCAAAGAATTGCCCAAATGTAGATGTAGGGAACCCACCAGGCATTAAAGCTGCCGTAAAGTCCTGTCAAAAAAACAAATATGTAAAGAGGAATGAGCGCTTTTACCCGATATACAATGGTATATACTATAATTAATGTAGCCACCATATGTACATTTGGCAAAAATTCCATAATGAGCTTTGACAAAAACATAATTGTGCCAAGCATTGAAAAAACGCACATTTCCTTGATGGAAAGCTTACTTTTCACGGCTCAATTTATATGTAGCTCCGTTTTCAACGGGAGTTGAGCTGATACCTGTCAATGCATACTTCCCGTCTATGTAAAGCGCCCAATATGTTTGGTCCGTGTTGAAGTCCGCCAAAATGCCGTTTACTCGTTCCATATAAAGACCGTATTTGTCCTCTCGTCCTTCAATAAGACCAACCTCTAAAAGAGCCTTGTCAAGCATTTCCTCATTTGTGGAAACGGTGAAGGTAACAAGATGCTCGTTAACAGCTACCTCTAAGGTGAAGGTGGATTTGCCTTGGCCCAGTGTTTGATTTTCTGTATAAATCGCCTCGTCCCAGGGGTCAGTGCCGTCCTCGCAGGAAACCATAAAAATAAGGGTGAATGAAAGTAGTGCTACCAAGAGTAGTGATGTGATTTTCTTCATTTGAAAATCCTCCTTAGTGTATTCACATAAGGATAAAACAAAATCGCCCTTCGAAAAAGGCGATAAAACACGTATGGTGTGAAATAGCCTCTCCCTTGCCCAAGAGCCAAATTGTGGGCACAAAACGGTAAGCATTCCGACTGTAACGGTAATGGCTGTTGCCGCGGATTTTCACCGCTGTTTCCTTACCATCGGCAAAATTGCCGACACCCGTGTCAAGCACGCGTGAGTTGTGTTTATTCTTTGTGTGGCTATATTTTATCATTTTGGCGTTTGTTTGTCAACATTTTTTGCTCAATATAGTAAATTTACAAATAAAGGGTTGAATTTTATTTGATTTTGTTGTAAAATTAAATAAAATATATTTTGTCTGTATCCCTACGACTTTAGTATATAATTCAGTTAAGTTAGGAGAAATGAAAATGGTAGATGCAAGATTAGGACAACGTATACAGATGTATCGTGAAAAGGCGGGGATTAGCCAAGAGGAGCTGGCAGACCACATCGGTGTCAGCATCACTTCAATCTCAAATATTGAAAGAGGGGCAAATTACCCCAGCTTTGAGAATTTTATTAAAATTTTGAATTATATCGGCGCATCCCCAAACGAGGTTATGCTTGAAATTGTTGACAAGGCAGAGGCTACAAAGACCAATGAGCTTTGGGACAATATACAGGACCTTAATTTGGAAACAAAGAAAAAGATACTCAAAATAGTAGAAGTTCTAATTGAAAAATAAAACAAATGGCGTTGCTTGGTAACGCCATTTGTTTTTTAATTATTTGCTTCATTAATTCCAACAGGACAAAATTCCTTGTCGGTTATCAAGTAGAGATAGCCGTTTTTGTAAATGCTACGGCAGGATTCTCTCAAGGTGAAGCATTCCTCACGGGTGAGAACTGTTTCAAAGAGGTTTTCCTTGAAGCTCAAAAGAACATACTTGTTCACATAGCGGGATTGGGCATTTTTGTCGTATGTTCTTATGGCAAAGCCAAGCAGGTGGTTGTTTCGGTCAATGTAATATGACTCGCCGTTTTGTGGGAAATATGTGTTGGAAAGCTCGTATGTGTCGAGGAGTGACATTTCGCCCTCTTGTTTCATAAACAGCTGTATCTTTAGGCTTTGGGAGTTAGAGCCTGCACCAATGCGCAAATAATAGCCACCGCCAAAGTCTATGAGCGCGCCTATAAAATCCTCGCTCTTGTCTGTGTAGGTTAGATTTTTGGGGTCGCTCAGGTCAAAATCGTACACAGGGGTGGATGAATTTTCCAAAACAACGCGCAAATATGCATGACCGTTCCAGAAGGAAACGGATTGAATGGATGCACCCTCGTCGGCAAAGTTTTCCGCCTTGCCTATTATTTTCATGCTTGACAGGTCGATGACAAAAAGGCTGACGCTCTTTTCGTACCAATCGTGCGGAGAGTCCTGCTTTGCAACATATGAGCTTGTGGCAATATGCAAAATTCCGTTTTGCTCGCTCATATTGGAGTTGCCGTAAATGTAGCCATTTACGTTAACTGTACCCTTGTTTTCAAAGGTGCCGTTTTTGCAGTCCACATACACGATTTCCGTTTCGTACGGTGGGGTGATGTAGGCAACGTTTTCTTCGCCCACAAAAACGTTTCTTGTTATAAATATCTTGTCGCTCGAAACATAAAGCCTGTCGCTGTATGAAAGGTAAGCGCAGGTGTCCTTAACCGTGTCGCCTGTTGCATCAAGGCGAGAAACCATCAAGTAGGCGCTTGAGTTTAATTCCGCAGGGAAAAACACGTTTTGGGCAAAATGCTCGCTGTCTCCCTGCTTATAGAAGGGAACATAAGAGCTTGGCTTGTCCTTGGAGAAGGATGAGCGCACATAATATCTTGTGAAAAGGAGCATTTCTCCGTTTTCTATGTATGAGGAAACAAACTCGCCTGAGAAAATCTTATAATCGCGGAGACGGACAGTTGGGGCGTTGGAAATATCAAAGGTCAAAACACCTGTCATATTGTGGTTGTTCGGTATCAAAATTATGGTGATAGTCTTGCCGTCGGGAGAAAGGAGCATTTTCCAGTCCTTGTCAAGGGCGTAGTTATTGTTTTCCAATGGCAGGCTAACCAAGGAGTTACCCAAGGTTGATTTTGCGTAGCTCACAAGCTCTGTGATGTAGCCGTCAAGTGGGTACATACCTGCAAGCGCGGAGTCTGCGCCGTCCAAGGTGTAAATATAAAAAGCCTTGTCCTTTAAATAGAACAGATGTGTGTCTGTATATACGGCAAGATTGTCTAAGCTGCCGCCCTCTGTGACAGTTTCGTACGGTGGGGTGACCATACCCTCAATTTCACCGTTTTCCACAATCAAGCTGTTGCTTCCGTTTGCTTCAAACAGGTTTTTCAAGGCTTCCAAAAGCGCGTCATTAGCCACCAGGTTGGTGTTACCGCTTGGCTTTTGCTCTGTGCTGCCACCTGGAGTGCCTGGATTTGGCACTTGGTTGAGGTCGCCTGAGCTAAGAGTAACATTTGATGAGGGTGGGGTAGGAGCCACCGGGGAATCCTCTCGTAGCAAAATGGGCAAAAGCACCGCTAAATTTATAACCAAAAGCAGGCACAGGGAAATTGTAAGAATATGCGACCACTTGAAGCGGGATTTATAGGCAGGATTGGGTGCGTATGGGTCGGCTTCGGCGATAAATTTATCGTCAACTAAGCTCATAAAATCAAAGCGTGGCTTTTCACTCATAGCTTAAAACCCTCCTTTTCCAATCGTTCCTTAAACTTTTCGCGCAAGCGCTTGAGTGTGACCTTAACACTGTTTTCGGACATACCGAATCTTGCGGCAATGTCCTTCACCGATGACATATACCAATATCTTTGCAAAAAGATGGTGCGCTTTTTTGCGTTCAATTCGCCCAAAAATACATTCAGTGCATTTTTGAGTGAAAGCTCATCAACCAAATTGAAGTCGCTTGGCTTGTCGGAAAGCACCTCGGCAAGCTCGTCAAACACAAGCTCAACTGCTTCGCTTCGCTTTTGGGCGTGGCTTTTGTCATACATATCAAGGGCAAGGTTACGGGTGATTTTACCGATAAACGCTTTTAGGTTATCGGGAATTGACGGCGGAATCGCGTGCCAGGTGCGCAAATATGTATCGTTAACGCACTCCTCGCTGTCCTCGTCCGAGCCGAGAATGGTGTTGGCAACAAAGTGACAGTAACGGCCGTATTTTTGCTCTGTTTCAGTAAGAGCGCTTTCGTCTCTCTTTATAAACAGGTCAACAATTTTTTTGTCATCCATATTCTCGCCTCCTTTTTTAAAATCGCTATTAAAATAGCCCTTCACCCTAATAAACGGATTTTACCCTCAATAGGTTACACTTTATTTTAACATTTTTATAAAACATTTGCAAGAGTAAAGAAAAAGGCTGACACCTTTTCGCTAATTATTTCTAATTAGCTTTTTATGTCAGCCTTTTTTAGTTGTTGAAATTAAAGCTCAAAATCAAGATTCTTAAGAGCGTTTGCCAACTCTTTCTTAAGTGTTTCTTTATCAGCAGAGTAGGATTTAAAAGATCCGCTTACTTCAACTACCAACGAGTAGTATGCATTGTAAGCCTGCATTACTGCCTTGATCTCGGTGCTGAGCTTGGAATCCTTGATTTGTGAATAGAGATTCTTAATCGTTTCATTATTAGATTCTATTGTATCCAAGTTTTCTGAGTTTGCTGATTGAGCATAGAGGATAGCCAAATCAATGCTTCCGCTGTATTTGTCTTTGTAGATTGCATCGTACCAATAGGAATAAATGTCATCAGCCACATCGTCAAGCAATTCTTGTGTTGATAATACCAAGTCGTAGTACTGTTGGATTTCGTATGTAGGTTCGGAAGAGGCATTGAATCCTGAATTGGAATTGGATGTGCCGTTACCTGATGATGAGCATCCTATTATTGTAGGAAGAAGCAAGCATAGGGCTAAAACAAGAACTAAAATTTTTTTCATAACTTTTACTCTCCTTATAAATATACCAAATTGGGATATAATGATTATACCATAATGGTATAATTTTGTCAATAGATAAGTCGAAAAAGGTGAGAAAATGGAGTTTAGGCTAAAAAAGCTAAGAAAACAGAACAAAATTTCTCAGGTGAAACTGGCGCTTGACTTGAATATGAGTCAAAACAGTGTTAGTCGATATGAAAATATGGAAAGACAAGCGGATTATAACACGCTTATCAGTATCGCTGACTATTTTGGTGTTTCTCTTGATTATCTTCTTGGACGAACAGACAATAAGGAAGTCAATAAATAAAAAGACATAAACCTCCTATGATGTAGTTATAACATAGGAGGTTTTTCTTTTTTGTTTTTTGTGAACTGAATTGGGTTCACTTCAATCGAGGCTCTTTTTTTAGTTCACTTTGGAATGATCTTCTCATCCGTCAACTCCGTTGACACCTTCTCCGCTGGAGAAGGCTATACGGGTGGTATGTTGATTTATTATAAAGAAATAAGCGCTCTCAACCGTGAAAAGCGGTTTTAATAAAATACGCAAACAAGCCTTCCCCAGCGGGGAAGGTGGCGGCTATGCCGACGGATGAGGAGAGAACAAAAGCGCTAACTTGATTTCAGGTCACTGAAGGATAAACCCAAATGCTTTAGGATGTCCTCACATACCGCAATAAAGTGTGTGTTAATATCTGCGTTAGAGTAGCGCAAAATGGTAATGCCTAACTTTGCGAAATCATCATCGCGAAGCCGGTCAGACTTGAAAATTTCCTCTGTTCCGTGTTGAGAGCCGTCAAGCTCTATTACAATACGCTTGTGAGATATAAAAAAATCAACTATGTAATTTCCAATATTTTTTTGCCTGTTTACCGTAATAGGCAAAAGCTTTAAAAAATCATACCATAGGTGTTTTTCCTCTTTAGTCATATTTTTTCTTAGCTCTTGGGCAGTGGGAATAAGCTTTTTGTTATATTTATAAATCATAGTTTTATTTTGTACTGCTCTCCTCATCCACCACTACGTGGTCCCCCTTCTCCGCTGGAGAAGGCTGAGGGGAATTGTTTTTGATTTTTTCTTTAAGGTGTTTTATATTCTTTAGTTCGTCCTTGCAGCGGAATTTTACAGTAAGGGCAAATACCACCAGCATAATTAGCAAAACTGCGGAGCAAAAAATAATAATCGTGACAAGGTTGCTTTTATAACCGGAAGCAGAGTCGCTCCTACTTATAATCTCGGTTTCGTTTTGAGAAATACCTTTAATTCTTAATCGACCAAATTCTGAAGAATATGCAATTTCATATTTGCCGCCTATGATTAAAGCATTTGAAGCCTCCTCGGGCTTCATTTGAGATAGAACAAAGCTGCGTCCGTCATTGCTTGTTATTTGTGCAACTCTGCTTGAGCCGTGGTGTCTATAAACGGTGGTTGCGTCAATGCTATTTAATATAATTGTATCTGCATTCCATTCGTCAGGAGAAGGACGCGAAAGCTGAATAATCACTAAAAAGATTACTAAAATCAACGGAAAAAGAGAAATGTAAAGCAGTTTTTGAAAAGGCGTAGCCTGTGCGCCTTTAGCCGCTGCTTGTAATTTTTACTCACCTGCAAACACTCTCCTTTCTTAGCATTTTATAAATAGCTCGCCGTTTGGCGAGCTATTTTCTTAGTATTTAACTAACATATCTCTTTTGCGACACAGGGTCGCAAAAATATCACTTGTTGCAGAGCAACAAATATCACACGCCAAAGGCGTATATCACAGGATGAGGAGCATCCTATATCGTTGCAAGACATCTTGCCTGTCTTGCTCAGTGTGATTGTTCCTTTGCTTTTGTTTCGCAATATAGGCAACGGTAAACCATAGCCTCCATCTGAGAGGGAGGGGGACCGCCAACGCACAAGCAATAAATATGAAAGCACATAAAAAGGCGGTGGAAGGAGAGACCGTTTTCCTATAAATTAGTGTGATTGTTCCTTTGCTTTTGTTTCGCAGTATAAGCATCTGTAAACGCGGTTTTCCTTATCTGTCAGC
Source organism: Eubacteriales bacterium (assembly GCA_045632405.1). Lineage (GTDB taxonomy): Bacteria > Bacillota > Clostridia > Oscillospirales > CAG-272 > RGIG2000. The sequence continues at coordinate 64,408 of JAZQWO010000017.1, read as the reverse complement.
ACGAAAACCTGGTCAAGCTCCTGCTCACAGGATGTGATGCAACGGGGGTTTTTGCACGCGATTACGTTCACCAATTTTTCGGGCAGAGAAACGGTTTTCTTTTCAGCGATTTTGCCGTCCTTGATAACATTGATGGTTACATCAGGGTCGATGTAGCCGAGAATATCGGTGTTCAGCTCAATGTCTGCGTCAATTTTGATAATGTCCTTTTTGCCCATTTTGCGGCTTGCAACATTTTTGCCTATAACTATGGGGCAATCAAGGGCATCAAGGTTCAAAAAAGCATAAAGCTCTGTCGCCTTGCCTGCGGTAATATGGTCGATAACGATACCGTTCTTTATTGAATCAATATTCATCCTAATACCCCCTTAGTTAATGCCAAGAAGCATCAAAATTAATGCCATACGCATATATTTGCCGTTGAGCGCCTGCTCAAAGTAGCATGCGCGTGGGTCGGAGTCAACCTTAACACTGATTTCGTTAACGCGTGGAAGCGGATGCATAATGCAAAGGTCGCTCTTTGCGTTATCGAGCTTTGGAAGGTCAAGAATGTAGCTGTCCTTCAAGCGGAGATAGTCCTCCTCGTTGAAAAAGCGCTCCTTTTGAATTCTTGTCATATAAAGAATGTCAAGAGATGGCATAGCAGAGGACAAGTCTGTTGTTTCAACGTAGTCAATTCCGTTTTTGTCAAGAATATCTGTTTTAACATAGTTAGGCACGCGAAGCTCCTCGGGGGAGATAAGCACGAACTTAACACCTGCATAGCGTGACATAGCACCTATTAATGAGTGAACTGTTCTGCCAAACTTCAAGTCGCCGCAAAGACCGATGGTAAGATTGTCAAATCTGCCCTTTTTGCGCTTGATTGTGAGCAAGTCAGCAAGAGTCTGTGTTGGGTGGTTGTGTCCACCGTCACCTGCGTTAACAACAGGAATGCTAGCATTCATTGACGCAACAAGGGGTGCGCCCTCCTTGGGATGACGCATAGCCATAATGTCCGCATAGCAGGAAATCATTTTAGCAGTATCGGCAACGCTCTCGCCCTTTGCGGAGGATGAGCTTGATGCCTCGGAAAAGCCAAGCACGTTTCCGCCAAGCTCGTACATAGCCGCCTCAAAGCTCAGGCGTGTACGTGTGGATGGCTCAAAGAAAAGAGTAGCAAGCTTCTTGCCGCGACACTTTTCACTGTATTTTTGCGGATTATCAATTATATCAAGAGCTGTGGCAATAAGATTGTCAAGCTCCTGTAAAGAGAGCTCCTTTATATCTATAAGACTTCTCATTTGTTCTCCTTTTCTTGTTGGCGAAGCCAACATATCGAGGTGTAGCCATATCGAGTTGTGAAACAACATATCGATTTTCGCTATTAAGCGAAAAATATCGATAAAAACAAACAAGTGTCGATATGTTCAATCAGCAGATTGAACTCGATATGTTTGATAAATCAAACTCGATATATCGTAAACGATTCGATATGTTCCTGCGGAACGCGAGCCACAATGAATTGTGGCTTTACGCGCCGTAAACCTCGCGGTATTTCTTAATTCTATCTACGTTTTCCTTGTTTGCAGGGTCTTCTTCCAAATATTCGATAATATCGTAAACGTCAACAACGGAGTAAACAGGGAAGCCGAATTCTTCCTCAATTTCAACCATTGCACCCTTTTCGCCCTTGCCCTTTTCTTTTCTGTCAACCATAACGAAGCAAGCGGCAACCTTGACACCCTCAACGGACTTCATAATTTCCATAGTTTCGCGAATAGCTGTGCCTGCGGTGATAACGTCCTCAACGATAACAACCTCTTCGCCTGCCTGTGGCTTGTAGCCTACAAACACGCCGCCCTCGCCGTGATCCTTAGCTTCCTTTCTGTTGAAGAAGAATGGCAAGTCAAGTCCGTTCTTTGCAAGCGCAATAGATGTTGCAACTGCGATTGAAATACCCTTGTATGCAGGGCCGTAAAGAGCAGTCTTTTTTGCGCCAACCTTGTCAAGATATGCCTTTGCATAGAACTCGCCAAGCTTGGAAATGTGCTCACCTGTCTTGATTTCGCCTGCGTTGATAAAATATGGGATTTTTCTTCCACTCTTAGCGGTGAAGTCGCCAAACTTTAAAACTCCTGCGCTCTGTAAAAATTGTATGAATTCTCTCTTGTATGCTTCCATTTTATTTTTCCTCCTAAATTCTCGTTGGCTTGAGCCAACATATCGAGTTCACAAAGTGAACATATCGAGATTGCTTTTGCAATCATATCGAGTGCGAAGCACATATCGACAAAAAGCAATGAAATGCGCGTGCGCGCTTGAAATGACAAGCAGAGCTTGTCTTGAAATGAAAGGCAAGCCTTTCTTGAAATAAAATGAATCCTTATGCACCTCAGTGCATTTCAAGATTGCGTAGCAATCATTTCATAACCGCACGGTTATTTCAAGAATTTGCTTTGCGGATTCATTTCATTGCAGAATTCGTTAGTCAACGAATTCTGCAACGCATCTGCGATATGCCGCAACAGGGTCTTGAGCTGCTGTGATTGGTCTGCCGACTACAATGTAGTCAGAGCCGATTTTCTTAGCCTCGGCAGGGGTCATAACGCGCACCTGGTCGCCCTTGTCGCCATCTGCAAAGCGAACGCCTGGGGTAACTGTTACAAAGTCGCTGCCGCAGGTAGCGTGTACCTTTTCTGCTTCAAGCGGAGAGCAAACAATGCCTGCAAGACCTGCCTTCTTTGCGTTTTGCGCATAGTGCATAACAACCTTGTCCATTGGCTCGTTAATTAAAAGGTCATCTCTCATTCTTTCCTCGCTTGTGGATGTGAGCTGTGTAACGGCAATCAAGAGTGGGCAAGTGCCGTCCTCACGTTTCAAGCCCTCAAGAGCTGCTTCCATCATAGCGATAGTGCCGCTTGCGTGTACGTTTGTCATATCAACGTCAAGACGGGAAAGCACCGCCATTGCCTTTTTAACTGTGTTTGGAATATCGTGAAGCTTCAAATCGAGGAATATTTTGTGACCTCTTTTCTTGATTTCGCGAACAATGTCCGGACCCTCAGCATTGAAAAGCTCCATACCGATTTTTACAAATGGCTTTTCCTCCTTGAACAAATCAAGAAAATTGAAAACCTGTTCCTTGCTTGCAAAGTCGCAAGCGATAATTACGTCCTTTCCCATTAGTGGGCACCTCCTATTATATCCTTTAAATCTTTTATACCGTATTTTTCCATAACCCTTGGCAAATCCTCAATGATTTTTGGGCAAGCAAGGGGGTCAACCAAGTTAGCAGCACCAACCTCAACAGCAGAAGCACCTGCAAGCATCATTTCGATAACGTCCTCGGCAGATTCAACTCCGCCGCCGCCAACGATAGGAATGTTAACCGCCTCGTAAACCTGGTAAACCATGCGGATAGCCACAGGCTTAATAGCTGGACCTGAAAAGCCGCCCATTTTGTTTGCGATTACAGGCTTTTTGGATTTCAAATCTATTCTCATACCGAGAAGAGTATTGATTAAGCTGATACCGTCTGCCCCTGCCGCCTCGCACGCCTTTGCGATAGACACAATGTCGGTAACATTCGGTGAGAGCTTAACGATAATTGGCTTTTTTGTCACCGCCTTGCAAGCGCGGACAACCTCTGCCGCTGCCTCAGGAGATGTGCCAAAGCTCATTCCACCGCCGTGTACGTTAGGGCAGCTCACATTTACCTCAAACCAACCGATTTGGGGCTCTTGGTCAAGCATTTTAACAGTGTAAACATATTCCTCAACGGAAAATCCGCTGACATTTGCCATAACAGGCTTGTGGAAGCACGCCTTGAGCTTAGGAAGCTCATTTTCCAAAACCTTGTGAACACCTGGGTTTTGAAGTCCCACAGAGTTGATAAGACCCTTTTTGCACTCTGCAATTCTTGGTGTGGGATTGCCGAAGCGGGGCTCTTTGGTAGTTCCCTTGAATGAGAAGCTACCAAGAATATTAATATCATAAATTTCTGCAAACTCATAGCCAAAGCCGAATGTTCCGCTGGCGGGAATCAATGGGTTGTCAAGCTCTATGCCGCAAAGATTTGTTTTCAAGCTTACCATATGATTTCCTCCTTTTCAAGAACGGGTCCGTCCTTGCAAATTCTCTTGTTGCCGTATTTTGTTTTGCAGGAGCAGCCCATACAAGCGCCAAAGCCACAGCCCATTCTTTCCTCAAAGGAGAACTGACCGCTCGTTTCGCTTTTGTTATAAACCGCCTTTAGCATTGGCTCAGGACCGCAGGTGTAGAAATATGTATAATCAACCATATGGAAGGCATCTGTTACAAAGCCACGCACACCATAAGAGCCGTCTGCTGTTGCAACAATTACCTTTGCGCCGAGAGCCTTAAACTCGTTTTCGTAAAACACCTCGTCCGCTGAGTTGAAGCCGAGAATAACACAAGGACGCTTGCCCTGTGCCACAAGCTCACGGCAGAGCTGATACATAGGGGGCACACCTGCGCCACCGCCAACGAGAAGGGGCTTATCTCCGCTCTTTGAAATATCGTAGCCGTTGCCAAGGCCTGTAAGAGTGAGGATTTCCTCGCCCTTTTCCATTTTAGCCATCACCTCGGTGCCCTCTCCCACTACCTTGTAGATAAGGGTCAGTCTGTCCCCCTCTACACAGCAAACGGAGATAGGACGGCGAAGGTAAAAGCCTTCGATTTTCAAATTAACAAACTGACCGCATTTAATGTCGGAGCAGTCACCCAAAAGCACCATTTCGTAGGTGTTTTTGGCTATTTTTTTGTTTTCATCAATTGTAAAAATTAAGTCCTTCATTTTTTCCTCTTTCAACAAATGAAATGCGCTAATGCGCTTGAAATGACAAGTAGCGCTTGTCTTGAAATGAAAGGAAAACCTTTCTTGAAATAAAATGAATCCTATGCTCGCAAGAGCATTTCACTCTTGCGCAGCAAGTATTTCAAGACCCAGGGGGTCATTTCACGAATTTACGGATTCATTTCATTGACGCTTTGCGTCATTACGCGTCGATTGTAGAAATTGTAAGTGTGATTTCCTCAAGCACGTCAAGCAAGATTCTAACTGTATCAAGAGATGTGAAGAGAGAAATGTTGTTTTCAATTGCCAAGTGTCTTATCTGGTAGCCGTCCTTCTGACCCTGTGCCGCACCGTCGCTTGTGTTGATAACGTAAGCGATATGACCCTGGCGCATAGCCTCAGGAATGTCGCTGGAGCCGTCACCGATTTTGTGCATAATTCTTGTTCTGATGCCGTGCTGCTTCAAGTAGTTTGCAGTACCCTCTGTTGCTTCAATGTTGAAGCCAAGGTTGTAGAAGCGGCGAATCAATGAAAGCGCCTCTTCCTTGTCGTTATCTGCAACGGTTACAAGAACTGTACCGTAATTCTGCACCTGCATGCCTGACGCCTGCAATGCCTTGTAGAAGGCTCTGTTCAAGGTGTCGTCATAGCCGATTGCTTCACCTGTGGACTTCATTTCAGGGCTGAGATATGCGTCAATTCCGCTAATCTTCTTGTAGGAGAAAACAGGAACCTTGCAGTACCATCTCTTCTTTTCCTGTGGGTACAAATCAAAGATGCCAAGCTCTTTGAGGGACTTGCCGAGGATAACCTCTGTTGCAATATCCGCAAGAGAGTAGCCTGTTGACTTGGAAAGGAATGGAACTGTTCTTGAAGAACGTGGGTTAACCTCAATGATATATACATCGTCATTTGCGTCAACGATAAACTGAATGTTGAAAAGGCCAACAATGCCAATGCCAAGGCCAAGCTTTTTGGAGTAGGTGAGAATCTTGCCCTTAACCTTATCGGAGATAGAGAAGGATGGATATACGGAAATGGAGTCACCGGAGTGAACGCCTGTACGCTCAACAAGCTCCATAATACCTGCAACAAATACGTCGCGGCCGTCACAAATTGCGTCAACCTCAACCTCTTTACCCATAATGTAGTGGTCAACAAGAACAGGCTTGTCCTCGTCAATTTCAACGGCAGTTCTCAGGTAGTGGCGGAGCTGCTCCTCGTTTTGTACAAGCTGCATAGCGCGTCCGCCCAAAACGAAGGAAGGACGAACAAGAACAGGATAGCCAACGGTCTTTGCAACCTTGATACCGTCCTCGATATTTGTAACCGCCTGTCCGCTTGGCTGAGGAATGTGAAGCTCCTCAAGTATCTTTTCAAAGGTGTCACGGTTTTCTGCTCTGTCAATAGCCTCACAGTCTGTACCGATAAGCTTTACTCCTCTTTCGTGAAGCGGTGCTGCCAGGTTGATAGCTGTTTGTCCGCCAAGGGAAGCAATAACGCCGTCAGGCTTTTCAAAGTCGATAACCTCCATAACGTCCTCAACTGTGAGTGGCTCAAAGTAGAGCTTGTCCGCAGTTGTGTAGTCAGTGGAAACTGTTTCCGGGTTGTTGTTAATGATAATAGCCTCGTAGCCGCTTTCCTTAATGGTCTTTACTGCGTGAACTGTGGAGTAGTCAAACTCAACACCCTGACCGATACGGATAGGACCTGCGCCAAGAACAATAACCTTTTTTCTGTTTGTGAGGATGGACTGGTTCTTGCCCTCGTGTGAGGAATAGAAATAAGGAATATAAGCATCAACGTGGGCGGTATCAACCATTCTGAAGGAAGGAATGATGCCATTTTCGTGGCGGAGATTGTAAACCTCAACCTCTTTCATGCTCCAAAGCTTAGCGATATACTTGTCGCCAAAGCCCATCTTTTTAGCATCCTTCAAAACCGCGATAGAGCCTACGTTTTCGGAAAGTGTTTTTTCCATATCTACAATTCTCTTGAAGGCTTCAAGGAAGTAGGATGTAATCTTAGTAACCTGGTGCAAGGTTTCAATAGAAACACCGTGACGGAGAAGCTGGCAAACCGCAAAAATATTGTCGTCGTGGAACTCCTCAAGATAAGCGAGCATTGCGTGGTCGCTCATAGAGTCGAACTTAGGGAGATAGAAGTGGCAAACACCGATTTCAAGAGAACGAACGGACTTGAGCAAGCACTCCTCAAGAGTTGAGCCGATGCCCATACATTCGCCTGTTGCCTTCATCTGTGTGCCAAGCTTGTTTGGAACTGTTGTAAACTTATCAAATGGGAAGAGTGGGAACTTGGCAACAACGTAGTCAAGACGTGGCTCAAAGGAAGCCTTTGTTCCTGCAACCTCGATTTCGTCAAGGGTCATACCAACCGCAATCTTGGCGGTAACACGTGCAATTGGGTATCCGCTTGCCTTGGATGCCAAAGCAGAGGAACGGGAAACACGTGGGTTAACCTCGATAAGATAATATTCGCTTGTGGTTGGGTTGAGCGCGAACTGAACGTTACAGCCGCCCTCAATCTTCAATGCTCTGATAAGCTTGATAGCGGAATCGTTGAGCATTTTGAGGTCGTGGTCGTTGAGAGTCATAATAGGAGCAACAACCAAGGAGTCACCTGTGTGTACGCCAACAGGGTCGATGTTTTCCATACCGCAAATTGTAATTGCATTGTCCGCACCGTCACGCATAACCTCAAACTCGATTTCCTTGAAGCCCTTAACGCTCTTTTCAACAAGAACCTGGTGAACAGGGGAAGCTGCAAGCGCGCCCTCTGCAAGCTCCAAGTATTCTTCCATATTGTAAGCAAAGCCGCCGCCTGTGCCGCCAAGAGTAAATGCAGGGCGGAGAACAACAGGGAAGCCAATCTTTTCAATAGCCACCTTTGCCTCGTCCATATTGTTAGCAATCTCGGAAGGAATAACAGGCTCGCCAATTTCCTCGCAAAGGGATTTGAAAAGCTCTCTGTCCTCGGCTCTTTCGATGGAAGCGCTTGATGTGCCGAGAAGCTCAACACCGCTTTCCTTGAGTACGCCCTTCTTTTCAAGGAGCATAGCCATATTAAGACCTGTCTGTCCGCCGATACCCGGAACGATAGCGTCAGGACGCTCGTGTCTGATAATCTTAGCCACATATTCAAGTGTGAGTGGCTCCATATATACCTTGTCTGCAATAACAGTGTCTGTCATAATTGTAGCAGGGTTAGAGTTAACGAGAATAACCTCGTAGCCCTCCTCCTTGAGCGCAAGACACGCCTGTGTGCCTGCATAGTCAAATTCAGCCGCCTGACCGATAACGATAGGACCTGAGCCTATGATCATTACTCTTTTGATGTCTTTCCTCTTTGCCATTTTTTCTTTCTCCTTATATTCCTCTTAATTATAACCAAAATCTTGTGCCTGTGGCACATATCGAGTCCCAAAGGGACATATCGAGTTGCGCTTTGTGTAACATATCGATTTGCGTTTTGCGCAAAATATCGATGAAATCAAGCGGTTAGGAAAAACAAAATCTTATCGATATGTGGCTTGAGGCACTCGATATTTTTTGCTTTGCAAAAATCGATATGTTTTCTTCGAAAACTCCATATGTTTCGCTATGCAAAACGTGAATTTTTATGGCGTTTTGTGGTTAACCACCACAGGCACGCCGTTCTTGATTGTAGCCAAGCATTCACCGTAAAGCTCCAGCCCTTCAAAGGGAGTAGCCTTGCCCATTGACAGGAATTTTTGTGGGTCAACGGTGAATTTTTTGCTCAAATCAAAGATTGTGTATGAATTGCCAAGCTCAATGCCGAAGCGCTTGCGCGGATTTGTTGACATAAGCTCGACTAATTTTTCAAGGGTCATAACCCCTGTTTTAACAAAGTTAGTGTACATTACCGCAAAGGCGGTTTCAAGACCCACAACTCCCATGTTGCTGCCGGAAAGACCCTTGGACTTTTCCTCTGCACTGTGGGGTGCGTGGTCTGTGGCAATCATATCTATTGTGCCGTCTAAGATTCCTGCAAGAAGTGCTTGGCGGTCTGCCTCGCTTCTGATAGGTGGGTTCATTTTAAATCTGCCCTCGTCCTTCAAATCCATATCGTTGAAAACAAGGTAGTGAGGTCCTGTTTCGCAGGTAACGTCCAAGCCTTCCTTTTTTGCCTGACGTATCAGCTCAACAGTTTCCTTTGTGGAGATGTGGCACACGTGGTAGGAGCAGCCTGTTTTGCGCACAAGCTCCAAATCGCGCTTTACCTGCGCCCATTCGCTCTCAGAACAAATGCCCTTCATACCGTGTTGCTTGCAATACTCTCCGTCGTGAATGTAGCCACCGAAAAGCAGGTCATTGACCTCGCAGTGGGCAACTATCATTTTGCCGCACTCCTTTGCCTTTCGCATTGCCGCTTCCATCATTTCGTCGCTTTGCACACCACGTCCGTCGTCGGAGTAGGCAATACATAAATCCTTCATACCGTCAAGGTCGGAAAGCTCCTTGCCATTCTGTCCTACGGTAATAGATGCGTAAGGGTGAATGCCGATAAGACCGTCGCGCTTGATAATATCAAGCTGGGCCTTCAAGCTTTCCACACTGTCGGGCACAGGCTTCAGGTTTGGCATTGTGCAAACATCTGTGTAGCCGCCGTTTGCCGCGGAAAGTGAGCCTGACTTAATAGTCTCCTTATAAGAAAAGCCCGGCTCTCTGAAATGTACGTGGACATCACAAAAACCGGGAAAAATAACAATATTATCAATGTCAAAAGGAGCGCTACCAAGAAGGGCACTTACGGACTGCTTGTCTATTGTAAATTCGGTATAATTCCTCATAACAATCCTCCCATCTTGCAAAGTGCAATAAAAAAATCTTGCCCACCGACAAGATTAAACCGCAACAAACGAGGATATGCCAAGGCATACCTAATTTATATTATAATCTTGTCGATATCTCTGTATCAACCTTAAAGATTGAAACTATTATATCAAAGGAATTATGATTTGTCAAGAGAATTTTACATATTTATTAAAAAACGTACGTATGCGCGCGATACTATCAATATAATACTACCTCATTTTTTATTCTACTCATATTTGATGTCAAAAGCAGGCAAAGCTTAGCATCAATGATAAAATACAGGGCTTTTTGTACATAATAACAAAAATTTTGCATATGCTAAGTGTGAAAATACAGACAATTTGCTCAAAAAAATGAAAAAAGTTATTGACAAATCCCTAAACATTGTGCTATTATTAAGAAGTAAGGACATAGGAGGTGGATGTATGGAGATTGCAATTATTGCCGATGACACTAAAAAAGAGCTTATAACACAGTTTTGCATTGCATACTGTGGCATTTTGAGCAAGCATTCCATTTGCGCAACAAGCACCACAGGCTCATATATAGCTGAAGCAACAGGCTTGAAGATTGAAAAGCTTTTGTCAGGTACTCTTGGCGGTGAGCAGCAGATTGCTTCAAGAATTGCCTTTGATGAAATTGATATTTTGTTCTATTTCCGCGCTAACACACCTCAAAACTACGGTTGGGTGGAGCAGCACAATCAGGTTGAGCAGAATTTGCTCCGTCTTTGCGACGTGCATAACGTGCTTTTGGCTACAAATATTGCCACGGCGGAAACTATTGTCAGCGCTCTTGAACGTGGAGATCTTGACTACCGCGAGCTTATCAACCCTCGCTCTGAGTACAATATCAAAAAACGCAAGAACAAGAATTTTTAGCGGTTATTATGTTGGTGGGGTTGCTCCCACCAATATTTTTGCAAAAAATCTATTGACAAAGAAAAGATATTCTGTTATAATTGTTAGCGCAATAGGATATTTGCTACTATGGCTCAGTTGGTAGAGCACATCCTTGGTAAGGATGAGGTCACCAGTTCGACTCTGGTTAGTAGCTCCAAATTAAAGCGACCCAAGCGGTCGCTTTAGTTTTTTATGGCTCTTCTTGGAGCTTGATTTCTATATAAGATGCTTTTGGTTGCAGGTGGAGGTGGTGCTGTGTCGCAAGCGGAAAATAATCCCTTTGAATTTTCGGACACTAACAAAAGATACCACACCTATGACTATTACTTGAAGCACCGCTTTGGCGGTAAGTGCGCAAAGATACCTCTTGACTGTGGCTTTACCTGTCCCAACATAGACGGAAAATGCGGTGTTGGCGGCTGTATTTATTGCTCAGGCGGTAGCGGTGCAAGACTTGCAAGCGCTCTCTTGTCCTTAGAGGAGCAATATTTACAAGGGGTGGAAAAGCTATCGTCAAAATGGAAGACAAGCAAACGCATCCCATACCTGCAAGCATACTCAAATACCTACACGTCCCCCGAGATTTTGGGAAAAATCCTTGACCGCGTGTCGCAATTTGAGGGTGCGGTAATGATAGATATTGCCACGCGTGCGGATTGCTTAGACAGTGGCATTATTGAGGTTTTACATAAGGTCAGTGAAAAAATCCCCGTAACCGTGGAGCTTGGCTTGCAAAGCGCCAATGATGAAACCGCAAGGCTCATAAACCGCGGCCACGATTTTGATACCTTTGTGCACGGATTCCAAGCGCTAAGAGGTGGCGCGCCCAATGTGAAAATAGGCGTGCATATCATAAATGGCTTGCCCGGGGAAAACAGGGAAATTATGAAAAAAACCGCAGAGAGTGTGGCTAAATTGCACCCTGACCTTGTCAAAATACATCTTTTGCACGTGCTCGAGGGAACTGTCCTTGGTCAAATGTACAAAACGGGAGAATACACCCCCTTGGAAAAGGACGAGTATGTTTCGATAGTGTGCGACCAGCTGGAGCTTTTGCCACCCGACATTGTGGTGGAGCGCGTGACAGGTGACGGCATAGCAGAGGAGCTTTTAGCCCCCGACTGGAGCCGCAAAAAGGTGTGCGTTATTAATGATATTGACAAAGAGCTATATCAAAGAAATAGCTTTCAGGGAAAGCATCTTCTTTGATAAATGCAAAATTCAAAATGCAAAATGCAAAATTAGATTAGAAAAAACAAGGGCTTTAGAGAGCGAGGAAATAATAATGAAAAATGTATTATGCATAGGAAACAGCTTTTCACAGGACGCAACAAGATATTTGCATCAGGTGTCAGGAGAGGAGCTTTTTGTAAGAAACCTTTATATTGGCGGCTGCTCCTTGGAGCGCCACTACAACAATATTGTGGGAAATATTGCTGATTATGACTATCAGAAAAACGGCAGATATTTGAGAAAAATTTCCATTGAGGAAGCTCTTGGAAAGAAAAAATGGGACTACATCACAGTTCAGCAGGTTAGCCAGGATAGCGGAATTATCGACACGTATGAGCCTTTTTTGGGTGAAATTGTGAAATTTATACGCGAAAAGTGTCCAAACGCAAGGATTGTGCTGCACAGAACCTGGGCTTACTCCGAAACAAGCGACCACGGTGGATTTGTCAACTATGACCGCGACAGAAAAAAGATGTTCAACGCCATAGTTGAAACAACAAGCAAGATTGCCGAAAGGTACGGCTTTGATGTTATTCCTTGCGGAAACGCAGTTGAAATGGCAAGTGATACCTTGCCCGAATTTAAGCTGGGTGCGGAGCTTTCCATGCACCGTGACGGCTTCCATCTGTCCCTTGACTACGGCAGGTACTTGGCGGCGCTTGTAATGAACAGATATTTCACAGGCAAGAGCGCGAAGGACGTTGAATACGAGCCCGAAAATACAGACCCCGAAATTATAGCCAAGCTAAAGGAAATAGCAGACAGCGTCTTCTAAGAAATTTATATAAAGTAATATAATTGTAGGCAATGTGCACAAAAGCATTGCCTACATTTTTTTGTTTAAGGCTTTGGTGTTGTGCAAAAGAACGAAAAGACACAAAAAGAAATGTCGATATTGACTTAGTATTAGTTAAATGTTATAATATATACGCAAAAGCGGGGATTTGCTACCCCTTATTGTTAAGTAAAAAAATATTGAAAGGAAACATAACGATGAAAAAAGCAACATTGATTAAGCTTATCTGCTTGGCGATTGCTTGCATGCTTCTCATCCCTATGGTTATTGCCTGCGGTGAGGAAGATCCAACAACACCATCAACAGACAGCTCCGCAACAAAAGAAATGATTACTATCTCATTCAGCCCACGTGGCGGTGACATCATCGACGGCGATGAGGAAATTGAGATTGAAAAGGGCACAAAGCTCAAGAAGAGCATGCTCCCTGAGGCTGAAAAGGACGGCTACAAGTTCCTTTACTGGGCATATGACAGAGCAGGCGAAGAGGAATGGGATTCCGTTGACATTTTCAACGAGAACACAACTCTTTACGCTATCTGGGAAGAAAAGGGCGGCAATAACCCAGGTACAACAGACTCATCAACAGGCGGCAACGATCAGCCTGACGTTCCAGAAGAAAAGGTAACAATCGAATTTAACACAGGTATTGGTCGTTTTGAAAACAGCGCTGACTACGAAATGGAAATTTCTAAGGGCGGCAGACTTGACAAGTTCCCAACTCCTGTTACAGATGAGTCCGGTTGGGCATTCAGCGGTTGGTATAAGGATGAGGCTTGCACAATTGCAGCTTCCCTTTCTAACAAGTACGATGCAGACACAATGCTTTATGCTAAGTGGGACCAGAAGGCTGAATGTACAGACGGCTCTTACGACCACCTTTACGGTGCTTGGGAAGAGGACCAGAAGGCTGACTGCACAAAGCCAGGTACATCCGCTCGTTACTGCGAGTACTGCCAGAACAAGGAAATCAAGATTGGTGACCCTGCTAAGGGACATCAGTTCGGTATGTGGGAAGAAGCATTCATGGCTAAGCAGCGCACATGCTCAAGACCTGGATGTGGCGAAAAGGAAATTGTTGAGTATAAGAACGTAACAGTTGCTCTTCTCGGTAACAACCCAGGCGCACAGCTTGACGGTAGCACAGCTAACTTCTATAACGTACCATTCACAAACCTTATCAACAACAGATGGGACGAAGGCTTTGGCGAATTCGTTGGCCCAAGAGGTAACGGTGCTGCTTATGTTCAGTTCAACTTGCTTGAGGCAACAGCTCTTGATAGAATTTACTTCAAGGGTGAAGGCGTAACATCTATTAACGTATTCGTTCAGTACGAGGGCGAGAGCGACTTTGTTCTTCTCGGCGTTTGCGGTGCAGCTCCTGACAAGGAAAGCTCACCATTTGTAGAGCCTGACTCTTCCAAGAAGATCATTGCTGTTAAATTTGTTGAGGATAACCCACCACAAGGTACATCCAAGTGGCAGGAGGTTGCATTCGTTAAGGTTGCAGAGGAATAATTTTCAACTGAATAACGACTGGTGAACAAGTTGGTTCCCCCCGGCTAATTCCCGGGGGGAATATTTATAATGCGATATTTCGCAATAGGAGAACAAAATGAAAAAAGCATTAGTTAGAATATCACTGTTGTTGGCTATGCTTATGATGCTTTGCTTATGCTTTGTTGCCTGCGGTCAGAGTGACACCCCACCAAGCACCGCTCCAAGCTCAAGCACAGAATCTAGCAACGACGGGGATGAGGGACCAGACGGACCCGGTACAGATAGCGATACTACCTATACCGTTAAGTTTGACACCTCGCGTACAAGCGACAAGCCATCTATTCCTGACCAGGTTGTAAAGGCAAACGGTAAGGTAGCAAGACCTGACTACGAGCCATACAGAAAGGGCATGGAGTTTTACGGCTGGTGCGTTGGCGGCGACAAAAATCAGAAATGGGACTTTAACAAGAGCATTGTAACTGGTGATATCACCTTGGTTGCAGTGTTTGACCGTGCAGGCAGCGGCGGTTCTACAGCTGACTGCGAGCACGTTTATGAGGTGACCGAGTACGAGGCACCTACCTGTGAATATGCAGGCAAGCGCGTTGAAAAGTGCGTTCTTTGCAAGAATGTGCAGAGATATGACAGAAACAATGACGAAAGCCTCAAAAAGCTCCCCCACTTGGAGCTTGAGGAAAGAGTAGAGCCAACCTGCGCTCTTGACGGTTATTCAAAGACATACTGTCCAAACGGCTGCGGGCTTTCTGCAACTACAAAGCTTAAGGCAACAGGTGCGCACGAGTATGACCCACTTGGTTGGACAACAGTAGTTAAGCCAACCTTGTACGTTGGCGGTATGATGGAAAATCCTTGTATCCACTGTGGCGGTGCAATTCAGAAAATGAGCGCGGGCTACAACGCAACAGAGGATGAGCTTTATCACGAAAGAGTTAACGTTAGCTACCTTTACACAGGTGGTAACTACGTAAATGAAAAGTTTGTTAACGTTGCAAAGCTTGGCAAGCTCCTTGTTTCCTCTTACTTTGACGGAACAAAGGGTAACATGGCAATTGACGGCAATGTAACAACCTTCTGGAATGCAGACACATACGTTGACGGCGCAAACTACACAAGTGACTGGGTTGAGCTTGAGCTGGCAAGGGAATATGAGGTAGGCGCACTTAAATTCGTCCTTCCAAACTACTATGCTTGGGAGCTTGGCGAGGATTGCTACGTTTCATATAAGATTGAATATTTTGATGCAACAAGCGGAGAATGGGTATATCTTGGCGAGGTTAGCGACAAAAACGCAACTGCGGCAGGCATTAGCTGTGAGTTTATGATGACCCTTGATGCTCCTATCAAGACAAACAAGATTAAGGCAAGCGTAACACACGCAAGCCGTTATGCACCTGCGGTTATTTATGAAATTGAGACATACGCAAAGACAGAGGCGGTTGAAAGAGTTCCTGTTTCTATCGCAGCTGAGGCAACTGTTTCCATTTCAGGTAAGTACAACGAGTGGGTAACAGGTGGCGACACACTTAAGGATAACACAACAGCTTCTTATTGGACAACTGACGCAAGATATAACGCTACTCCTTGGGCAATTTTCGAGTATCCAAGCGACAAGTATATTGCTTGTATTCAAATTTCTGTTGGCGCAAGACAGAACAGAAGATTTGACCTTGAAATCTATGAAAACGGCCAGTGGGTAAAGGTAACTGAATTGACAGTTCCTGCGGCAGGCGTTACAAACGATGTTGTAGTTACAAACGCAGACGGTATTTGTACCTTTAACGTTAACCTTGAAAAATCAACATCCAAAATCAAGCTTACTCTTACAAGAGAGCCTGAATATTGGACCAGCTATGTATATGACATCACACCATATACTATTGTAGAACAGCCATTTGGTGAGTACCCTGCAACAGGCTGCTCACACGCAAACCCAAGAGCAGGCGAGGTTGTTCCTGCATCCTGCGGTGTACCCGGCTACACGGTTATGAACTGTACCTGCGGTGCGGTAATCAGAACAAAGGCAACAGATGCCCTGGTGCACGATTGGGGCAAATACACAATTGAAACCGCGGCAACAACTACAACCCTTGGCACAAAGGTATCTACCTGCCGTAACGAGGGCTGCGGTGCTACAAGCACAATGAGCTATGCAGAGAACTATGTTAACCCTGTGGTAACACCTTATCTCCATAACGCTCCAAGCGCTTGGGCACAGACATTTGACGACGGTAACTATCTTGACACATATACTTGGGCTAACGAATACTATATTAGATACGGTGTAAGAGCAACTCTTATGATGTCTATTACATATTCCGACGCTCTTGTTTCCATATGGCAGGAGCACTTCACAAGAGGTGTATTTGACTTAGGCTCACACTCATACAACCATACATCTATTTACTCAGGACAGGCAACCGGCTCCGCTTTGCTTGGTGAGGTTGTTGTTGCACAGTATTGGTTCAGACACAACTTCAAGGGTCAGCAGGTTATTACCTTTGCAGCACCTCTTGGCGCTACATCCACATCTGTTGCGGAATATTTGGCAGGCACACTTGCTGCTAACCGTAACGGCGGTGATACAGGTATCTTCTATAACACACCTGATCAGCTTACAAACAGAGAGATTTGGGGTGACTTGAACTCCTACATTTCCAAGGCAGACCAGACAGAGGGTGAATATATCTTCGTTAAGAAGGACGGCTCTGTTGTTTACCTCAACAAGGCTACCGAGGGTGCTACTGAGGTTACATTTAACGGCGCTAAGTTCTACCTCACAGAGGGCTACGAAAAGGCAGGCGTTAACCTTGTATTTGACGAGAGCGTAATGACCTTTGTTGATATGGGCTACGATGCAGGTACATATTACTATAACGATTATAAGTATGAATTCCGTGAAAACGGCTCATATAACTTGAATGGCAATACATTCGAGTTTGTTGATGGCAACGGCGGTGAGTACAGACTTTTGAAGGCTACAATCGGCTCTTACGAAAAGGGCGTTGAAAAGCTTTACTCCGTTGGCGGCTTCACAGTAGAGTGCTTGCACTCACTTGGCTCAGGTTCAATTTATTCAAGCTATGCTTCAACCATTTCCAAGCTTGAGCATATCACAAGATTTGGTATGTGGGCGCCTTCCTACAATGACCTTGTTAAGTACTTGAAGGAAGCACAGAAGGCAAGCGTTGAAACACTTGAAAGAACAGACAGCTCAATCACAATTTCCGTAACTGACGGTCTTGACGACTTTATGTTCGACCAGGCGTTGACAATCAAGGTTGACATTCCTGATAGCTGGACAACTGTAACAGCTACACAGGGTGGCAAAAACATTCCATTTGTTGCACTCTCTGAGTATAAGCACACAAAGTATATGAATAACATTTCCTGCACAATTGAGGACGGCTTCCTTTATGTTGACGTTGTTCCCGATGCAGGCGACGTTGTAATCACTCTTGGTGAAAAGAACGAGAGCGCTGACTACGAGGAAAAGGTAACAATTACCTTTGAACCGGGCGAGGGCAAGCTTGACTGGGACGAGTACGAAATGTACGTTTCCGCTGGTACAGCATATGATTCTCTCACACTTCCAACTCCTACAAGAGAGGGCTATAAGTTCCTCGGTTGGGACGTGAAAGAGGTTGAAGGCGGCTTCGTGTTCACAGAGGACACAACTTTTAACGCAGTTTGGGAAGAGATTCCAAAGTGCACAGACGGCTCTTATAACCACAAGTGGGGCAACTGGACAGTAGCTACCGATAACGTAAGCGAGGTTCGCGTTTGCTCTAAGTGCCAGGCAGAGGAAACAAGACCTCTTGAGGTTCTTGACGAGAACGCACAGTAACTAAATAACAAAACAGGATTAAAGGTCGACCTTTAATCCTGTTTTTAATATCGCAGTAAAGGAGACGACAGAGAACAGGCTCATCCCCTGTCTTCCTCCGTCACTTGTCTTCCTGCAGATATTAACAGTGAGGGATTAACATCCCCTCTTTTTTCAAATAATATTGAGGAAATATTCCCTCAAACGATTGACAATAACCTCAAAACATGATATCATTTAAGGGAATGAAAGTGAGGTTAAGGTTATGAGAACATTTAACTACTCTAAAATAAACGAACAAAAATGGGATTCAGAACTTCTCGGCCTGATAGCGGCAATCTACAAGGAAGCCGGAAAGCAAGAGATGTACCTCAAACAACGTCCCGACGAGCTTGAAAAGCTTGTAGAGATCGCAAAGGTGCAGAGTACCGAGAGTTCCAATGCGATTGAAGGTATCGTTACGACCAACACGAGAATTAGGCAGATCGTGGAGGATAAGACCACGCCCAAAAATAGAGATGAGCAAGAGATCGCAGGCTATCGTGATGTGTTAAATATTATTCACGAGAGCTTTGATGCTATCCCGATTACTCCAAATTACATTCTGCAACTCCACAAAATACTATATAGCCATATGAACAACCCGCACGCAGGCAGAATAAAGAGCGTGCAGAATTATATCAGTGCAACCTATCCTGATGGCAGCACGAGGACACTGTTCACTCCGCTTGTTCCCTTTGAAACACCGACCGCATTGGATAGTATCTGTAGTGAGTTTAATAGAGTAATCGGCAACAATGAGCTTGAACCGTTGATTGCGATTCCGATATTCATTCATGATTTCCTCTGCATCCATCCGTTCAATGACGGTAACGGCAGAATGAGCCGTCTGCTTACAACTCTGCTCCTCTATAGAAGCGGATTCTACGTTGGCAAATATATATCTCTTGAAGCAAAGATAGCCAAGAATAAAGACTTGTACTACGATGCTCTTGGCAAAGCGCAGAACGGATGGCACGAAGGAAATGCAGATGCTGTTCCGTTCATCAAGTATTTGCTCGGCACGATACTTGCATCCTATAAGGATTTTGAAGATAGATTCGCACTTGTAGAAACAAAGCTACCGGCACTTGAAACCGTACGCCGTGCAACGATGAACAAGATCGGCAGATTTTCAAAGCAAGACATCAGAGAGCTATGTCCTTCGCTTAGCATAAGCTCTATTGAGGGCGCTCTTCGAAAGATGGTTGCCGAAGGAGAGATCAAGCGCGAAGGCAACGGAAAGAATATACGTTATTTTAGACTCAAATAATTCAATTAAAAAAGAAGGATTGCCGGAGACGGAGACAGGGGACGGTGGTGTGTCTTGAAAAATGGGCGCGCCCCGACAATGCTGATGCATTGTGAAGGAGATGCGTTGCCTATGGCAACGAGTCGCAACGAGCCCCTGGTGAGCAAGCTCCCCGACGGCTTTCGGCGGACTTGCGAACTCTATTCAAAAACGCGTTGCGTTTTTGAAGGAGGTTCGAAGCGACGGGACGAACTCTCTCAATATAGAATGGTGCGAACATCATCGCGCCCTCGGGAGATACATTGCCTTTGGCAATGGGTTGTGCCGAGGCGCTTGTGAGCAAGCTCCCAGACGCCTTTCGTCACACTTGCGCACTCTATTTAAAGCAAAGCTTTAAAAGAGCGCACGCATCGCCCTCGGGGCGATATAAAAAGAAAACCACCCGATTGGGTGGTTGCAATTTGGATCAGTGCGAACATCATGCGCGACTCGTGGAGAGGCTTTTTGCAAGCAAAAAGAGCTTCGGCACGCCACTGGTGAGCAAGCTCCCCGATGGCTTAGCCCTGCTTGCGAACTCTATTTGCGATAAATCGCAAAGGAGCGCACTCTCTCCCCAAGGCAAGATAAACAAAAAAGACAGGAGCAAGTCCTGTCTTTTCTGTTTATGGCGCGCCACAGTTAACCTCAGTTGAACACCTTTGTAAAAAATCCGAAAAGCCTTATGGTATAAGGGGTTGTGGCACTTTTGTTAAAATGTAAAAAGTGTAAATTTTGTAATTTTGAACGTTAAAAATAAAGCAAAAAACGGTGTATTTTTTGAAAAACAAACTCAAATAAACATTTGAATAAGCATATTTAAAATGTAATCCTGCTCCTTTAATTTGTAATCATCCTTTATATACAAATCAACATTTTCTGTATAAAACAAAAAAGCCTGATGTTCAAATTCATCAGGACTTTTCTTGTCTATGTAATTATAATAAATTTCAACCTTATCATCAAATAGTATGATTTTTTTTACCAAAAGCTTAATCATTTGCAAAGGCTCTTTTTTGATACATTTAGATAGGAACTTAATAATATCCTCTCTTGAAATAGAGGATTTTTCTTTAGCCTTTTCAATTAAGATTTTACCCTCTACAATATCAAGCCTTGCTTCAAATTCTTCAAGTTTTTCTTTTGTTTTAGAAGAACGGTATCCCTCGGCTATTGCGTCTAAAATGTTATCAATAGATTTTGTAAGCGAAGCTTTTTC
The DNA here is from genome assembly GCA_045632405.1 of Eubacteriales bacterium. Lineage (GTDB taxonomy): Bacteria > Bacillota > Clostridia > Oscillospirales > CAG-272 > RGIG2000. The sequence continues at coordinate 43,934 of JAZQWO010000017.1, read as the reverse complement.
TTCTAATAAAATATTGAGAACAGATGTGTCAGCAACTCTCTTTTGATGCAATTCCAATATCTTATCTGCAATAAAAGATAAATTAAGTTTATCTTCAAAAAATTTGAGAGTCGTGTCAACAATTAAGGATTCGAGAGTTTCTTTTCTAATAGTTTCTTTTTGACAACCATTGCCAGCATTTTTTCTACCAAAGCACTTGTAGTAACGTTTTACCTTGCCGCTTTTGCCTGTTCCGCTTTCTGACGTAATAGTTTTGCCACAGTAACCACATCTCATTTTACCTTTTAAAATATAAACTGCATCCGAATCGTGTTTGCCATAACGATTATTGTCAATCTTTGCTTGAACAACTTCAAATAACGCATTGGGGACAATTTGAGGATAAATGTTAGTAAATTCTTCGTTACCGTATCGTACCAAACCAATATATTTTTCATTTCTTAGAAGTTTATACACTGTATTTCTGCCTAACGGCTTGCCATTATGATATATTCCCTCATTTGTAAGGTCGGCAATAATGTCTTTAACAAATTTGCCTGCTGCAAACTCTTGAAATATTCTAATGACAATCTGAGAGGTATTTTCATCAACAAATATTTTCTTGTTTATTACCTTGTAGCCATATAGAACAGCTCCACCGGCAAAGTGTCCTTTAATCCTTCCTTCACGCATTCCACGTCTTACTTTTTGTGATAATTCAGCAGAATAATATTCTGCCATACCCTCAAGCAAGGATTCAAGAATAATGCCCTCTGGAGAGTCTGGAATGTTTTCTTTTACGGATATAAGCTTAATGCCATTATCACGCAAGGTCTTTTTGTGCATAGCCATTTCGTACTTGTTTCTTGAAAATCTATCAAGCTTGTAAACAAGCACATAATCCCATGCACGCTTTGAACAATCTTTTAATAATCGTTGAAAGTCTGTTCTGTTATCATTTGTTCCCGTCATAGCACGGTCAATATATGTATCAACAATAACAATATCGTTTCGTGCAGCATATTCATTACATTCCCTTAATTGTCCTTCAATAGATTGTTCTGTTTGTCTTTCACTCGAATATCGAGCATAAACTACTGCGGTTTTCATTTTTTGATTTCCTTTCCTTTTTAATATGAATTTATCTTTGTGATTACAATGATAACCTAAAAAAATTCAAAAGTTAACACTTGCACTCACAAGGTTTTTAATTTGATACACAAGGTTTTTTATCTAAATTTGAGTTAAGTAAATATAGATTTATTTCAACCCTTACTGAATATGAAAAAACACATACAAACATTGAGTATTATTCACCCCCTCTACTCAAAAATCCACCTTTCTCTCAGCGGGAAATGGCAGGGATGACAAGGGCTTGCCAGAACTAAAATGCTCACCTAACAATATTTATCGTAAGCAACGCATTTTCGTTCCCCCTTGTCATAAATGACATTTTCTGCTATCATAAAAACCCTCTAAAAAAGAAAAGAAAAAGAAAAAAACCTACAAAAAATAAGGGTTGAAAAGGGTAAGTAAAATTTGAAAAAGGTTATGATTAAAAACTTTGTGAACTAAACAACTTTTCTTGTGAGTCAAATAGTAGAAACTCGAAAATTTATGTGGTAAAGTATTAGTGTAAGGAGGTGAAAGTGAAATGGAGGAAATCGTTCTAAAAAATAATAAGACCGGGTTAAAAGTCTTTATTAACGGCGTTCCACGTTTGGAAAATATACATACGGATGATTTATCTCCTGTTGTAGTAAATCTTGAGAGGGCCATATCTGAACACTACGAAAATTATCAAAAAAGACGTAAATATACAGGAAATAAAAAGTGATGTCATGATTTTAGGACAGTAGTAAAAAACTTAAATTTTTTGTATTGACAAAGCACTCGCTATGTGCTAAAATAAATTAACGAAACAGCCCGTTTCGATATGTTGCAAAGGAGGGTGTAGTATGAGAAAACTTGATGAAGCACGTTTGAAAACAATATTAGAATATGTAAAAGAATATCAGAGAGAATATGGCGAAGCTCCAACCGTAAGAGAGATAGCAAGTGAATGTAGAGTTAATTCTACAGCAACAGTATCAAGGGCATTAAAGGAGCTTGAAAGAAGAGGACTGATAGATTTAATTTATCAAGATAATCGTGCATATATATCTACACCTAAAGAATTAAAGGTAGGAAAAAGTGAAAGTGCATCCATAGTAGGAGTATGCTCCTGCGGTGAACCTATACTTGCGGTAGAAAATGTAATTTCAACTGTAAATCTACCTATTGATATATTTGGAAGCGGCAAACACTTTCTTCTCTATGCAAAAGGACGCAGTATGATAAAGCGTGGCATATTTGATGGAGATTTAATGGTGGTAAGAGTTCAACCAAATGCAAACATAGGTGAGGTAGTAATAGCAAGAATAGAAAACGAAGAAGCAACTGCAAAGGTATTAGCAAAAGCAAACGGCAAGTATTATTTAAAACCTGCAAATGATGAGGTGGATGCGAAAGGAAACAGAGTTTACCAAGATATATACCCAACAGGAAATTGGGAAATACTCGGTGTTGTAGATAATGTTATACATTCGCCAGACACAGATGTAATATGATAATACGGCTCTGTTCCATTAAGCAGAGCTTGATTATAATAATGAAAGAAGAAAACGAGGTTAGCCTGCTATTATATCGGAATTTTCCCACCATATAAACATAGTTAGCTTTTTTCCACCTTACGTTCTTCTAATGGGAAAAAGGAGGGTAAAAATGCAACTTGAAAAACAAAGGCATAAGCAAAGCACAAAGTTGAAATGTCCTCGCTGCACTAATAGCATAGCAAATGTAAAGGAACATAAAGGAACTATTGTAGGTGTTTGCGTAGTATGCAAATCAACTGTAATGTGCCAACAAATTTCCACAAACGAAACAAGATATCGTGTAATTCATAGTTAAAAATTTAACGTTTATATGGCAAATCTAAGGTCGTGCTGAAACAGAGCAAATGGTAAAACCGTGTTCCCTACCATATAAATAAGATTCGTGCAAAGTAATTAGTCAATTACCTCTACGAATAGAGTCTGACCGAAAGAAAGGCAGATTACTATTTGTAGAGGTTTCTTTTTTAAACAAATAGGAGCATAATAATGATAACAGAAAAACAAGTAAAAGAGGATTTAGCGGAAATCAAATATTTTTACGGTAAGCAGGAAATGTTTCAAAAAGCATTTGATGTTTACGGTATGTGCGATATAGTAAAAAAGGTAGATAAATATAGCTCTATGCTATCAAAGCTACCACCAAAGCTTTATGAGCTTTATCTTAATATGTATGTTAAAAACAATACACAAGAAGCAACAGCATCTATGATGAATTTTTCATTAAACCATGTGTGGAATTTGAATAAGAGATTAGTCAAATTCTTTGTTGAAGAATTAAACAAGGAGGAAGTCGCATGAAAACAGGAAAATCTGTACCAGATTTTATGATAAACGCAACCAACGTATATAGGACACCGGAATATATAGTTAAACAACAAATGACACTTATTGTATCACCGGGAAAAGATAGCTATATGTTAAGCGAGGATACATTTTACGCAAGAACCCCTATAAGGGAATTTCAATACAACTGTATATTTGTAAATCGCAGAAAAATGGATGGAAAACGATTACCGTCAACTGCATACACAAGAAAATACATAGCTTAATTACTTGGAGCAGGGCAAAAATTGCCTTGCTCTTTTTTCTTTTCTCTACAAAATTAGTGTGGTTTTGAAAGGGTTTGTAAGTTTTTAAAAAAGTGTAAAAAAGCGCAGTTTGAAACAACTAAAAATCAAGTAAAAATACGATTAAAAACTTTGTGTGTAATAGTAAAAACCTTGTGAGTCAGATAGTAGAAATTGCCAATTTTATTAGCTATACTGTTATCGTAATCACGAAGAGAGCGAAAACAAAACGATTGATTGTTGCGGTATTACGAGGTAGATAACGGTGGCCACCGACCAAAACAGATCGCACAAACAAAATGTTTAAATTAACTCTGATTACAAATTGAAAATTGAATATAGGCGAAGAGCCGAACCATTACTTTTATGTTATAGAAAGGAGCTATCGAAGATGGCAAATTCAAAATCAAAGAAGCCAGCGGCATCAGCTGCTCCGGCAGAAAAGAAGAAGTATGATAAGGGTAGATGGGCTTACCCTCATACAAGAGCAAAGGGTTACGCACAGGAAAACAGAAAGCGTGTACATATGTGGGGCGATAAGGAAGGTCAGGAGCTTACCGATATCGAGCAGGGTGTTCGTTTAGGTTATCTCCAGTGTCAGCACGACCACGCAGGTGTTTACAAGTACTATTATGCACAAGAAAAACTTGGCATGACTAAGGAACAGGCTATGGAGTATTCCAAGCAAAACCAAAAGAAAAAGAAGAAATAATCAAATTTAGGAGGATTTAAAAATGAACAAACAGATTTTTGTTGAAAGAGAAACTTTCGAAAAGGATGGTAACACCTATTTTAGTTACTTTATCAAGGGCAATATCAGAGGACGTAATGTAAAGATTGGCGTAGTTCCACCTGATAACGGCGGTTATGTAGTTCTTGACATCGTATTTAACGATGCTATGGCATGCGAGCTTGTCCTCAAGCCTTATGAAATTAAGGATGAAAAGGGTAACGTAATGAGAGGTAACTCATACGCAGTTTGCTCTGCTGACGAAAACGGTGAGGTTTACGAGTGTAAGATTAAGCCAAGCCGTTCATCCGACAAGACGCTTCTTGATATGCTTTTAAGATAAGATAAATCAAGAGCTTAATAACTAACGAAATGGGCTTGTGTTCAAATACGAGCACAAGCCTATTTTATACTTTAAAATCAAATTTTTAGGAGGATTTTTAATGAAAAAGAGAATTTTATCAATCATTTTAAGTGTCCTTATTTTGCTTACTTGTGTAATTATGGCAAGTTGCTCACCAGAGGACCAAAACACGGATAATTCATCCACAGATACGGGTGAAAACACAGAAAACATTAACCAAAACCTTGATAACATTCCCGACGTAGCTATGATGGACGGTACACCGATGGTGTCAAATATGTCATATAAAATGGCACGTTCTGGAATGGTATTTGCAACACCTACAGCCTATTCAAGAACAGCAGGCGAAGGTATCACACTTGTAGCAACAGTAGAACCGTCTTATGCTACCAAAACAGCAGTAGATTGGACTGTTTCATTTGCAAACCCAGATAGCGAATGGGCAACAGGTAAAACTGTAACTGATTACGTAACAATTACACCTACCGAGGACGGTAGCTTAACTGCTACACTTGAATGTTTGCAGCCATTTGGCGAGCAAATCATTGTAAATGTTATTTCAAGAGAAAATGCAACTGTAAATGACTCTTGCCCTCTTGAATATATGCGTCGTGTAGAGAGTGTAAGCCTTAAAGTAGGTGATGATTATGTATTTACTCCCGGCGTAAATTATGCTGACTTTGAGGTTGCAACAGGTAATAAAGGTACAGGTGGTAAGGTAACACTTGATGTTGACTTTACTGATGTTTACACAATCGAGTCTTGGGATAGTGATAGCTATGATGCTACTGACCTTTCACAGTGGGGTATTATCGGTGGTAACTCAAATCTCGGCTCTGATGCTTCTATGTCATCCTTTATGGGTATGACAGCAGACGGTATGAAATATACAGGTATGCCTAACTTTTGTTATAGCGAGTTTTCAAGAGAAAAAATCTTGTATTTTGATGTAGATAGCCTTTCTAACTTAGGAGCATATTTAGTTAAGGACTCAAGTGGCACAACATATAACATTGACAAAATGGACCCTGCTTTACTTGCGGAAATCCTTACAAATGCTAAGGAAAGTGGCACGGATACATTTTTCTTGCTTGAGGTTATCCATCCAACAGGACACAGAATTAATTTTGAAATTAAGGTAAGGGATATTGTAAATAGCGGTGTTGCGCCAACAGCTATTACTCTTAACCAAACGACCTTTAATTTCAATGCTACAGAGCTTGATTATATGAAGTTTGGAGAGTGATTTGATATATGAGCAATAAGGTGATAAGAATTTGTGCAATAGTGATTGTAGTGCTTCTTGCGGTAGCCTTAGTAGCTTTTATAAGTATCAATGTTGTAAGAGAGTCAAAAAAGGCTAACTTTTACTTAGTGCATGAAGGCACTCAAATTACAAACAGTTCAACAGAGCTGATGCTTGATAGAGGAACAGCGGAGCGTTTTGATATTGCATATTTCGAAGGCTTAGAGGAAGAAAAGCAAGGGTATTATGTAACGGTTGAAACCATACCGAACGGAAACAACTTTTACTTTAAAATTCAAGGTAAAGACTCTTCGTTTTATGCAACAAAATCCGACGTAACAGAGTTTTTTGAAATTGATAAGCAAGAGGAATATTTTACTATTACTCTTGCTGAAAAATTCAAAGCAACAGATGTTATTGAGTGGGTATATTCCGATAAAAGTGTATATTTCCCTGATGAAGTGGATTGCTCAAAAGCATTCTATCAAATAGTGGTTCATTTGGAAGATGGAACTGCTGTCTATACTTTACCTTTTAGATGCGAATACAAAGCAGAAGGACTAAATATAGACGGCAACACACCGTATTTCGGAGGTGGTTTTAGTGAAGATTGCGATTTCGGTAGCTAAATTCATTATTTTAATCGCTGTTCTTGTAGGTCTTATTGGTATAGCTATGTATTTTAGTGGCTATACCATGTATGCAAGAGTCGGAGAGGACACAATTTTCGATACAGGAAGCGGTTATACCGTTTCAAGCACTACACCATTGAAAGTCGATTTAGGTTATACCTTTGATTTCGGTGGAGAAAAAGATATGTCAGGCTATTCCGTAATGGTTGTTCCAAATGCAATAGCCGGTAAGGATTTTACATATAAGCTCGGAGAAACGGAAAAATCATTCCAAGCAATACCAGATTTGACAAAAGGGTTCATTATTGAAAAAGAAGATACTTATTTCACAATCAAATCAAAAGGCTGTTTAGGTATGATTTTAACAAATGTTTACCTTGAAGAACTTGTACAAGACGGAGAAACACTTTCACATAATCATAATGTAGATTATGACAATATGTACACTTTAGTTGTGTATTCAAACGACGGTGAAGCATCAGTTAAAATCCATTTCAACAATGCTGAGGATGCAAAGCATAAATCGGAAATGAATACGCCTGTACCTATAAATGAGTAGGGGGTGTAGATATGAGTAAACTCAAAAAATCTATTTTTTGTTTGTTGTCAGTAGTTTTAATACTTCTAACATCAGTATTTTACCCTTTAAGCGTTGTTGCGGCAGGGACATCTAATGGACTAAGCTTTGAGAGTTCAAACGTACTTGACGATTTGTTTTCTTCAACAGTAAACGGATTGCCATTTGACATCAAAAACTTTCCTTTTAATGAGAAAAGCAGCATACAAATTCTTAGCTTTATAGAGTTTTGCTACACTTACAAGGAAAGCAAGAAGGACGATTTTGGGCTTTATGTTTATGTGTATAACCCACAAGGTTTAGATATAGACAAAACTTCAAAGCAAAACAAAATTCAGTTAGCAACATATTCTGATGAATTTGGAGAGCATTACGACAAATTCGAGCTTGAATTTATTAACGAAGCGAACCAAAGCAACTATAAAGGATTGTTTTACAAGTTCAAAATTGTTGATAAAGAAGGCAAGGACGGAAAAACTCTCATAGACCGAGTAAACTCCAATGAAAGAGTGTACAAGGTATCAGGTATTGAGCTTCTTACGAATGGAAATACCAATGTAATAGAATATGGGGTAGGTGGTACATATAAGTTCACAGGTTATGCTAAGGGCTATGGACCTGATGAAAACGCAGAGTCTAACCTTAATTGCACAGTAGAAAACCTTGAAACATTATCATTAGAGGTTCACCACACCAATTACAGAACAGGAGTGTCAAGTCTTGGTGCAGACCATTATAACGAGGTAAACACGGTATATTTTGCAGTGCCAAACCGAATTTTCGAGGAATATGGTAATCTGCAAAAAATACGAGCTGAATGGTGGGAATATAAGACCAAAATGGCAGCCATCACTTCTAATTATGACTATTATAAAAACACACTTTTGCCATATACGGGTACATATACAGGAGAATACAATTCATCGGTAGATAATTTTTTGTATAGCGGTTATTACGGACAAAGCGGAAATGGTTATGCAAATCACTATTTTGATTGGACTTACAATAAGAATTTAACCTCACAAACAGGACTTTTTTCTCAAACATATACAAGCAAAAAAGTATCAAATATTATGCCTTATGCCTTCTATTCTCCTGCTGTTGATGTAGATAGCGTATTCAAATATCTGTACTCTGATCCAATAGCCGGTTCGGTTGATAGTACACAGGTTGCAGAATGGATTTATAGCTATTCTAATAATCTTGGAAACGGATATATTGACTGTAATGGCAGAAAAATCAGCAAGGATTTGTTTGAAACATATGTTGATAGTGGTAGAACAATGGGCTACAACGACAAAACCATTGATTTAGGTGATATTTTTGATTTGAATAGTTATGATAGTACTCATAATTGGTGGAATAAGTTTTGGGATTATGGTTTTTCTTGGCCTGATACCAGCGAAGAATACAAGGATGTAGCACCGATTTATGAAGTAAAGGAAAGTGATTTTTCCGGAGATCCAGACGATGTTGCCAAAAGACTATTGGTTAATTCTGATGACGTTGACGATTTAGAGGATTTTTTCGATGAAGCAAAAGCTAATAACGAAAGAGTTATTCTGTTCCGTTTTGCAAATACGGACTATTATTGTGCTCCTGCCTTTGCTCCACATGTTCAAAACATAAATAGCACAGACATATACGTAGCACAGCAAACCGTATTTTTTGACTTCGACATCATAGAGCTTACATTCAATAAGGATGGCGTTTATCATGTTATTCCTGTTGTATCAATCCCTATGGATATCGTAAATGGTTTTACACCTCCACCACTTGAATTTGAATGGTGGAAGTTAGTATTAGCACTTTTAATTCTTGTTCTTTTGGTAGTGATTTTTTACCCTATTTTGCCACTTATTATTAAGCTCATAGCAGTAGTAATTAAGGGCATTATATGGGCTATAACGTTCCCATTCAAACTATTATGGAAAGCCGTAAAAAAGAAGCGGGACAAGCCTAAAGAACAGGAAGAATCTAATCAAAACACAACACAATAAATTAAATTTTAAGTCGTAGGTGGGATTAAATTCCCACTTGCGCAGAAAGGAGTTTTATGAAGAAATTTATAATGATTTTTTTAGCAGTATTCTTAGCAATCGCAGCCATTGGAGCAGTTGCGATTTGGGTTACACCAGACGCTCCAGATAATTCAACAGACACAGGCACAGATTCAACAACTGACACTAATACCGATACAAGCACAGATACCGGCACAGGCGATACAAATGTTGATATCGAAGATCCAAATGATAAGCCAACTGACGAGCCAAGCGAACCTGAAATCATTGAAATTGAAGATTTAACAGAGCTTGCGACAGCACTTGAAACTATTGAAAGTGGTGCAGCAATAGCGATTCCTTCAACCATTGAGTTTTCAGAGCCAATTTCACTTGGCAATAAGGAAGTAACCTTTATTTTCTCTGAAGATTTCGATAAGCCTGTAAGTGTTCAGCTTGAAGAAGGTAAACTTACCATTATGAACGGTCATTTCAATGGAATTGACATTGGTGGCAAAGGAACTCTCATTCTTGATAATGTAATGTCATTGGCAACAACTGAGGGAGATAGCGGTTTAGCTCTCCTTGACGGTGCAGATATTACAGCAAAAATCGTAGGTAATGTATCTTTAACAGGTGCAAAAGACGGTGATGGTATCGAAGTTCCTTATGGAACAAAGCTTTTACTTACAGGTGATACGCTTGTAGCGGTAGGTAATAACGGTCTTGAATACACAGGTATTGAGGGCTATGATAACACAGATGATGAAACATATATGAATAAGAGGGGTAGTGGCATAGGAAATGCCGTCAAGAACATAGGTTCACTAACCATTAAGGATATGGCTTCACTCACAGCTAAGGGTTATGGTAATAAGGCTTTTGGTATTGGTGGTGGAGATAAGTCAGTTGTAGTTATTGAAAATACCGTTATTGAATATGCCAAGGGCGGATTTGCACAGGATACATTTATAGCAAGTGATTTAAGCTATGGTAAGGCAGAAGCCGAAGGTGGTTGTGCTATCGGTGTCGGTTGTGGTGTTGATGGCGACTATGACTCAGGCATTCTTAAAATGAAGAACGTAACAGTAAAGAAAGCTGAAGGCGGCTCTAAGAGTGCAGCAATCGGAGCTCTTTATTGGACTGCGGTTGATATTACAATTCAAAATTGTAATTTTGAGGAAGTAATCGGTGGAACAGCATCAGCCGGCATTGGTGGTAGCCGTGTTTACAAGAATGTAAGCAAGGACCAGTATGTAAAGATTTTCATTGATAATTCTAAAATCAATGTAACAGGCGGTCAATACGGCGCAGGCATTGGAACAGGTTATGATACATACTGTCAAACAAACTACGGTGTATGTTATATAGAAATTATCGGTGAAGATACAGTTATCAATGCACAAGGCGGTATTAACGCAGCAGGTATTGGAACAGGACACCACGGAGCAGGACTTGCAGGCTACATTCTTCCAGAGTGTGAAATAACTGCAAAAGCAGGTGATATATTCGTTTACGAGGCAATTTATACAGAGCCACAAGACATTGGTTACGGTATGTGCAACCCTGAAAGAGAGTTCGCAAATGTAGCAATAGTATTTGACAATCAAGGAAATGCTGTTGAAACACCTGTAACAGTTGTTCCTACACCAGATGAAGGTGAGGTGGCTTAATATGTCAGTATCACCAACAAAAGAAAAAGCAAAGGAAGCTTGGGGAAAGACCAAGGAAAACACAAAGAAGGCTTGGGGTAAAACCAAAGAAGTAACCAAAAAAGGTTGGGAAAAGGGCAAAAAGACCTATAGCGAAACCCAAACTGATTGGAAACAAGCATATCATGTTGGTTATAATTCCGGAGCTGGAGATTACGAGCATATTTCAACCCGTTTTGGTAGTCATATGATGGCTGCTATTGGTTACAAGAACGGACTTAGAGATGCTCACAGAACAGCAAAGCATCTAAAGAGAATCCAAAAAGAACAGCAAGACCAGCAGTAAGGAGTAGCGTATGGCATTCAAGGCTTATGATTTTTCAAAACACTTCGACTACATAGCGGAGGCGCTTGGGTATGAGGTAACATACGATAACTTATCATTTGAACTTGAAAGCAGGCTTTTCTTACGCAACGAAAAGGACGGTAATTACGCCCAGATTGTTTATTTAACTAATAACAGATTTAGAGTTATTCTTTGCTTAAACAAGATGGGCTGTATCGTCCACACAACAAGTAAATCATTTGAAAGGTGTGTGGATTTTCTTAGAAAAAACGCTTTCATTTCAACGGGAATTATTCGCAAATGGAAAATAAATAATAAAAAAATAAAGGAGAAATTTTCATGAAAACATTTCATATAGTAAGAGCCGAATACAGATATTTTGTAGCGGTTGAAACATTCAATTTAAGGGGTAGACAGTCTTTACACGACTTTGAGGCAGAAGATTTGATTGATGCTATTGCCTATAAAAATAACTATGTAAAGGAGAAACACTTAGTATGGTAGGATGGTTCAGAAAACGTAAAGAATTTAAGGAAAGCCAAAAGCACCATAAAAAGCAAATGGAAACTTTATGTAAAATCAATTTTGATGCAGGTGTTCCTACACCAGAAAATTGGATAAATGAAGAATATCACTCAAAGGTGTATAATGCACAAAAGAGCTTAAAGCGCGTATTAACGAGCGAGGAAAAGAAGGCTGCTCACAAAGAGGCATCAAATAAGGTTCTCGACTTCGTTAATAAGCATTTATTTCCTTTAGGTTAGGAGGAAATTATGAAAACAGTAAAAAGGATAATAGCGATTGTGTCCTTGTTGCTGGTAATATGGATAATCGGCTATTTGTGTATGACAGGTAGCCGATTATTTTCAAATGAAAGCAATGAGGAGGCACTAAAAGGAACATTTTATCAGTATAACAACAAAGAGTATTTTTTAGAGATTACAGACACATTAGAGGCTAAATTTTACACACAGGGTGTGGGAAAATCTTTAATTTTCGACAATTTTGAGGACGGAGTTATAACTTATTTGGATGGTGAAACACCATATTATTTTGTAACAGTTCCCGAAGGACTATTTGATTTGCAGCTTCGTGTAGTATTGGGGGTGAGTTAGTATGAATAGAAGATTAAGAGCAATTAACATTATACTAACTATACTAATATTCGGTGGGTTTGTAGCACTTGCGATATTTGTGTATAAAGACTCATATCTCCGTGTTTGGGAATCGCTTAAAGACCTTTGGAATAGTCTTAAATTTTTTGGCAAAGAGGTATTTATGCTTGATATCGACGCTCAACCGACGGTAATAGATTATTCTAAGGTTTTGCATTGGAAAAACATATTACCAGAAAGCTTTGATAACTTTGGAATCAAAGCGAAATCATATTTCAGTCTATTTGCAACAGGAGAAAACCTTAATCTATATATGTCAAATATAGCCACATGGTTGGGTAATTTTGCAAAATCGTTAGTTATCATAATACCGGTTGGCTTAATACTGTGGTTGATTATTAAGGCAATATATAGTAAAAGCAATACAAATCATAATCGTGATACCATTCCCCTTAAAGTGTACAAAAAGTTAATGGGAATATCGTATCATCCTATAAGAAATTTTGCATCTCAATACATAAGATTTTATAGGAGCAATCAGAACCTTGTTACAGCGACAACTGTAATTTGGTTGCTAAATTTCAATATCATTACAGTCTTGATTGAGTTCTTGGCATACTATTTTTACTTTGTGGTTACATACGAATTATCGACACTCTACGTCCAATTTGGTAAACTTTTTATAGATTTACAGGCTATTTTCATACACGTCCCCCTGTGGATTATACTTATCTTTGTTGTAAGGTGGTTGCATAATCGCAGGAAAGGAATAGCAAAATCTCAGTTAAGGCACATGGAAGCACGCAACTGTGGATTTATAAAGGAACTGCCTATTGTTTCAATGACCTGCGGCTCTATGGGTAAAAAGAAAACGACAGTTATAACTGATATGTCCCTTAGCCAAGAGGTAATGTTCAAGCAAACAGCGGTTGACTTGCTACAAAAGAATGATTTGCGTTTTCCTAACTTCCCGTGGATTGCGTTTGAGGACGAGCTTAGAAGGTGCATTGAATACCATACAGTATATAACCTTGCAACCATCAAGGATTGGGTGGCAAAGAAACAAGAAAGATTTGAAAGAACGGGAAATGCACAAAGGCAGCTTTATGGTTATGATATAAACAGGTACGGTTTGTTTTTTGATGATGGTCTAAAGTATCTTTACTTATTTGATGTATTGTCAACCTATGCACAGCTATATTTTGTTTACATAATTGAAAGCAGCCTTATTGTAGCTAACTACTCTATCAGAACTGAAAACATTATGATAGACTCCGGTAACTTCCCTATGTGGATTTATGATTTCTTTCCAGAAGCAACTTCTTGTGAAGGAAGGCATGCACATATCATTGATTATGATGCTTTAAGGCTTGGACGAAAGGTTCTTGAGGATAATCCGAAAACCGGCAGTTTTGAATTTGGTGTTTTAGTAATGTCAGAGATTGGAAAGGAGCGAGGTAACAACTTGGAGCTTCGTGAAATTAAGAAAAGCAAGGACGAAACAAATCAAAAGAACGATTTATTTAATTCTTGGTTAAAAATGTGCCGACACTCGGCAACAATAGATAATTTCCCTTTCATTAAGGTTTTTACAGACGAGCAAAGACCTGAAAGCTGGGGAGCAGATGCCAGGGATTTGTGCGACATTTTAACTGTTGCATCCTGTGGCAATCAAAGAATTGCACTACCATTTTACATTTATGAGGAAATGATAGTGGAAATATCACTTGGTTGGTTTTTGGGAATCTACTATGATTTTAGACATAGACGAGGTGATAATACCTTGTTTATGCACTTACTCAAAAGTGTGATATCAGCACTATTCAAATACAATTTGAGAAATTACAACAAATATGGATACAGCATAGCCATTATAGAAAAAGAAAACGGAAGAATGGATGGGAAAATCGTTAGAAAAAAGTATTTCTTGATGAACAAAAAGATTTATGCAAGACGTTTCTTAACCGACTGCTTTAGCGATTATTTTAACGACATAGCAAGAAATACAAATATTGGACTTGACGATTATATCGAATACACAACCGAAAGAGCTACTGTTGATGAACTTAGAATGCAAAATAGTTATTTTATTGACGCATTATATTCAAACACAGGCTCTACTATCTCATAGTAAAATTTAAAGCCTGTGGGAAAGGAGGAATCGGATGCCGTACTATCAAACAAAGGTATATTTTGACGGAAGCCATTATATTGGTATTCCGCACACAGAAAAGCCTACAAAAAGAACGGTATCACGCCTTGAGGAAATCATAGAAGTTCCTGTTAATGACTCCGAAAACACAGACGAAAAAGCACCGCCTTTTGACCTTGAAATAACCGAAAATTCAGAGGATTTTTCTCAGTCAAGCATAGACTTGAATGAGCAAGAAAGTGTTGAAAAAGAGGCTCAGAGCAAGCCTAAAACAAGAAAAACAACCCGTAAAGAGTTGTTTGAAGAAATGTATAGGGAAACCCTTAAAATGAAGAAGGATAAAAGGCGAGAACTTATGATACAAAAGCTAAGACCGTACTTCTATTCTCTTGAAAAAACGGAAGAATATGTAGATCAGCAGCTCGAAAGAAAGCAACGAAACCTTATCTGTCGCAGAATACGAATGACAAGGAAAGCAAACCTTCAAAAATTCAATTATTTCTGCACATTCACTTATGACGATAAGAAGCATACAGAGGATTCTTTTAGAAAAAAGTTAAGAAATAAGCTGGGCTCATTTGCAAACCGTAAGGGATGGAAGTATATAGGAGTATGGGAGAGATCTCCCAAAAACCAAAGATTACATTTTCACGGCATTTTTTATATTCCCGATAAAACATTACCGGGATATTTAATAAAGGTTCGTGATTTTAACACCAAAAAGAAAAGGATGCAAGAAACGTGGCAATCTGACTATTTTAATGAACTGTTTGGAAGGACAGACTTTGAACCATTGAATGAAAATGAGAACATTGGAGAGTCCTTAGCATATATGATGAAATACATTGAAAAGACAGGCGAAAAAATAGTGTATTCTAAAGGCTTACCACAATACTTCGTTTCTGACATATTAGAAGAAGATGTAGTGTGTAATATTGGCTTAGAGGACAGAAAGCTACTGCTTTTTGACGACTTTACTTGTTGGAAAGAGGGCGAATATGTGGGAACGGTATCGCCAGAAGTAATAAAGCAAATGCCGACCTCTAACGTATAACCTATACTAAAACAAAAAATCCTACATTGAATAACGAAAAAGCCGCCGAGGGTGATTGCGGAGTTTTGGCAAGCGGCTCAGCGCCAAACCCGCAACCCCTCGGCTTTCGTTCAAATGGATTTTGTTTGTTGGTTTAGTGAGGGTGTGTGCTTGTCTGGCGAGGCGAAGCCGAGCCACTTGTTCAAGACAAGCACACGCCCTGTTTACATGACCTTTTCAAACATTTAGTGAAAGCTTTCAAACATTGACAAAAATTTTACAAAACCAATATTTTTTAATACACAATAAAAGTACGAATATGCGTACAAAATACATAGTAAAGGAGATTAAAATTATGAAATTTAAGGATTGGCTATCTGAATGGCTTGAATATTATGTTAAGCCAAGAGCTAAGTATAGAACACAAGCTTTGTATGAGCAACAAATTAGCAAACACATTATTCCTAAATTAGGCGAATATGAATTGGATGAGATATCAGCAGAAAAGCTGCAAAGATTTGTAGTTAACCTTATGGAAGAGGGTTTATCGTCAAACTCGGTAAATGGAATTATTAATATACTCAATAATTGCTTACAAATAGCGACAAACTTGGAGAAAATCAAAAGAAATTATATGGAATTGATTCAAAGACCTAAATGCCGTGAAAAGCAGGTTGAGTGTTTTAGTAAGGATGAGCAGCACAAAATAGAAAGATATATCATTGATAAGAAAAAATTCAGCCTATACGGAATAGTAATTTGTTTATATACAGGATTAAGAATAGGTGAGCTTCTTGCTTTGACTTGGGATGATGTAGATATGAAGTGTGCTACAATGAGCATAACTAAAACATGTAGAGATACTTGGCAGAATGGTAAGTATATCAAAATACTCGATTCTACCAAGACTATCGGCTCTGAAAGAATTATACCGTTTCCAAAGCAGCTAATCCCGTTATTGAAGGAATTAAAGAAAGAAGCTAAAGGAGAGTTTGTAGTGCTTGGCAGAACTGATCAAGGGGTGCAAATTCGTTCGTACCAAAGAACCTTTGAAAATTTGCTTGTAAAATTGGGAATACAACACAAAGGCTTTCATTCTTTGCGTCATACTTTTGCTACAAGAGCGACAGAATGCGGAGTTGATGTAAAAACTTTATCTGAGATTTTAGGTCACAAAAACCCCACTATCACACTTAAAAGATATGCACACTCATTATTTGCACACAAGATTGATATGATGAACAAAGTAGGAAAATCTCTAGTATAAAATTATGACTTCACAGCCATAGTTTTTTGTACATTTATCTATACATTAAATGTACATTTTTCGTGAAAATTTTAACATATAGCAGTAGTAAAAGTCAACAAAGCAACTGAAATTCGACTAAATTATACCATATTGTTAAAAATAAGTGTACATAAGGTTTTAAATACTCACATTTAATGTATAGATAGATGTGCTGGAATTTTATAATTTTGTACATCAAATTTTCACAAAGAAAGAGGTTATATTTATGAAATGGAATTTTAATTATGAAATAAACTTTAAGAGTGCTGTAGATTTTATAAAGGGGGAGGATGTATATGTAGATTTAAAAATTTCAGACACAACTATACAGCAAGTAATCGGCATTTTAGAACATAACTTTGTTGGCAATGACTATTATGAATTCAAGGATTTGGCAGATTTTCTTCTTATGGTAAACAACTGTGCCGAAGCATTAGGTGGAAAACTACAAATAGAAGAAAAAGACACCGTTTGTGTAAATTTACTGGTAGAAAAGCTGTATGTAGAAAGCAATGTAAAGTTCAATCCGACTAAAAATTTATTTGAAAAAGCATTAAAAATTTGTAAATTTATAGATTTTTCTGTAAAAAATAAAAAAATTTCAATAAATTTTGTCACATTTTGAAAAGTTTTGACTTATTAATATATAAGTTATAGGAAATTATATTGAGTCAATTAATAAATTGTGATATAATTTACCTTGACTTTACAAAAATAAAGGGAGGTGAATTTATGTTGCAGTTTCTATTGATGTCGATCGACTCCGATGATGATCGCATATTCGTTGAAGCATTATATTCAAAACACCAATTGAAATTAAAGGTTATTGCTTATTCCATAGTAAAAGATGAAAGCTTAGCCGAGGATTGTGTGCAAGATGTATTTCTTTCGGTTATTAATATGCTTGAACGTTTTAAATCTTTTCCTGAAGAAGATCAGATCAAATATTTGGTTATTTGCATTAAAAATTCAGCAATAGCAAAATGCAAAGACAGAACTAAATATCAATCTTTAACAAAAGATGCTACTGATTATGATAACAGAGGAGAAGATGATGTAAAGGATGAAGCATCAGATGTTTTTGAAATCGTGGTAAACAATGAACTCAAAAAGAAATTAAGAGAATGTATTGATTCTCTTGAGCCGCAATACAGGCATGTTTTAATTTTGAGATTTCAGTACAAAATGAAAGGAAAAGAAATCAGCGAGGCGTTACATATCTCCGAAGATATGGCACGCAAAAGAATTCAAAGAGCAAAGAAAAAGTTGAAAGAAGTAGGAGGTAAAGAACTTTATGACTTGTTCAAGTAATGAAAGAACAGACTTGCTACTTGAACTGTTGGTAGAGGGTTGTGGCGACGAAGAATTAGAGTTATACAACAGTATTGATACCTCCAATGTTACTTTTAGCAAGAAGTTCAAAAGAAATAAAGAAAAAATTCTTAGTAAAGGAAAAATAGAACCATTTACGGTTCAATTTAAAAGAGTACTTTCTAGGGTAGCGATCGTATGCCTTGTTGTTCTGTCGCTTAGCTTTACGACAATGATGAGTGTGTCTGCTGTAAGACAAGCTGTATGGAACACTATCGTGGAAATGTATAACGAGTATTTTGAAATCAGTCACGATGATGGTGATGATACGACGCAGAGCGAAGCTGTAACTGAAATACAGGTTGTTCACAAACCTTCAACATTGCCTGAGGGTGTAGAGGAAGAAATAGCGATAAATGGAAAAAGAATGTTTTTGGCTGATTATTATAAAGGCGATGAACATTTGGCAACTTTCAAACAGCGCATATTAGATGAAACATCTTCTGTTCATGTAAATTCAGAGACAGCAACACTTTCAAATTATGTTTGTGGAGAAAATTACATAACTATTATAGATTATAATGACGGACAGATAAGTATGTTTTGGTCTGACGACTATTATTTTTATACGATGGATGGCTACGATATTGCTACTTTAAAGGACTTAATTTCTCGAATTGAATAAAATTTTAAAAAACTTGAATTTTGTGTGTCACAATTTTCAAGTTTTTTTCTTATTGTTATGGAAGACACAGAAAAGAGGTAATTATGAAAAAAACAAAAAAGCTTTTAACAACCGCTATCATTTGCGTACTTTGCATTTTATCACTAAGTGTAACAGCTTTTGCAGCAACAGGTAACGATGGAGTAGCTCCCTGCTACGAAAACATTTCTACAGCCGACTTAGATATAGGTTATTTCGATGGTGTTGGCTTAGTAACAGCATCTGCGACGAGACGAATTGGGACAACGAAAATGGCAGGCGTTGTTAATGTGTATGAATCAGTAAACGGCGAGTGGGTATTTGTAGCTTCATTTGCAAACGAAAGCACACGTGCTTCGTTAGTTGTAAGCGGAGAGTTTGATGCTACTCAAGGCAAAACATATAAAGCGGTTTATACATTAACAGCTATTGATGCTACAACAGCAGAAACAGATGTTCTTGAATGTGTAAAAAAATATAATTAATAGACTTCATTAAAATATAAAAATTTAAATTAGAATTGTCTTCCAAAAATAGAGGTCTTATATGAATAGGAACCGGTGTGCTTATATAAGGCCTCTATCTATAATTTTACTAATGCCTGGCAGTTATTGTCAGGTTTTATATTTGCAAAAATCGAAAGGAGGTAGAAATTTGAAGACTCTTGAAAGACAGTATAAGCTTTTAAAAATTGTAAATAGAAAGAGAACAACAACGGTAGCAGAGCTGGCTGCTGAGCTTAATGTATCCGAAAGAACAATCCTAAGAGATATAAGTGATTTAAGCGGATTTCTACCTATTCGTACTATGCAAGGAAGATATGGTGGCGGTGTATCTTATATTGACGATTACATATATTGTGATTACAAATTCTATATGAAAGAAGAACATCAAAAGGTGTTAAATAAGATTGTCTTTGAAATTAAAACCTATGGATTTTGCATACTTACCTTTGATGAAATAGAATCAGTAATTGAAATTGTAAATAAATACTCAAAATCCTCTTATATCAAATCAACTGTTTTTTCTTAAATTTCATAAATTTATTTTTAACGTTGACAGACGTTGTCACTTTTAATCTATAAAATAGGCTTCGTAGAGGATTTATCTTATGATAGCCTCAAATCTAAGGAAAGGAGGAAATATATGAAAAACACGCTTGAAAAACTGATTAATGATTCTACCTCACGAGAGATAAAGCTTAAAGGTGATATTAACTTATTTGTTGAAAGTAGCAATGTAATTTCAATAGGAAAAAGCGTTGTTCGAAAAATAATAACTATTAATCGCCCTGACATTGTTATTGATGGATCGAATAGCACTATCAAAGTTGAAATTGACGATAATGTTAACATTGATACGGATATTGCATTGTTTTATGTTAGCAGTTTGGCAAAAAACATATGCTTGAAAAATATGAAAATATACATTTATGTTAAAAATCCAAAGGATATAACGAAGACATTCTATGCAATATACAATGGAACTTTTGGTACAAGACTTGAAAGCTGCACAATTGAATTAATGAGCCAAAAGCAAATGAATTTAATAGGCATCTATAATTGTGCCGATATAAGCACCCATATGGAAACACGTGCCCATAATTTGGCAGTGTCCAACTGTAATATAAAAGTTAGATGCTGCACCGAGAGCTTTACCAAAGAATGTAATGTGTACGGTATATATAATCATTTGGGAAATAGTATATCTGTTCAAAACAATTTCATATACGCAAGAAACCGAGGTGTTGGAGAGAGTCAGCGAGCCTTTGGCATTTATACGAGTGGCAGATTTGGTAGGTTTATAGGCAACAACATTAAAGCCTGTTCTTCTCACCCAGAAGGAAAAATAAGAGAACAAGGCAGTTCGTTTGGATTTTATAACGAAGGATATTTTTCTATCATCACATCAAACAACATTATTGGCGAATGGGCAGGAATGTCAATCGGTATTGAAAACAGAAAAGGCTATGCAAAAATCTCATCAAATAAAATTCTTGCCACCCATGCGATAAGGGGAATAGGAATAAAAAATTATGCTGAAAAATGCATAATTGACGGAAATATTATAACCTCAACAAGTAGAAATCCAAGATTAATTGAAAGTTATGGAACCGAATGTATTATTACCAATAATTACATTGATGCCGTGTTAGAAACAGATATCTGTGTAACAGGCTGTGGCATATATCTGAGAGGAAATGTAAAAGGAACTATTATCAAAGATAACATAATCAAGAATTTGAAGGATTGTGGAATTCTTGCCGAAAGAAACGCAGGAATTATTAAAGACAATATAATAACATCTGATAGTAAAAAATTTATTGATTATGTAGAAACAACAAATCTGGAAATGTTAAACAGATTAAGCGAAAAAAATATACGCTCAATTATAGATTAAAGGAGAAAAATAATGAATAAAGAAAAGACAATTCTTGGTGAAATTGAAAGAAGAACCAAGAAGAATGAACGACATTACCGTAAAAATGACGGTACAACGGAGTGTGTGATTTCTAATGGTAATATCAATTATTTTGATGAAAAAGAGCAAAAATGGAAGCACACAGATAACTCTCTTGTAGAAAAGGAAAATTGCTACGAGGGAAATTTAGGTAATTTTCAAGCAAAGATTTCAAAAGAAAATAAAGGAATTGATGTGTTAGGTAAGGATGTGTCAGTTGCTTGGGAATACCTCGGCATGGAAAAGCCAAAGAAAAAAGGCAAAAATCCGACGAACACAAAAAAGCCCAACATGAAGGTTAAAACACGAAAGGCAGACAACGAAGATATTATTGTAGGCAGTGATGCTTTATATGAAGAAGCAGACGACGGAGTAGATATTCAATATATTATGCAGGGCAATAATGTAAAGGAAAACATTATTGTTAAGGAAAAGCAAAAAGAATATAAATTCAAGTTCGCATTTAAGCTTAATGGCTTAAAAATGAAGGCGTCAGAGGATCACACAAAGATTGAATTATACTCTGAAAAAACTGATAAGTTGGAATTTACTATTCCTTCACCATATATGTATGATGCAAATAATGCAACATCAACAGACGTATGTTATGAAATCGAAGAAACAGAAAATGAGGGCTGCGTATTTTATGTGGTTGCTTCTGAAACTTGGATTAATGATGCCGAAAGACAGTTCCCTGTTATTATTGACCCTCAGTTAGTAACATCAAACGATGAAATAATTAAGTATAATATAGTGCAATCAGTAAAGAGTAGCTCGGGAACAAATACCGTTACCACTAACATAAATGTAAGCAATTATTTGAAAGTATATAAGAGTTCTACCGAAACACTCACATCTGAAATAATCATAAGCCGTGATGAGATGGATTTATGTGCTAACAATATTGCTGATGCTACACTGTACATAACGCCATTGGAAACAACGGTTGCCAATAAACTTTCTATTTCTGTATATGCTGACGGTACGTTGGTTTCAAAGGGTAAAATTCCCGGTGGATGTGACAGTATTTTATTGCCCCTATCCACTGCATTGAAAACGGCAAAAACAGAAATTAGAGTAATTGTTGAATATTTAGATAGTGTAACATTTGGTGAAGAAGTTAAATTTTATGCTACTGGTGAAAATGCACCTGCAATAAAAATAAATTATGTTGACAATATAAATAGAATTCCTACAAAGAAAAGTATGTGTTTAGTTGGTGGAGTAGATGCACATGTAGATCTGCTTACCGGAGAAACAGTAAAAACCTTTACTGATGTAGTTGATGATGTAATGGGTATTGAAATTTCGCACGTGCTAAAAAACGGAAATCACGATTTTTGCTGTGGAGACAGTGTACGATTGAACCTTCATGAAAAATTGGAACGACAGGAAACAGACTCACCAATTATAGATTATATCTACACAGATGAGATGGGTGAAAAACATTTGTTTAATGAGCATTTTTATTATCTCGATAAAAATGGTGTTAAACATACTGTTGAAAAACCATATGTTAATGTAGAGCCAAGTGGAATAATGTACTATATGTCTGATGAGGGTGTTCGCAGAGCATATAGAGAGGTTTATACGCATAACGGTCTTAAAGCGGTTACAACTCTTGAAAATATGAATGGTTTACATACGATAGAGCAAAGAATTGATGAACAAAAGCAACTTGAAGAGCAGATCGAGAACTATAAAAATGCTCTAACTGATTTTGTTGTAGTTGATGAAAATGGAGAAATTTGTGAAACAATATCTCCTTCTGAGCTTAGCTGGAAAACCCATAGATTTGCTTATTCAACAGGTAATATGATGTCAAAAAATGAAGCACTTTCATTAAGTTCATTAATGTTGCAAAAAGAACGAGAAGCCATTGAACAGGAAAGCAATGATGAAAAAAAGTTAATATTGGAATCCCAGTTGGAGACATTGAATAATCAGAAAAATGATGTGATCAAACAAATGAACACATTGAAAGAGGTTCAATTGGATGCCACTCGAAGAGCAGAAATGAGCAATGCGTTCTATGGAAGGAGAAATGCTTGCGCTTATTACGCTCATGTTTTAGATGATTATGTTGTGATTAATGAAAATGGCGAAATTATTAGTGGTGCATCGTTGGCTTCAGACGATTCGGAAGATGGTAAATATGCATTGACAACCGGCGAGGCTCTTCAATATAGATCATTATATTTACAAAAGAATAATTTGGAAATCACTATAGAAGATCAAGAAGATGAGAATACTAAGGAAAAGGATGAAATATATAACTATTCCCTTATTGAAAACGAAAAGCAACAGGTTAATGCTATTCAAGATCAAATGAATAGTTTGAAAGAACTTGATTACAGAAGGAGAAAGGAGTATGAAAAAATTGAGGCTGAAAGTGAAAACTATAATATCACATACATTAATCAAATAGTAAACTATGTTTTGGTTAACGGAAATGGTGAAATTGTTGATCAGATATCAATTACATCTTACAGCCCGTACTTAACTGTTTCTGAAACAACAATAAAACGTATAACTGACAAATATAATGATGAAAATGGAAATTCGTTATATGTACTAACAAAAGGAGAGGCAGCACAGCTCAGATCACTCTTTTTACAGTTGCAGTCACTTGAAGAAAATATTGATTCTGTTGAATTGCAGTTATCTATAGACACTCCATATAATGATAGTGTTACACAGCAGATTGAAGAGCTTTTCTCAAAGGATGATGAATACAGAACACAGTTTAGAAGCTATGCAAAAGAATATCATTCTCTTGTTGAAGAACTTAAAAAGCTCAAGCTTCAAATTCCGGTTAATTACTTGACTAGTGATAATGTTACTAAAGGATTTAACGAGAACGGAGATCTTGTGGTAGTTTATAAGAATAACGGTGGTTACATCGCTATTGAATATAATTATTACGATTTGGGTACATACACACGCATTTCAAGAGTGTATGACGAAAACGAGAGGGAAATTAAGTTTTTCTATGATGATAGACAGCTTCTTACAGAAATTGTAGATGCAGTTGGCAACAAGGTAACATTTGATTATGACATTTTAAAAACTGTATATGTAGGAATTCTTAAGAAGGTTACATTTGCAGACGGTCATTCAGTTTCTTTTGAAAGAATTGATAATGTTGAAACTGTATCATCAGATGATAAATATGCAGAAATAACTCGCAATTTTGAATACAAAACTCAATCAATTGCATTGTTCACCAATATTAAATCTGTTGGCCACAATGTAGTTGAACGTTTTGAAACGCCAGAAAAATTGTCAGAAGTATCATTAGAATACGATCTTTTAACTACAACTATAACAGACAATTATGGTGACAAGCTCGTTTATATCTTTGATTCTGAAACGGAAAATATTTGTGAATACTATGAAATTATAGGAAATAAAGTTACAAAAGCAGAAAAATATGAGTATGTAGCCTTTGGTCATATGAATGTCGAGTCGGCAAATGAATCTGTATTAGAGAAATACGCTTATGACAATTTTGTATTTCCTGTGGAAACAGTAGATGTGGAAACAATTCAAAATGTGGAAACAGCTGTTAACAATCACAAGTTAAAGCTACTTGATGAATATAATAAGGTTGTTAAGGAAATTGACATTCAAGTTGATGGGTCTAAGAGATTAGTAACAACCAACTATACTTATGACGAAAGCGACAGAGTAGTAAAGGTTGAAGTCAAGACTGTGGATGAAACTGAAACCACATCAGTTGTACAAACAATGGAATATGACAGTGCCAGCAGATTAGTAAGGAAGCAAAGCTATGAGGTAGGCAAGGAAGCAGAAAACGGAATTGATATTGAGGAATATGTATATAACGAAAAGGGCTATGAAATAAAGTCAATAAAGTACAATACATTAGATACGTCCTCAAAGCTATATACCGAAAAGGAAACCAACGATATAGGTCAGGTAATAAGCGAGCTTGATGTGCTTGGCAAATGCAAATCAACCTATGAATATTTGGCAGGCACAAATACTGTTTGCAGCAAGCTTTCGCCAAACGGAAGTAAGCTATCCTACGGCTTTAGTCCTGAAAACGGACAAGACTCTATCACAATGAGTACAGAGGATGGAGAAGAAAACAGCACACAAAGGTTTTATACTAATGGCTTGTTAACTCAGGTAATTAGTGGCGATAATGTATATGAATATACCTACGACCATAAGGGCAGAGAAACCTCTGTATCTATTAACGGTCAGCTCCATATTTCTTATTCCTATGAGGATAGAATTACAGAAAACGGTAAAACAGTAAATAAGGTTACAGCCACATATGCAAATGGTGATAACGTCACTGTAACCGAGGATCTTGACGGTAATGTGTTATCTGTAAATAAGAGGCCTTATGATTATGATGCTTTAGTGGTAGAAAACAGAACAAAGCTTCTTGATCCAAACGCAAGTCAGATAGAGCTTAATATTACAAACGAGTATGATGATAAGCACAGAGTAATTAAAAAGATGGATAGCTCTGTTAATGATTGTGTATTCAGTGAATATGAGTATGATGAACAGGACAGGGTAACATCTTACAGTAGAGAGGCAACATTTGGCTCATCCTTACCGTTTGAAGAAGAATATTCATACAATTCACACGGTAATGTAACTGAAAGAACTGTTAGATTTAATAACGGAAGAACAGATACAACAACATGCGAATATGATGAGCAAACTCAAAAGTTGAAAGCATTTACTTGTGCAGGCTCTACAAGAATTGAACCAAAGGTTGACTGTCTTGGCAGAAATAGAGGCAAAACAGTTTCTTGGCTCGGTACTAAGGTGTATTCAGAGGATATTACATACCTCAAGCACGGCGACCACGCAACAAATATGCCGCTTACTATCAGTTATGGTAATAATACTGAAAACGGCTTTATTGTAAAGGATAGAATCAAGTACAAGTATGACGAAATGGGCAATATCTGTGAGGCGTACGAAAACGGACAGTTTGTAACTGAATATAAGTATGATGCATTAGGCAGACTTGTAAGAGAAAATAACAAGAAGCTTGGCAAGACCTTTGTATTCTCTTATGACAATAAGGGTAACATCTTAACAAGAACAGAATATGCGTTCACATTAAAGGATGACGATTTTATTAAGGAAGCCACAGGCGAGGTATTTGAGTATGTATATAGCGGAGAAAAGCTTGTTTCATACAATGGAGAATCCTTTGAATATGATGATATAGGCAACCCAACAACATACAGAGGAAATACATTAACTTGGAGATTTGGCAGAAGACTTACATCATTTGGTTCAAATACCTTTGATTATAGTGCTGAAGGTAAGCGAATTAAGAAAAATGACATTTCATATATTTATGATAGTCAAGGTCGTTTGTTCTCACAGTCTAATGGTATTGAATTTTTCTATGACGAAAGTTCATTGCCTATTGCCTTTGCATATAATGGCGAAGTATATTATTACAAAAAGGACTTGCTTGGCAATGTAATTGAAATACTTGACACAACAGGTACAGCTGTGGTAAGATATACATACGATGCTTGGGGTAATCATACAGTTATAGATTACACTGATTTCGATTTAGGTAGTGTTAACCCAATCAAATACCGTTCCTACTACTATGATACCGAAACAGGCTTGTACTTCTTGCAGACAAGGTACTATGACCCACAGATTGGAAGATTTATCAATATTGATGATATTTCTTATCTTGATCCTAAAACAATTAACGGATTAAATCTATATTCTTACTGTGGTAATAATCCTATAACAAGAATAGATGCATGCGGATGCGACTGGTGGAATCCTTTTACATGGGATTGGAGTGGAATATTCAAAAGTATTGGTAATGCCTTTTCTGCCGCGGGTCAATGGGTGAATAATAATGTTCTTAAGCCAATTGGAACATTTTTTGAAAACAACTGGGATATTATCTTAGGTGTAGGACTAGTAATAGGTGCTATTGTTATTAGTGTTGTGACTTTTGGAGCTGGAACTGTTATCGCTGGTGTAATTGCAGGAGCAGTTTTTGGTGCTGCCTTTGGCGCTATTAATGCACTAGCTAGCGGAGGTAATGTTTTACAAGGTGCATTTACTGGAATGTTTGTTGGAGCATTAGGGGGTGTTTCTAGCTGGGCAGCATTTGCTGGAGCTGCTGGAATGTCTTTAATAAATGATAGAATCAATGGAGAAAAAGCAGGGATGGGTTCTTTGTTTAAAGCTGCCTTAGCTGGATTAACAGCTGGTTTATTTGCGCGCTCTTGTAATGGTATGTTTAATGCAGTAAAAAACGAATTAGCTAGCAAGACCATTGAATCTATAGCCAGTGTATTATTTTCATTTGTTTTTTCAGCGCAAAATTTTGCAACAGATATAATCATTAATGCACTAATGTCCAAGTAATTTATATAGGAGATAGGAGTTGTGAAAGTGAAAAAAATAAATACCATACCAAACGGAAGAATTATTATTTTTACTATTGCATTTGAAATTCTTTTAACTTTTTTGTTAGGAGTAATGTTGTTGCCTTCTATTACGGCAATAGGTTTATTTGCATTTTCGCTTGTGTTTAGTATGATTATGATTTATTATCTTAAACATAAATATTGGAATTTTATTGAAGTGTCAAAGAAAATAGTTTGTCACAACAAGCAAAGTTATGATTGGGATGATGTATATATTACAGTTACTTACTCCAAACCTAATATTGCAAGAAATTCTTTTGATTATTATGTGTATTTTGATGATCATTATCTTTCAGAAGAAGAGATAGAATCCAAATCCATAAAAAGTAAAGGATTTTATATGATGTTAACAGAAAAACGAACGGAATTATTACTTTGTTTTGAACCGAAAAAAATAAAGATTTTGAAAGAATCTCCATACAGTAGAAACAAAATCATTTTACAAAAAATTGCGAGTTATTTGCAAAATTCTAATTAAACTATAGATAAAAGAATTTTTCGGGTTTAATAATTGATAGTGAAATATCTATAGTAACAGATAATGCTTAACAATTTGGCAAGGCTGCTTTATGGCATTAATAAATTGTGAATGTTATGTGCAATCATAACAAAAACTTAATTGTTTGGCGCACACGGAACAATCCGTGTGCGTTTTAATGTAACGAAAGCGATCAAAAGTTGAAAGCATTTACTTGTGCAGGCTCTACAAGAATTGAGCCAAAGCTTGACTGTCTTGGCAGAAACAGAGGAAAGACAGTTTCTTGGCTTGGCACTAAGATATATTCAGAGGATATTACATACCTTAAGCACGGAGACCACGCAACAAGTATGCCGCTCACTATTAGCTATGGCAAGAATACAGAAAGTGGCTTCGTTGTAAAGGATAGAATTAAGTACAAGTATGACGAAATGGGCAATATCTGTTAGGTATACGAAAACGGACAGTTTGTAACTGAGTATAAGTATGACGCATTAGGCAGACTTGTAAGAGAAAATAACAAGAAGCTTGACAAGACCTTTGTATTCTCATATGATAATAAGGGCAATATTGTAACAAGAACTGAATATGCTTTCACATTAAAGGATGACGATTTTGTTAAGGAAGCCACAGGCGAGGTATTTGAGTATGTATATAGCGGAGAAAAGCTTGTTTCATACAATGGCGAAGTATTTGAATATGATGATATAGGCAACCCAACAACATACAGAGGAAATACATTAACTTGGCGTTTTGGCAGAAGACTTACATCATTTGGTTCAAATACCTTTGATTATAATGCTGAAGGTAAGCGAATTAAGAAGAACAATATTTCGTATATTTATGATAGTCAAGGCCGCTTGTTCGCACAGTCTAACGGTATTGAGTATTTCTATGATGAAAATTCTTCACCTATTGCATTTGCATATAATGGTGAAGTATATTACTACAAGAAGGATTTACTTGGAAATATAATTGAAATTCTTGACACAACAGGCACAACTGTGGTAAAATATACATACGATGCTTGGGGTAATCATACTGTAACAGATTACACTGACTTTGGTTTAAGTAGTGTTAACCCAATCAGATACCGTTCATACTACTATGATACCGAAACAGGCTTGTATTTCTTACAGACAAGATACTATGACCCACAGATCGGTAGATTTATCAATGTTGATGATATTTCATATCTTGATCCAGAAAACATTAACGGTCTAAATCTTTATGCTTATTGTTTGAATAATCCGATTATGATGGCTGATAATAATGGTTGTTCTCCGGCTTGGTGGGAATGGCTTGTATCTGGAATTGCTCTAGTAGCAGGAATTGTTCTTTGTATTATCCCAGGTGGCCAAGTATTCGGCGTAGGTTTGATAGTAGCTGGAGCCTCTGGACTCATTTCTAACACAATGGATGCCGCTGGTGTTGATGGCAAAGTAGCAAGTATTGTCACAAATGCGTTAAATATCATAGGAGGAATAGCTCTCTGCTTTACTCCGTTCGCTTCTATCGGTGCAAGTATGATAGGTTCAGGTGTACTTGGAATTGCTGGAGGTTATATTAGTGAAGCTCTTGGTGGTAGTTTTACCTTTGGCTCTGCAATTGGAAACATTGTTGGTGGTTTTTTAGGTGGACAGCTCTATAAAGGTTTAACAACTACAAAATTATTCCGTGCTGTAAATTCGGCAGAAGCAAATAGTATTTCAAAAACCAAAATGTTTAGTGAAGGAGCAGGTCAAATGGAAGGCAAGTTCTTTGCAACAAAAAAAATTCACGCATCTCAATGGGGTGTCAAACTTGGCTCAAATAAACTCATTAGTATACGAATTCCGAAATCTGCTTTATCTCACTCAAGTGTTGAATATTTTAAGTATAGACTTGATGGTATCGGACCAGCATATTATTTTTCCGACCTTGATTTCTTAAACTCTGTTTTTACCAATATCAAATTTTTTTAAGGAGAATTTTTATTAAATGGATATGTATGTAGCAAAAATAGAATGGCTTCCTGCTACTCAAGGTGGTCGCAAAAAATTACCATCAGGCAACAAATATTGTCCAATTATTATTACGGAAGGAAATGTATTTGACCCACAAAAAGAGTGTTGGAGCATCATTATTAGCGATACGCAGATAATTGATACCTTTAAGACCATTTGCAAAATCCAATACCTTTCCGAAAAGGCTCCAAAAAATCTTTATCCTGGAATTAAATTCATGTTGTATGAAGGTTTTAAATTGGTTGCAACAGGAATTATCGTAGATAAAAGTGCTGAAAACAATGGAGACAAGATGAAGTGAACCCCATTTAGTTCACAAAAAACATGGACAGGGGACGGTGGCAGGGGACAAATGACGGTTCCTTGTCTACAACAAAAAGATAATTAGTGTCCTGCAAAAACAAATAAAAAACTAAATAGTTTTGACGCACACGGAGCAATCCGTGTGCGTTTTTCAGTACATAAAAACAGTTGCACCATCACAATGCAACTGCTTTCATATATTCAATTTTTAAATTCTTATCTTTTTTCCTGAGCCATTTTTAGGTATCTCATTAACGATTTCAATTATATTTGGAACTTGGTACGTAGATAGCAATTTAACACACATTTCTTTAACTTCCTTTATGTTGTTAAAGTTTCCTTTTATCTTTATACCAATTCTTGTAACATCATTATCCTTTGCGCCATAAGCTAACACATCTTGAACACGGCTATCTTGCATTAGTGCATTTTCTATTTCCTGCGGATAAATGTTCATCCCACCTCTGATAATCATACCATCCTTACGACCTTTTATATATAACATCCCGGATGATTTATCTATATATGCTAAATCCTTAGTATGTAACCAACCGTTTTTCAACACTTTAGCAGTTCTATTTGGCTCTTTGTAATATCCAATCATTACATTATCACCCTTAACAAGAAGTTCACCAACCGTTCCCTTTGGAACATCATTTCCATTATCATCTACAATTCGTATTTTAACCGATTTAAGCGGTATTCCTGCCGATGTAGGATAAGTATCAATCAATTCAGAAGGAACATAAGAAACACGAGGAGAAGCCTCTGTAAGACCATAAACACTATATATTTTCGTGTTAGGAAAAGAATTCCGTATCTTTCGTTGACAATTTTCCGTCATACATTCGCCACTAATAGCCATTTTTTGTACAGGCAGCTCATCACCTTCTTTAATAAAACTTGATATAGTAGAAACCAAAGTAGGAGTTCCACAAAATACGGTAATGTTTTCATCCTTGATAATCTTAATGAGTGATATTGGATTAAATTGCTCAGATGTAAAAACAATCTTAGCACCCTTAAGAAGTCCAAGTAAAAATTCACCTGTAAGAACTGCACTGTGATAGAGCGGTCTTGCAATAAGAATAGTATCATTTTCATTTACATCAAAATAATCGGCTATATCAAGCACGTTAGTTAAAATATTTTTTTCACTTAGCATAGCACCCTTTGGGTTTCCAGATGTTCCTGAGGTACACATAATTAAAGCAGGATGCTCATTCGGCTTTTCGTATTTACCCATATCAATATCGGTAATATCAAGTTTGCTTTTAACATCGCTAATCATATATGGCATACCAATTGAGTTTATAATCTTTCTACAATGCTTTTCACCGTATCTGATTGAAAGAGGAACAGCAGTAGCTTCGGCAGCAAAGCAAGAAAGCAACGCTATTGCAGAAAATAACTCGTTTCTGCACATAATTCCATAGCAATCTCCTTCTAATCTTTCAGCGAATCTTTCTGCATAAACAATTAATTCCTCATATGTAAGAGAGCATCCCTTTTCACTAACAGTCTGATTTGGATGAGCAAGCATTTTGCTCTTTATTTTTTGCCAAAGCTCCATTTTATACATTCCTTTCTAATAATTCTACAAATTTGTTTAATATCTCTGTTTCCTTGTTATGAAATTCACAAAGTAATTCTTTAACAGATGCAATAAGCTCTTTTCTTTCATTTTTTGTGTACATAGCATATAAGAGTCTTGCTTTATCAGCTAACTGTACAACGCCTTTATATTCATTACTTAAATCATAATTGAGATTGTAAAAATCCTCAATCGCTTTAATTCTGTCGTACATACACTTTTTATGCTCCCAAAGAAATCTGAAAATTCGTTGGTCGGTATATTTGTGAGCAAATGCGCCTTTATATAAAATATCCAAATACATACCTATGTAATCGTGCACAGCGGTGCCTGTTACTCTTGAGTCCTTTTCTACAGGATTGCTCTCTATATTTTGGCTAAGATAGCTTCGTATATTTGCTAAAATAGTCTTAGGCTCAAGAGCAATTCTGTCCGGTTTTGCTTTAAGCGCAGAAATGTTAGTTGTATATCCCAGCTTTAAGCCTGACTCAATTCCTTTGCCCAAGCTTTTTTGCGGTATATCAAAAACTCTATATACCCAATTTTTGTCGTATGAAAACAGGCTGTATGTTTTCTTTTCTTGGTCGTAGCCACAAATTAACCCATCGTGTGTAAAATGCTTTTCCTTATACCAAGTTTTGCCCGGAATATAGTAATCATCAATGTGTGAATAACCAACATAATATCCTCTGTCAAGAATGTTTCGTATAATTCCGTGAACGTGTCCGTCAAAGAATTTACAAGGCATCCAAAGAGAGTCAACACAAGGAACGTCATAAATAGTTGATTTTGGAATTACTACCTCAGGCGAGGTAAAGCCCTTTAAAAATCGCTTGGAGCATTCGATAGATGTTGTATTATTTAAAAGCCAATTGTATATGCTTGGATTTTGCATACATAAGACACCTAATGCTCCCTGTGAATGATAGGTTGAAAATGTTGAAAGCTGAGTATGTAAAAAAACCTTTCTTGCCATAATCTATACCTCGTATTTTTCTAGAAGCTTAATTAAATCACCAATCGTTAACAGCTCATTAGGATTAATATCAGATGTATCTAATGTGATGTTGGCTTTTTCTTCAAGATTAAGCAGTAGCATAATTCTGTTAAGACTGTCTAATCCTAAATCAAATTCGAGTGATATATCATCGGTAACATCTGAACAACCGCTTATCTCTTTTACAGTTTCATATACTATATTTCTCATAGATCTTCCATCCTTTCTATAAGCTTTTTGTATGCTTTACAAATATCACTAAAGGTTTTTTCTTCGCTATCCTTGGAAGAGAGAAGAATTCCACCATTCATTTCACAAATATTTTTGTATTCCTCACGAAGCTTGCATTGTAATTCAACATCAATATATCTGTCCTTTTCCTCGGGTCTCTTTCGTACCCTTTCGATAGCAATTTCAACAGGAACATCAATAAAGAAAGCAATATCCGGTTGTATAATTGACTCAGATACCTCATAAATCCACTTATCAAGTTTGTATCCTCTTGCTCTTAAATTTGCAAGACAGGAATAAAAATACCTATCGCTAATAATCGTATTGCCTTCCCTTAAAAGTGGTGCAATAATCTTGTTAGAGTGCTGAACTCTGTCAGAAGCAGCAAGCAAAGACAAGCTTTTGTATTCAAAATTACTGTTGTCTTTGCAGTCCATAAAGGTTCGGAATATTTCTGAATTGCGAACTAAATCTGTTGGCTCACGAGTTAAATGGGGGAATACTCCATATTCTCTTTGAAACCATTGGTTGAATTTTTTAATCATTGTTGTTTTGCCACAACCGTCTAAGCCACAAAATGTAATTAAGCAACCATTCGTATTGTGCTTTTTCATTCTTAAGCTTTCCATTCGCCTACCTCCTTTAGTAGTGATTTCCTGTCATTATGGAATAATCTTTTTATTGTGTTTCTTTCTGTATAGGAATAAAGCTTCTTTTCTTTAGGATAGATAACAGTATCAACCTCGCTTGTATCCACATCAAATTTATCAATGAAAATATCGTAAACAGAGTTGTTATCCCCTAACAGCTCTTTTGTTTGCGCAAGAGTACAGAAGCAATCTCTTTCAATACCGTATTTCTTTGCACTCTGAACTATTTCATCCATAATATCAACGGGTAAAGTATGCATAAGCATATAAATGTCGCAATATTTGTATAAACTCATATCACGCTTCATTTCTATCCATGGATATGTGCTTGCTTCCTTCCAAAGATGTGAGCATAAGTGTAAAAAGAAATGGCTTTCGCTTGGAATACGAATTATAAAACCGCCAATATCTACGAATCTTGCATTTCGTATAATGTCATTTACTGCTTCACCGTCATCACTTGAAAAGCCCAATGAAAAATTAATATCTATTTCAAGATACTTCATAAAAGGCAAATTAACCTCTTTAATAAATGGGACGGTTTCGCCTCTTGACATTCTTGAAGAGATAATTTCTTGCCTGTCAGCAGGAACAAAAGAGCCGTTACGAACATTTCCCTGCATAAAGCCCTCTGCTAATAAAAGCTTTTCAATCTTTGTAATTGATTTAGGATTTACTAACAAGTCAATATCGTTTGATGTTCTGTAACCAAGCGGATATAGCGAGCATAAATATGCCCCCTTTAGCATTACATAATCATTTTCAGTTTTTTGCAAAATCTGTGAAACATATTTTAGACACTTAAAAAAGCTTTTGTTTCGTTCAATATTTTGCAAATACGCATTATGTAATGAATTCCTAAATTCTCGATTCACCTTGCCGAGCAAGCCGGAATCTCTTAATACTCCGTAGGCAACTCCTGCTATACGATTGTAAAATAATTCTCCAAGTACGGAAGAAGAGGCTTGTCCTTCGTTAATTAGTGAAATTAAATCTGTTTTATTTTGTGTTTGAAATTTGCAAAGCTCTAAAATGAGCTTTTTTTCTTTCGCGTTCATATTTCCTCCTTGTTTTTTGGCTTGGAATAATCGGTAAGTAGCCTTTTGAGTTGCTTTAGCTCGTCCTCATTCAATGTGCAATATGTATTGTTTTCTATGTCAGCAACTATTTTTTCTATCAAGAGCCGATCCTGCTCTTCAAAATACATTTTGTTCATTGAATAAGATGTGTCAATGTAAACACCGCCATAATATCGTCCAGCTTGCGTATAAATAGGCTCGTCAACGCTAAGCTCTTCGATATCACGAATTACAGTTCTTGCGCAAACACCAAGCTCTTTTGCTAAATTTGCAATGGTTTCATGCCTACGCCTATGTAAGATTCTAAGTATTTTCATTTGACGTTCCGAAGCACTCATAAGCTACCCACCTCCTTTCCTACGGAGATTCTAACAGTTAAACATGACACAGCCTGTCACCTTTAAAAATTTTCTTTTGTACTTCTTCAAAAAGTTTTTTAATGGTGACAGACATTGTCATATATAAATGTTAATATGAAGTCGTCAGCAACGGAAGGGAGATATTATGAAGGAAAACGAAAAAGAACAAATCAATGATTTGGTTGTAAAAATGCAAGGACTAGCAAACGAATTTGATAGTTGCATTTCTGAACTGGAGAATTTGCTTCAAGCGAATGAAGAAAAAACTGCTATTAATGATGTCAATGATGTTTTTTATCAGCATTGCAAAATAAAGGATGCATGCGTTGAAAAGAATTGCACCGAGTGCATTTATAAAAACGAAGGTAAAAATTATTATATGGGAGGACAGTAAAATGGATTTGAATAATATGACAGGTGTGCCTGTAATTGTTATCATATGTTATCTGTTAATAGAAGGAATAAAGGTATTTGTAGGAAGTCATGAAAAAATTAAAGCCTTATTGCCAATCATTTCTGCTTTTTTAGGAGCAGGGATAGGAATAGTATTGTTTATTATTTGCCCTGAAATTTTGCCGAGTGGAACATACATATCTTCATTCACAATTGGTATATTTAGCGGTTTAAGTGCTACTGGTTCGAATCAAATATGGAAGCAGTTAAAAAAGCTTATTGACAATTCGAATAAGCAAAACAATGAATAAAATCGACAGAAGGGGGTGATAAATGTGGATTCAACAATCTCACTTTTATTGAGTGCAGTGGCAACAATTGTTAGTGGTGTAGCAGTATATATGATTAAAAGACACCTTTCTAAAAAAGATGCAACGGATAAGCGGCTAAGAGAAGATACTGAAAGGGAAAACGTGTTAATATTACGTTCTATAAATGCCATTGGAAAGCTAACACTTG
Organism: Eubacteriales bacterium; assembly: GCA_045632405.1. GTDB lineage: Bacteria > Bacillota > Clostridia > Oscillospirales > CAG-272 > RGIG2000. The sequence continues at coordinate 7,552 of JAZQWO010000017.1, read as the reverse complement.
CAAATTCGATAGCTTTAAGAGATGGAAAGGTTAATGGCGAAATGTCATCTGCACTAAAAGAATATGAGGCGGTAGATAGAGAGTTATATAACTATCTGCTTGATATAAATTCTAAAAAACGGCTATAGAGTAGTTTATATATTCAAAAAACACTTGCTAAATTAAATTTCATATGTTATAATATGTATTACAAATTCTTACACATAGAGGAAAATATATGGAACAGTGTTTTATTCAAGTCAGAGTAGATGAAAAATTAAAAAAGGAAGCAACTGATATTCTTGAATGCATGGGTTTAGATATGCCTAATGCAATAAGAATGTTTTTAAAGCGTATAGTTATGGAAAGAGGACTTCCATTTGATGCCAAGCTTCCTGATATGCCAAAGGATGAAATAAAGAATGTTGTATATATTCCTGCATTGCCTTGTAAGGAAATTGATTATTCCGAATATATTGAAATATTGAAAAGAGTACCTACGGGAAAAATTACTCGTTATGATGATATTACAAAGTATTTAGCAAAAAAATATAATGTTCCAAGAGTTGAAATAGTTGGTCAAAGACCACTTCAAGCGGCCTTTAATAGAGAATATCCGTATTGGAGAGTAGTTACTTCAAGAGGTTTTTTATACGAAGACAGGTTTTTACATACAGTAGAAGAGCAAAAAGTATTACTTGAAGCTGAAGGACATACAGTTATATCCGGCGGAGCAAGAGGAAAAAGCCTTAAGGTAGAAAACTATACTTCTGCTTTATACGATTTTGATAAAGAAGATTAAACAAAAATAGCCACCTACAAGAGTAGAAACATCTATTCTCACAGGTGGCTATCGTTATTTACTTTTGAGGAATATAATATCTAAAATTAACGCAAATTGCTTTTTTGGTATCCCCGTTATCATTTACATATTTGTAATCAGGCTTTCCGTCTTGCGTAGCTCTGACTACAAACTTTTTAGGGTATTTATCGGTTATAGGCGTATTACCCTCACCGAATTTAGCAGGCCTGCCTACCTCTAATATTTCAAAGCCCTTTTCAACGAGCAAGGCGCTAAATTCCCATAATTGTTGAAACATCTGATAAGTGTCAAGTATAACCGAAAAATCCTTTTCCTTGTGATAAGCTGTAATTCTGTAATAAGTATTCATTTTAATTCTCCTTTTTAATTAAATAAGTTCAATGCAGTATTGATAGTCAATTTCTTCACCCATAACGGTTATTGTATTTCCATTTTCAAAAAATTCAAATAACCATTTGTGAAATTCTTCTGGGCTATTAAAGTCATATTGCTTTTCTTTTAAATATGCTTTTAATTGCTTGTAGTTAAAGAACGTAACTTCAAGTATCATATAATCACCCCCTTACGCAGCAGATTTTAATATTTTCTTTAATTGCTTATTTGCGTGTGGTAACCATTCATTGTAAACATAATCCGTTATTTCCTTTGATGGCGTAGAATTGTGATAAGCATAGCATTGTAGCACTTGTTTTCTTGATAAAGAATATTCAACGGTAACAAGCGGCACTTTAGGATTTTCCTTATCACGAACAAAGAAAATAAGCGTTTCTTCATCAACGAATTTTTTGTCATAACCTCTTTTTCCTACACAATGGTTCAAGGCATTTCCTTCTTTAACAAGCTCGTTAGGACTTTTGGCTATAATACAAAGAAATGAGCCTTTGCAGTTTTCCTGTAAAGACTCATATTTTTTAGATATAGTTTTAAATTTAGCAATAAATTCTTTTCTTGTAATAGCATCAGCCTTTGCCTTAGCACTTGCATATTCATTTATGCGTATATCGTGCCATACGTTAAAATCGTGAGGATACCTATTTTTGTCGATATCCATATCAACGTTAAGATAATTGCAGGCTTCAATGTAGTCCAAATAGCTTCTATAAGATATTCTGTTGCTTTCTAAGTATTTGATAAATTTTTCGTAATCACCCCTCTTTTTAAGCATATCTCTTACAGGTTGATAATCTTCTTCGCAAATGAGTCTTTTTCTTGCAGCCTCATAGGATTGAGCTCTATCTAATTCCCAACCCTTTTTGTAAGCCAAGAGAATAGCGGTTACATAGTAGCCACCGTATTTTATTTTATTGCGATTTTTAAATAACCACTTGCAGAAGGACTTGTCCTTTTTGCATTGTCTTAAAAGCATAATGCTCATGGCTCTTCCGGGCAAGCCCATTTTAACTAAATATTCTGCTTGTGGGAATTTATCATATACCTTTAGGTATTTAAAGAAATCGTTATACGGATATTCTTTATATGCACAGTATTTGTATTTAGGGAATTTTTCAACGTATTCTTTGTTTACGCAAGGACACCAAATGTGGAAATATTTATCATCAGCCTTTCCCCATTCACCGTCTGCATACCAAACCTTACGACCATATCCCTCCGGATACCAATTTGTCGTATATCCACCTATCCAGAATAACGCTATGTCCTTTACAAAGCAATCCTTTGAGTTTATAGAGTGAACAACAACCTGTTTACAAAGCCATTTTGCGTATCTGTTTTTTACAGCAACAATAACCTGTACAAGCTCACCGTCATTTTTAGTAAGATAGGAGTAGTATCTTGTAAAGCCGTTTTGAGCCTTATAGCTCTTTAAATCTGTCTTTTTAATAAGATTTAATATATATTTAGGGATAGGCTTAATCTTTTCAATTTTCATTTTAGCAGCCCTCCAAATTTTCCATACCAAATATTTCTGCTAAGATAGCAACGTGTTCAATGCTATATGGCAATTCCTCGTCCACTACCTCACCTGTCTTTTTATCAACAACAATTCCCTCGTTTTCAATTTTGACAGGCTCTATTTTATTTTTTACAATTTCCTCACCGTTTTCAATGATTACGATAGAGTAATTTTTAAGTATTCTATTGATGTAAGCATCAAGGGAATGAAACGGAAAGCCAATCATAGCAAATCTGTGATTATTACCTAATTCTCGGCTTGTTATAGTCATATTTAACTCGTTGCCGATTAAAGTAGCGTTCTCGCCAAAAACCTCGTAAAAATCGCCCATACGCTTCATTATAACGTGGTCGGGGTATCTGCCTTGCACTTCCATATATGTGTCATACAAGGTAGGCTTTGGCTTTTCTTCAATAGGTGGCTCAATTTCGATTTTTTGGGCAGGTTCTTCAATAACCTCTTTTTCAATTTCAGGTTCGTTTTCTTCAATTATGTCGTCATTATTATCATCAGAGCCGTTGTTATTTTTTGTATTAGGGAATATATCTTCTAATCCTTCAAACATTGAAATAACCTCACCAATCTTCTTTTCAGGTGGTTTAGCTTCAATTTTAACTTCTGTTTTATATGCAGGTTTCTTAACGGTAACAGGCTTTTTATATTCGCTGCCGTCCTCGTTGTATAAAGTTCCTTCAATGGATTCTTCTTCAAAGTAGTGTATTAACCAACCAATTATTATCGAACCTTCAAATGCGGCATATCTTGCTCCCTTTTTAGCCAATTTTAAGGCTTCTTCGGCTGCAAAGTCCATAAACGTTTCAAAGGTCTTTTTATTTATGAGTGTCTTACCATCCTTTTGGATTTTAACACCGTTATTTATTTTTTCGATAAGTATATCACTTGCATTTTCTTCAAGGTACGCTTTTAATATTTCGTGTTCCTCAGTCTTTGCTTCTAAAGCTATTTTGCTCATTTTTAATAATCTCCTGTTTTCTTAAAATTTTGTTATAAAGTAAAAAATCCCAATTGCGTTTATAACGTCAGAAGGGAACATCTTTTTCAGCTTGTGCAGCCTCATATTTAGTTATGGGAACAATTTTCCATTTGGATTTTTTTATAGCGTCTTTCGGTTCTCCCAAAACGATTATTTTTCGTTTTTTGAACATATCAATTATTTTTTCTGCAAAGTCATAAGTAGGACAATAGTGGGCGAGTTTGTATTTCTCACCCTTCTTTTGTCTTAAAAGTTTATATCCATACGGATTATTCATTTAGTAAGCACCTACCAATCTTGAAAAGTAAGGCAAGGCGGAGAATAGGTTATATTTCATAATAGTTTCGTGAACGGTTCTATCATTCATATATAAGTTATTATCTGCGTATTCTCGCCCTTTGTTTGTGAGCTTTTTAAGTTCATATCTATCACGTCCGTCGTGGTGATAACCTTCTATGTAAAAATGTCCGTTTTCTTCATAGAAGCAAGTGTAATCTAAGTGGCGTATAAATTCAAATAGCTCATCAGTTGAATATATAAATCTGCCGCACTCAGATGGGCCGTTCCAACGTCCACAGACACCTTTTATTAAGAACATTTCGTTTTGTTCAAAAAGGTCATCAAGATAGAGTTTTAATTCTATCCATTCGAGTCTATGAAGCTCGTTTATTTCATAATAAACAAGAGAGTCGGAAATCTCGTCAATGGATTCCCAACCCTCTTGTTCTGCGTAGTTATCAAACATATATTGTCTTGTTTCTTCAAGCAATTCGTAATCACTTGTATCGTCATAAAACTTAGTGATTTTAGTTTTCATTGTTCCTTGCTCCTTTATGTAATATTATCTATATCTCTTGAGAGCTTTTTTGAGTCCGTGAGATAATTTTCTGTCATTTTGTATATCTTCTATAGTATAACCAAGAGCATCTAATGTTTCCTCAAGGTCATAGGTAACACTATATTCATGGTTATCAAGTTCATAAGCAAACATTTGATATACAAAGCCATCACCTGTTTCGTCATTTTTAATAGCTTCCTGTGTTTCGTTGTGAAGCTTATTAACCAATTCTATATATGCTGGAATATCACTTTTTCTAATGAAAACTCCATTCATTATAGTTGTTATTTGGTCTGTGTCAGTTGGCTTTAAGTTCCATTTTGCCATCATTTCCTCAAATTGCTTTTTATTATATGCAGCACCAAGAGGAAATTCGTTTACTTCTTTTTGTTGTTTGTCAACAAGTTGTTGATAAGTCATAATTATTTCTCCTTTATGATTTCGTATTTATCATCTGCATAGAGCATACCTACAAAGGGATTAAATCTTGCTTTGCATTTAACCCCATTATATTCTACTGTGTAAACTGCTGTTGATTCGCTATCTGTATCAATAGCAAGTACAGTAACTTCTTTAACCTCACCGTTTAGTGAATGAATGTGTGCTAAATCCTTATATGGTGTCATTTTTGAGTCCTTCTTTCTATAAATTCTAAATATTTGGTTTCTTCGCCAAGAAGCTTATTAAGTTCTGGCATTATTTCTTCTTTTGTTCTGCCAATGCAGGTTAGAGTTATCATATTGTAATTGCTATTGGTAATGTAGATTGAAATATATTCAAGCAATTTAGCAATATCATCGTCTCTATGTCCGTTTGTTTGATTGATAGATTGAATTGCAGTTAAGATAGGGTATAGTTGTTTAATGTTTTTCATTTTTTCACCCCCTTTCTATGAAAAGCAAAAGCACTCCAAATCCTCTAATTTACATAAAGGCTTTGGAGTGTCTAATGTTCCCATTGTGTAATCATAAGCGTAATATTCGGTACTGTTACGTAGAATAGATTTTAATATGTGGATTGCTATAAGCAGATTTTCTTCATCTATTTTTTCTTTAGCAAAATCTTTAAGTACCTCGTATGAAGTAATACCGTCAGTTTCCCAACACAATTCTTCAACGGCAGCTTCAAAATTTTTGGAATATAATTCAGTTTTTGTCATAATTATCTCCTTTATCTAATTTCTATAATGCCGCCGGAATATTCGTAATAGCCATCATAGCTTAAATCTCTTCCGTAGGCTTCATAGTCAATGTAATTTTCAAGCCAACTTGGTATCTTGAAACTAAACTGTTCTTGAATGAATTGGTATGCAATATCGTACATATCGGAGTCCTTATACAACCAAATGTCCGAGTCCCAATCCTCACCAAGATTTTCTACAAGTTCCTCCCATTCGCTAAATCCTTTAACTTCGAGGAAAGCTTGGAATACTTGGAATTTATAAGCATCATCCATAATGCCTGACTCTTTTAAAGTGTTGAAAAATTTTTCTGGGTTAGTATAGTCCCAATTTTTGCTTGAAGTGTCAATGCCTTCTATGTCTTGAATGAACAATTCTTCATCTATTCCGTCAAGCTCAAATCCTTGCTTTTTTAGTTCCTCTGCGATTTCATCCCAATCAGAATAGTCGCAAAGGTTAATCCAGTCAGAACCTAAGGCTCTTTCGTTACATTCGTTATATGAACCCCAAGAACCTATAACAACAGATACATTAGCAGTTGATGTCATTTTATTCTTCCTCCGTTTCTTCCCAGCCTGTTTCTTTGAATATTGGCTGTAGTAATTCATAGTTTTTAGGTATATTGTCTGTGATGTTTATTTCATCCCAAGCCCAATAACCAACCAAATCAACGGTTGAAGCTAATGTAGGGCTTCTATAATCTCCACCACCATATCCATTTCCTATAGCAGTTAAAAGTGAAAGTGGGTGCATACACCATTTATCTCCTGCACAATTCATAACACTTGTTTTATAGTAGAGAGAAAAGTCAACATATTCTTTTTTGGTGTGATTTACTATGTATTTTCCTTCAAAATCAAAACCTGCTCGTTCAACAGCCTTACTTCTATCAGGCTCTCCCCAAGCAGCATTACGATAATTTATAATTTGTTTTTTAGTTAAACCGTTAAAAGTATTTTCAAGGTCATTTGCAAAATCGTCTGCATAATCACCCATCCAAATAAGTCTTACAGGCTTATCTGAATTGTAAATTTTGTTGCAAACAGTTTCCATAAGCCAATTACCGATCCAAGAATGTTCGGTTAATTTAGCCATCATGTATTCTTCTTGTCCGTCAATGATTAAGTTTCTATTTAGAATTTCAATTCTATTATTTATTTTTAATACAGGTCTATAGTATTGTCCCATTTTTATTTCCTCCTAAATTTGTTTGAAAACATCGTGAATAATAGCAGTTATACTGTCTGCTGTAACTTCAATTTGACGGCATCTTACACCATCTTTATCTAACAAGTGAACGTATTCGCCTTGATTTGGTATGTATTCATATTCAGCTCCATACCAACCTGAGTTAGACATTACTAATAAATCAGAAAGGACTTCCTTTACGAAAGCCCTTTTATCTTCTTTAGTACCTTTGTAGATTTTCATTTTCTCACCTCGCCTTCTATGTATAATTTTTCTTCTATTCTATCTTTAGCTTCATCTAACAATTCAGCTAAATCGAATATTGGCTTTTGGTTATCAGTTATCATAATCAAATCTCCTTTTCTAACCATTTTTTTATTGTTTCTGCGTGGCATCTTTTCGGATAGCACCAACAGAATAAATTAACTTTACCATATTGCTTATATGCTCTTAAAATCTTAACAAGCTCCGATTTAAAAGCAGTATCAGTTTTAAGTTTTTTGTAAAAGTACATTTCGTATTTATTACAAACATCATCTCTCATACATTCATCAAACATGTAATATGGATTACCTAAAACGCTTGTTCTATCAACCTTAAAATCATAAGGATTATTTGGTTTTTCATTTCTTAAATTT